>JAFLVF010000048.1 GCA_022508425.1 Clostridiales bacterium | reverse complement strand
CTCGGTTTCGTTTTGCTTTGGCTTGCATAAATTCCATGTAGTCAAAGTATTCGTCCAAAGTTTCAAATCCGAGCAGGTGTTGCGTGATATGATTGCTTGCGACGAGATTGTAGGCGGTTATTCGCACTCGATTATGTCGTCTATGAATTCGTCTTTCATTGAATAAGAGTGTAGCTTGGCGCCCGCGTTGCCTATGAGATAAAATTTGTTGCCGTCGTTCCAAGTGCATTCGGCTATGCGGTCGTAGCCCGAGAAGAACTCGTTGAGGTCGGACTTGTTTATAGTTTGCTTCAGGTCCTCGCTTAGCATATTGAGTGCGGAATTCAAGTCGCCGTTTTTAATCAGCGAGAACAGCCGCGCTATCGGCGAAGCGGGCGCGGGCGGAGGAATGGGCGCAGTGGCATACACCGTCATATACCTCGGCGACAATGTAAGAAGGTAGTGGTTTTCGTCAAGCCTTACGCCGCTGTACACCTCGCTCGAAGTATTTTCGCCGCCGCACAGTTTGACGGTGTAGGGAAGAAGAGTAATCTTGAGCGGCAGAACAGTGACGTATACGACGTCGTACTCGGGCACGTGGATAGTGTCGGCGCGCTCGAACAATTCGCCGTTTATCATCAATACACAATCGAATTCTGTCTTGATATGAAGTTCCATACGCTATATTTATGATGTTTTCTTTCGATTTATCCGTATAATTTTGAGCTCATGCGGGTACAATTCGGGCGTATGGAGGAAATCATCATGAACAATCAAGCGAACTGGACGATCGAGCAGACAAAACAGCTGTTCGAAATGTGCGACAATATGCGAAAGTGCGGCAAAGGTTTGTCCGCGGCGTTTGGCGAAATGTCAAAGCGCACCGGCAAGTCGGTCAATTCGGTCAGGAATTATTACTATGCGCAGGCTAAGACTTTCGAGCTCGTTCCCGAGGTGGCGGCAAAGCTCGGCATCAAAACGCACGGTGTAAAACGCGCGGCGTTCGTCCCCTTTACCGAAAAAGAGATAGACTCTCTCATCGAGCACATCCTTGTATCCAAGGCGGCAGGAAAATCGGTACGCGCCGCGATACTCGAACTTTCCAAAGGTGACGGCAAGCTCGCGCTACGCTATCAGAACAAGTACCGCTCGGTGCTCGTCGCGCACCGCGACAGAGTGGAAAGTGTGATAAACAAGATCGAAGCGCGCGGCGACAAATGCTTCAACCCGTATGCGCGAAGCAAGGCCGATAACTTCGACCGTTTGACGCAATATCTCGCCGCACTCGATCACGACCGCGCAAAGAAATTTCTCGACCTGATAGAGAAGCTGTAAATTTATATTGGCCGATATTTTTGCCCTTTTTTGCTTGCTAAATTTCATTCTATAGAGTATAATTATCTATACTCAAGGCTCTTGCACAAGATTTATTCGTCACTTGTGACGAGCCTTCTTAAGGCACGGCATCATGGACAGGCTTGACAAAAACGGGAAAACGGAAGAGCAATTTTTGCGCGACTACGACGTGACGCAATATTTTCGTCCGTCCGTGACGGTGGACGCCGTTCTGTGTGCCGCAAAACCGTCCGGCGTGCGCGTGCTGATGATTGAGCGTGGCGGGCATCCTTTTATAGGTAGATACGCTTTTCCGGGCGGGTTTGTAGAAAGCGACGAGGACTGCGAAAGTGCGGCAGCGCGCGAGCTGTATGAAGAAACGGGCGTAAAAGGAGTTCCTCTCCGTCAGCTTGTCACAGCGTCGAGCCCTAAACGCGACCCGCGCTGGCGTAATATCACGGTAATCTTTTACGCTGTCGTGGACGGTGATATCGCCGCCGTCGGCGGCGACGACGCGGTGAATGCCGTGTGGTTTGACGTGAAATGTTCTTCGGCAGGGTCCGAGGGGAAGGAGCGGGCTAAGCTCGAGTTTTCGGCGGATAACGAGAGCTTTTCGGCCGAGCTCGATATAGTCAGAGACAGCTTCGGCAAGGTAGATCTAAACAAGACGCGCATAGTCGACTGCGGCAAGACCGCCTTCGACCATGCGGTCGTTTTGTTCTATCTTTACGAGTTATTGAGAGGTGGAAAATGAATATTGCGCTAATTGCGACGGGTGGCACTATCGGGGGACGGAAGAACGCGGAAGGAGTAATCAAGCTTACCCCTGCGGCGACGGCGCAGATACAAGCTATAATTGACGCGCAGACCGTAATCGACGACGTTACCATACATAGCGAGAGGGAAAGCTTTGACGATATGTACAAGCTTTACGGCGCGGTCGAGCGAGCGATGAAGACATGTCCCGACGGCATAATCATTACGCACGGAACGGATGGGCTCGCTTTCTCGTCGTCGTATCTCGCGTACGCATACAGCAATACTCGTATTCCCATCGTAATGTGTCCCGCCGACCTGCCGCTCAACGAGCCGGCGAGTAACGGTTTTGACATCCTGCAAGCGGCAAAAACGTTTATAAAACAAGGCAAGCGCGGCGTGTATGTTGTTTACAAGAATCCCGGGCTTGCGCCCACCGTACACCACGGAGCGAGAATACTTCCCGCCCAGCTCCATGAGAATATGTTCTATTCGATAGGCGGGTCGTGCGATTTTGTCGACAGTGGGCTGATGCACGGGCTCGACTTCGATATAGCGGGGCAGAAGGTGTTGTGTATTCTGCCGTACGTCGGGCTCGATTACAGTGCGTTCAATGTCAACGGATATTCGGCGGTGCTTCATTCCTCGTACCGTTCGGGCGCAGTCAATTCGGTCAAGTTCAACGAGTTTGCCGCCGCGCACCCCGACATCCCCATGTTTTTGACGGTGGGAAGAAAGCGGTACGACGGGCAGGTGTTCGGCAAGAACATAGTGCAGTGTCGCGGCATAACGTACAGCGCGCTGTATATCAAAATCTTAATCGGGCTCAAAAATAAAGTCAAAGAACTCGCAGCATTCATCGGCAAAAATGCCTGCGGCGAAATAGTAGATAAAATCTGATATTTAAGCAATAAAAAACCGCCTTATTCACTAAATGCGAAAAGGGCGGTTTTATTGATTTTAGTCAATTACGCCGGAATCGACGCTTCGTAGGAGGCCTGCCACGGCCGCGACCATTGTACGCCGCCCGCCCGGTTGTTGAGAGAGACTATCTTGCCGTCGATGCCCTTTACCGTCTCGGCGAGGAGGCTGCCTATTATGCTCTTGGACGCAACCGGTACGACACTGCCACCGTCAAGCCTATAAATATACTTTGAGCCGTCGGCGTTTGTTCCGACATAGTAAGTGTAGTTGTACTTGCTTGCGAGATAGCAGCTGTCGTTCAGATTATACGTATGTTTGTACTTCCACAGCGTATCGCCTACCACATAGCCCTTGTTGCTCGGTTTGTCAACTTCACATTGGCCGTTGCTGACAGTGCTCGTGTACGACGCGGCGCCGCTGAGCGGGTAAACATCGACGAACTTGCCGTGGTCTACATACAGTCTTCCGTCGGCCGTATCGTAAATATTGCCGTCGAGAGTGTACAGCGTGTCGTACTCGAAGTAGGAGTAGTTGACATAATTCTTGCCGTTGTGCTTGAATGTAGCATTCTTCTCGGTGACGTCGGTGGGCGCAAGTCCTTTGCTCTCTATGGTGTCGCGGTCGGTCACTCTTACGTTGTTGAGCGACGCGTTGAGCGTGGCTGTGACGAGTCCGTCTTGTATCGAGGTATTGACCATAAGGCTCGAGATATAGTTGTTGAGAAGCTTGCCTTCGTCATCGTCGCCGTCGTTCCGACCCACAATTTCGATATTGACGTCGGACAGCGAGGCGTTGCCTGCGAGCTCTTTCAGTCCGATTGTGAGTGAATGCTTGCTTCCGTCGTAGCTATATCCTTTGAATATTCGGGCAAAGGTGTCTTCCGTTTTCTCGACCGTCGTGTCCGAAGTGGGGATGAGGTCTGCTATCGTGTCTTGAAGATTGACGTTGATGTAGAAGCTCTTGCTGACGGGCACGAGATAGAACAGGAATTCCTTGAGGAACTTCTTCATGTCGTGACCCAACATATACACAAATTCGTCAACTGTGTACGCGACATTTACATATTGCATACCGTCCACCTTATAGTCAGCGGTAAAGCTATCGCTGTACGAATAACCGGTCCAGACAAGCCCCGGAGTCTTGTATCGCGTCGCCGTATAAACGACGTCAACGTCGCCGACGACAGTCTTGTAGTTGTTCCACTCAGATATGCCTTGCACGTACAGAACGTTGTCATAGAAGTACAGCCTTGTCACGCAGTCGGGTATGACCGTCACATTCGATCCGAGTATTTTAGCGGTGCAATTCTCGTAGAACAGCTCGAGGGCAACTGCCGTCTGATAAGTCGTTTTGCCGTGCTCGTCGATGCCGGAAGGTATGAGCTTGACCTTGATATTGTACTTGATTGATATATTGAGCTTGGCGAGGTATTGGAGCAGTGCGCCGCCCGAAATGTTTTTGAGATCGAGTGAAACGTCTATCGAGTCGGACGTGTCGTAGCCACCTATATCAAACTCCATAAGGTTTGCCGTGTTCATTATGTCGAACAGTATGTGCTTGAGGTGGGCGAGGTTGGAATACGTCGAGTAGCTCGGCGCGGTAGGGATGGGCGAGAACTCAAGCTCCTTGCCCGACGTGAACGTTATCCTGCCGTTAACGAGCGAGGTGTTTGCGTCGAGGTTTTCTATATCTACGCCCGTTATCGTGTTGTTCTCTTCGAATACCGTTATGTTGGCGTAGCCGTCGGCTCCTGTCGTCAGCGTGTTGTCGACGTCCGCGGAAATATACCCGACGCCGCGCGTAATCTTGATGCCGTCCGTCACGCTCTTGACCTGCTCGCCGCGCATTGCGCTCGCGGTGGGCGGTGTGGGCTCTGTCGGTTCGGACTGACCGCCGTCCGTGTCGTCTGTCACAAATGCTTGTATCGCATTTTGAATATGCTCGATTGCCGAGCCCAGAGTATCTTTTATATCGTCGAGATTGTCGCGCAGATTGTCGATACTGCCCGCAGTCATCACGGCGTTGAGAGCATGCTTGACGTCGCTTAGCCCGAGCTTAGCCTCGTCGATGGCTTCTGTCAAGCCGTCGAGGAGAGATTTAAGATTGTCGAGCCCGACGATATCCATCGAGTCGAACAACGTCGTATCGATATCGCGGCGGTACTTGCCCAAAAGCGCTTCCACCGTGTCGTCGTTTACGCCGATTATATCCATAGCGGCGGCGAGTATTTGCAGTACGGACTGCGCGTCGATCGACACAAGCTCGCCGATGTTCTTGTTGCTGTCGCCGTAGAACTCGGTGTAATTGAGATATGCAAGCGGCGAATTGGGGTAGTCGTCGAATAGGTACAGTTCTATGCCGAGCGTGCCGAGCTTTGCGGCGGACGCGGGCAGATCGAGTGTGACGTGCATTTCGAGCGAAACGCCGTACTCCGTCGTTTCGGGCGCAACCTCTATATCGCCGTCCATGACGGCGGGAGTGGTGTGCGGCGTGAACTTGCCTTTCAACGCCGAGTATCCCGACATGTTCTTGATCGTCACGCTTGTGCCGTCCTCGGTCTTGGCCAAGTAGTCAAACTCGAAGTCGGCTATCTCAAACGTAATCGAGCCGTCGTCGGTGCGAGTTGTGAATGTGCCGACGAGGTTGTCGATTATTGAGACAAAGTCCATGACAGATACGTATTCGTCACTGTCGGCAGGAGCGAGCACCGTCGTCTCGATATCTGATATATCGAGGTTTGAAGCCGTGATGTAAACGTCCGCGCCCATCAAGTTGGTCGTTATCGTCGCGCCGGTAAGCATATCCGCCGTGATGACGGGCGTTGCCGACAGCGAAATAAATCCGAGATCGGCACCCACGGTGATAGAGTCTTCCGTCGCGGTCAGCGACACCATGGAAAGAAGCTTCTTCAAAGTGCTGTCCGACGACAGGCCGCCATAGCCGCCGAGCAGGTTGACAAGCGCCGATTTGACGTCCGGCGAGGATGCGATTGCCGTAATCTTGTCGACTACGAGGCCGATATCGCTGAACGCACTCGTGCCTTCGACCTTGCCGAGAAGTTTGCCGAGTTCCTCCGTGAGATAGTCGGGCAGGTACTTGCCGGCAAGCTCGTACAACCTGTCTATATCCGAAACCGTATTGAGCTTGAGCATTATGCCGCCAAGCTGTACGTACACCTCGTTGTCGACGAAGGTGACGGCTATCACCGTTTCGCTGTCCTCGCCCGTGCCGGCGAACAGCACAAGTCGACCGCTGACAGCTACGGTATCGCCTATCGATATAACAAGGTCTTTGCTCTCTATGTCCAGATATTCGCCGCTGTTTAGAGTAATCCTTGCATTGACGTCGAGCGAAATTGTCTTTGCATTCATTGCGTCTAGCGCCAGCTCGATAATCGGTCTGACGTAGCCGATGAGAGATTTGACCGTCGTGTACTCGCTTTGATTGACAGCGCCGACTTCGGCATTGTCGTCGCGGTTTAGCGTGATGTCGACAGATACGAAATCGTAAGAAGTATCGAGTGTTATCGCTCCGTCAACGTCTACGCCGACTGCGGATGATAGAGCTATTGTCTTGCCGTCGAGCGTAACGTCGAGGTCGAGCGAACAGAGCGCTCCGTCGGCCATGCCTATCGTAGCGCTCAACATATCTTTGTAGCCGAGCGTTATGTACGACGTTTGCTCTAAGTCGCCGCTTGTAAGTTTTATGTCGTTGAGTATGGACAGTATGTCGAACTCGATAGGAGAGGTGACAAGCTCTTTAATCTTGTTGAGCGTAGTGCCGGCGCCTTCAAGTTCTTCTATTCCGTCGAACGCGGCGCGCAAATCGTCGAGTATTTCCGCTATTCCGTCCGCGGTCGCGGCGCACGACAGCTTGAGCTTGCCGTCGATATCCAAGAATACGTTTTGTCCGTCGTATGTTATGCCGAGGCGGACGTCGCCTATGTTGAGAGATATTTCCGCTTTGACGGGATTTAGTTCTACGGTAACATAGCCGCTTATTGCAACGGGCTTCCCCTCGTCGTCGAGGTCGAGCGCACCCGAAATCGAAACCGTCAGGCAGTTTGCGCCGACATAAGGGATTACCGCGTCGACGATGGGCATAAGTTTTGCTACGGGCGTACAATCTGCGATCGCCGCAATGGGATTGGCGCTCGCGGTGATTGCGGTGATTTCTACGCCGATTTCTTTGCCGAACGCCGTCAAACTGACGCCGATAGTGCCGAGGTCTTTTCCGACCGTCGCGTAAATAGTCGTATCGTTGACGGCGATTGTCGCGGCGAGGCCGTCGCCCGTATCGGTGAGAGAGCTTATCATGCCGAGTACTTTGTCGGCGATGCCGGCTATTATTGTCGGCGACATTTCGTTCATGTCGGGCAAATTGTCTCCGTCGAGCTTTTCAAACAGGTCGGCGACTATGCCGGCGATGTCCTCGGGAAGAGCGGGAGTGATTGCCGCAATCAATTGTTTGATGTCGGCGACCGTGCCGCAAACTTTGATGTCCGCTACCTTTATATATATTGTCGTGGCGCTTATATCGCCGAGATCTGCAAAAACTACCGCCTCGAGTCCGAGAGTGTCCTCGGTGACGCGCACCCTTATTCCGTCGTCAAACGTAATGGCAAGACCTGCGTTGAAAGTTTTGCCGCCCACAGTAAGCGCGACTTCGCCGCTCAACGCCTTGCTCTCTACAATTTCGAGCACCCCGTCGATTGTTTCACCGAGAGAGGCAACGTTTATATATTTGTCGCCGTCGGCGGGAGGGGTAATGGCGGGCGCGGAGTCTAACGCAGTCAGCGTGGCGATTATGTCAACGCCACCGATCGAGAGCGCGAGGCCGATATCGTCGCCGACGGTTACGGTCGCGGCAACGCCCGCAATCTCGATGTTTACCGCAATGTTGCCGTCGACCTTTTCAATCGACTTGACCGTGCCGAGCGCAAGGCCGAGAACGGACGGAATGTCGATGTTCTCAACGAGTGCACCGAGATCGAGGCCGTCGCCCAAGTCAATGGGAAGCTCTATGCCGAAGTGGGCGAGAAGTGACGGAATGTCCGAAACCGCGAGCTTTAGCTTGACGTTGCCGAGCTGTACGTAAATCGAATCGTCGATATACACTAAATCGGCGCTTTGTCCGATAGCGGAGATTGTGCCGCTTGCGGAAATCCCGCCGTCTGTTGCGAGAGTTACGTCGCCGTCGATATGATATCCCACTACGTCCACGCCGAGATTGATGTTAAACGCCTTCGCGCTCATCAACGCTTCGATTGTCGGAACGAGGTCGAGCAGGTCGGACAGCTCGACATAGTCTGTCGGAGCGGTTACTTCTTTTTTGGAAGGGGTGGTTATATCGAGGTCGGCGGATATCCTGGTTATCTTGGTCAGCATGACGAGACTTGCGTCGAGCTTGACCCCGTCGAGCTTGCCGTTCGCGTGGGTAAGACCTATATTTATAGGGGTAGATGGCAATAACAAGCTGAGATCGAGCGAGTTTTCCGTCACATTCAACGATTTGACGGTGGCAATCCACTCGGCGACTGTGTGCGGCATGAATTTGTCGATTAGCTCGGGAGTGATTTCTTGGCCGAGCAATTTTTCCATAACGTCGATGCCCAATACTTCTTTGATATCGACGTCGGTAAACTTGCCCACAACGTCCATGACGGCGGTCAGGTCGTCGGGCTTGGCATGTATGTTGATATTGCCCGCAGCGATGTAGATATCGCCGTTTATATATTTAATGCCGATATCCAGCCCGAACACGCCGAGCGTGGCGTCTACTTTGATTCCGTCGCCGCGGTCTATGTACGCGTCTATGTCAATTTCGTAATCGATAAACTTAGCGCTGCCGCTTACGCCATACGTCGTGCTCTTGATTGTGGCGATCGCGTCGGGTATAAAGTCGAGCGCATAGTCAAGGCAGGCGTACGTTTCGTCGACTTGCGGGAACTTGGCGGTTTTGGGCTTTGCGTTCAGCTTGATCTCGACGCCGAACGCCTTGACGATGCCCTTGATTGAGACGAGCGACATGTCCTCGTCCGATATGTAAAGCGACGCGTCGATCGAAATGCCTTCGGCCAAATCGAAGGGCAGGCGGATGCACGTCACGCCGTCCGTCGAAGTCATTTCGCATGCGCCGAAAACGGTGGAGAGTATATCGCCGCTCAACAGGTTGTCAAAGTCGGGAAGATCTCCGAGCCCGCCGATAAGAGAAGCTACTGTCGGGTCGTTTAACAATGAGGTGAACTTGTCTACCGTGAAGTAGCCTTTTATTTTGTTGAGAGTTATGTAAACTTTGTTGTCCGAGTATTCGATTGCAAGCTCGTCGAGCTTGGCACGGATGTTCATTGTGCCGATGTCGACGGACAGCGCGAGGTTGTCTATGGCGACTCCGGCGATATTGATGTCCGCTACGAGGTCGAGGTTGGCCGAGCCGTCGAGGTATTTTGCAAACGCCGTAGCGAGATAGTCTGCGGGCGCAGGCTGACCGGACGGAAGTTCGCCGCCGTCGACGTCGCCCATGCGTTCCTCGAAGAAGCTTTGCTCGGGGATTTCGCCGTTCTCGTCGTCGATGTCGTAGAAGTACTCCGTCATGGTGGTGGAGCAGTTCATCGCGCCGAGCACGGGAAGCGCAAGGTCGTAGTTGTCGAACGTTATCACCGCTATAGGCTTCCACTCGCTCGTAAACTTGATAGTCACACCCGACGAGTGGTACAGAGGATTCTGGTCGGCGCCTGCGAGCGTGCGCACCTCGTTGCGCGAATATTTGGTGCTCTCGGCAGGGTCGAGATCGAGCGTAACGCTGTAATTACCCTCGTTGTCGGGCACGAGCGATTGCGGCACTTCAAAGGTCAATGCCGCGCCGTCGTCGGGCGAAGCGTTTTTCGCCGCAACGGTAGACTGCGCGTTGTCGTCTCGGACGGACAGTATTGTGGTCTCGTCAATCTTGAGCTTGGTCAGCTCGTTGGGAATAACGCCGTAGGCCTTGTAGTACTCGTCGGTATCGAACTTTCTGATATTGTCGGCAAACGTAGCATTCCCGCCGCTTGCCGAAGTCGACGGGCGGTAGAAAACGTTGTTGCCCACATAATATCTTTGCTCGGCAACGCTCTTCAACGACGACGATGATATCGCCTGCACGAAGATCGTATTGCCCTTGACCACTCTGATGTTGTCGACGTTCTGCTTATACTTTATGCCCATGCCGACGTTGGCGACGACAAGGCCCTCCGTCACGCCTCGGTAATAGGGCGACATATAAATGCGCTGAGAAACAAATCTGACGTTGGAGAGCAGGTCATAGTCCTCGGGAGTGCCTTCCTCGGGCAGGTCCTTCCACATGACGATGCGCTCGCCGTCGGCGGTGTAAATCGTGCCGTCACTGTTCAGACCGGACGAAAAGCCCGTCATTACCGAGACGGCAATGATGGTCGACAATATAAAGAATATTATAAGACGGCGCTTGGTTAAAGCCGATTTGTGTTTGAATAAAGGTCTGTTAGTCATATTGGCTCCGATTGCTCGGTAAAACACAAAGAAAGTACGATTATTTTACCATTTTAGTGCGGTTTTGTCAAGATAATTCATACATTAACCCTAAAAAATGTCTAATTTACGCAAAAAATTCGTCTTTCGGGTGCCGATAAAAGAAAATGTATTATTATATAATTTCAGCATCAAAACAATATATGGACGTATAATCAACTGTTGCTACAACATGGAGTAGTAAATAATGAAAACATAACTATGTGGATATAAAACAATAAATAAGTACAAAATTCGTCATATATTTTCATAATTAGGCAAAAATGCGAAGTTATAGCGGCGACAAACAGCTATCAAACAGTTGACAAAATCATTCTCAAGTGATATAATCTGTTCACAATCGTATTGCGTTTGAGGAAAATCAATACACCGTTGTGATGCGGGGTGGAGCAGTTGGTAGCTTGCCGGGCTCATAACCCGGAGGTCGCGAGGTTCAAGTCCCGCCCCCGCTACCAAAAGGTCGTTGCGAAAGCGACGGTCTTTTTTTTTGCGGCGGGACCGGTGCGGATTTTTACTTATTCACTCTTCACTCTTCACTTTCGTCTACGCCGATTTTTGGAAGTAAGAAGTAATAGCGAATAGTGAAGAGGTAACAGAAGCGCGAGATAAATATGCTCGCGCTTCGCTTCATTTTTCATTAGATGCCGAAAGCATCGTTTTCATTAGGCGACATGAGACGCCGAGATGTGACGAGCTCATTTTCCGCACCTTCCCATTTTGTAATCCCAAACCCGTTGACATTGTTCCGAGAGCGTGATAAATTTATAGCGTAGGGATTGACGAGCATGAGTAATGACAAGCAACAAATACGCTTTTTGAGCAATTGGCTTTTCACAGCTTTTTGTGCGGGCGGTGTGATTATTTTGATAATCGGCCTGTCGCTGATATCGATATCGTTGCCTTGGTGGGCGGTTACGATAATTTGTTGTGTCGGTCTGTCGTTGATTGTCTTGGGCGTTGTGCAATCGGTGACAATGAAGTGTACGGTCGACGCTAACGGCATAACCGCGCCGGTATCCCATGCACAAAAGGCGTTCCTGTCTTGGGACGCTATCGAATCGGTACAAATAGAATGGAAATACAACAACAGATACTATGACGTGTATTTGTTGGAGTTCAAAAGCGGCGACATTACTATGAAAATAAAGACATATGAAAACATTGTCTACACGATAAAAGAGTTCGGAAAAGACAACGAGAATTTTTACGACATGTATTCGGCGGCTTTGGAAAAAGCGGAAACAGGAATGTGATTAGGTCATGGCATTAAGAACAGCCCTCCCGTCGTCATAGGTTCGCGAGGGCTGTTGTGTCGGTAATAACATTTTTGATTTAAGCATCTATTTATTTTAAGCAAAGTTCGGCATTTATATTTTCGGCAGAAATAACATTAGTTGATCAATTGCCGAACAATGCGGCATTTCCTGCTGTCATATCGGTGAAAGTGATACGCGAGACCATCCAATTTTTAGCTGTCGCTGCATCTTGATCTAAAATGTTTGTCAACAATCTGGTCTAAACTCACTCTAAAATATTTTGCTCAAATATTTGACAAGGGTAGAAAATTATAGTATAATGCTTTGTACTGCGGACTTTATGCATGCGGCATTGCCCCGCCGCGTAGCTGTCCGTAAGTGGGCGAGGTGGCGTGAAACGCCGAGCCGAGACTAAAATTTTACGAGGTTGTTTTCGATGAAAACATTGATGGCAAAGACAGTCAATTCCCGTACCGCCGACTACAAAATCGGCGACAAGGAATACAAGCGCAAGTGGTACGTCGTCGACGCGACGGACGTTCCGCTCGGCAGGCTTGCAAGCCAAGTGGCTACGGTGCTCAAGGGCAAGAGAAAGCCCGAATATACCCCTAACGTCGACGTAGGCGATTTCGTTATCGTTATCAATTCCGACAAGGTCAAGCTCACCGGCAACAAGG
>JAFLVF010000047.1 GCA_022508425.1 Clostridiales bacterium | reverse complement strand
CAGTCGGTAGAGCACCACCTTGGTAAGGTGGAGGTCCCGGGTTCGAATCCCGGTATCAGCTCCAAACAAAAGCCGCCTTTAGGCGGCTTTTCTGATATGACTCAGGTGGCTACACATTAGCGATAACGTGCGCTAAGCAACTATTTAGCATGTAATTATTGCAAATACAGTCAATATATGGTAAAATGTTTACGATACAATCTTGGTTTTCGGAGTGAAATATGAAGAAAAAGTTTTTTGTTATTGTTTTGGCAATGGTTGCGATTGTATGTTGCGCACTGTGCCTGACCGGTTGCTCGCTGTTCGGCGGCGGCAGAGGCGGACATGATAACAGCGGCGTCCCCGACGACGGATATGTGCATACCGAAACGGGGCTGCAACTTGCTCTCGACGAGATTACCGATACTTACATAGTTGTCGGCGTGGACAATGCCTATCAAGTCACGGCTGTCGATATCCCGTCGAGCTATAACGGCATTCCTATTACCATAATTGGGCAGAACGCCTTGTCAGGTATGGTAAAGCTCGAGAGTATTGTCATACCGGACAGCATTATCGAAATACGCGATATGGCGTTTGCCGGCTGTGACGAGCTTACTACGGTTGTAATAGGCAAATCGGTCAAGTCGATCGGCGATGATGCATTTAGCGCTTGTTCCAAGATAAAAGAAATCAATCTGCCGTACGGTCTGGAAACGATAGGCGAGCATGCGTTTAGCGGGAATATCGTTTTGGACGAGATTGTAATCCCCGACACCGTCACAGAGGTCGGATTTTTGGGATTGGCGATACAAGCGGCCAAAATAACGGCGCCGGCGTATCTTTTCTGCGGCGAGTATATGGTACATTCCGATCATTTGCGCTCTGCCGTCGTGACGTTTGGAGAGCTGCACGACAATTCGATATTCAGTAATTGCCAATCGCTTGAAGAGGTTGTCTTGCAAGAGGGCGTTACCGCTATCGGTAATTCGGTGTTTTCCGGATGTACAAGCCTAAAGAGCGTGATTATGCCTCAAAGTCTTTTGACAATAGGCGATAATGCGTTTTACGAATGCACTGCGCTTAAAAGTCTTGAGCTGGGCGATAATATTACCTCAATAGACCATGACGCATTTTCATGGAGCGGACTAACGTCCATAGAATTGCCGGCCTCGCTGACAGAGCTCGGCGACAGAGCATTCTTGGACTGCCAAAGCCTGACGTCTGTTGTGCTGAACGAGGGTATCACGGCAATAGGTGAGTATACCTTTGCCCACACTCCCATCACAAAGGTAAAAATTCCGAACAGCGTGACCGAAATAGGTGAGTGTGCATTCCTCGAATGCAACTATATTACCGACGTAGATTTCGGCAGCGGTTTGCAAACAATAGGATACCAGGCGTTTTACGCTTGCGGGCGAATTTCTACGTTAGATCTGCCGGACAGCCTTACAACGATAAGCGACTTAGCTTTCGGTAGTTGCCCTTCGATCTATTTGATGAAAGTGGGTACCGGTCTTAGAGAGGTGGGCGACGAAGCGTTAGGCAGCGCGAAGCTGTATGAAATTTGTAATCGATCTGAGTTTGATTTTAGCACTGTTGAGGGCTTTCACGGCAATCATAATTATTCCAATGTATATAATCCCGACAAGGGCGGAAAGAGCGCAATCACCACAACCGAGGACGGCTTTATATTCTTTACGGCGCATACCGAATTCGAGGACTATATTTATTTAGTAGGATATCGCGGCGGAAAGAAGGATATCACCCTTCCCGTGCTTGACAGTGGGAAATACTATTTAGCCACCGACGCGCTCTGCGGTTCGAATATTACGAGCCTTACAGTGCCCCAACAAAGCGTCGACGATATAAGCAATGGTGCGTTTTATAATTGCGAACAACTGAAAAAAGTTGTTGTCGAAGCGGGCGTGTATTCTATTTCTATCAGTGCGTTCAGCAGTTGCGACTCTCTTGAAAGCATAACATTGCCGTTTGTCGGTGAAACAAAAGACGGAAGGACCGGCACTCATTTCGGATATATTTTCGGCGCACTAGACTATAGCGATAATTCTCGGGTTGTGCCGAAAAGCCTGAAAACAGTCGTCATCACCGGCGGCACCAAAGTGGCTGATTACGCGTTTTCGGGCTGCGGCTATGTGGAGAGCATCTCGCTTCCCGACAGTATAACGACGATCGGAAAGTATGCTTTCCGCGAGTGCTCGAGGCTGAAGGCGGTAGAGATGAGCGACAAAGTCACGGCTATCGGCGAGGGCGCATTCCAAAAGTGCATCGGTCTTGACAACGTCAAAATCCCGGGCGGTGTGGACAAAATTCCTGACTATGCGTTCAGCGGGTGTGTGTCGTTGAAGAATATCCAAATTCACGGTTGGGTGGCTTCGCTGGGCAAGTATGCGTTTAGCGGTTGCACCGGGCTTGAAAGCATTACAATTCCGAGCATGGTAAACGAAATATCCGATTATGCATTTAGCGGTTGCACGGGATTGAAGACCGTGACAATAAACTCTTCGGTCGCTTCGGGCGTGACGATATGTAAGTATGCGTTTAGCGACTGCATCGGACTTGAGAGAATAGACATGCCCGCGACCGTGTACGCCATATACGAAGGGGCCTTCCGCAACTGTAAGGCCTTGACGAGTATAGAAATCTCGGAGAGCGTCGGGCATATAGGTAAATCGGCGTTCGGCAACTGCTCGGCCTTGGCTGAAATCACATTCGCCGGCACTATAAAGCAGTGGGAGAGCATTGATAAGGCAGACAACTGGGATTCAGGGCTGCCCGAGTATACCGTTCGCTGTGCAGACGGCGAAATCTGACGGCGTATGTCTCGCGTGATATGGGCTACGTGCTCCTCGGCACTCGGTCATTTAGGTCTGCCTAAACTCCCGTCGCGCTTCGTCGCGGTTGCCCACCTGACGCGGCCTACGCTGTCAGTACAACTTTTTATTCATTACGTTAATCGGGGCGAGGCGACCCACAATTAAAATAGCGACTTCATGTCGCTATTTTTTCGTAACATCAGAGCTTGACTTATTATATTATATGTGGTATACTGAATGGTACTGCAATTATAGACAGTGCCACAAGTTACAAATAAATCGTAACGAAATCGAAGAAACAATCTGTGATTGTGGTACCGCGGTTTGGGGCAGGACCACATTACAGAACGACGGAGCTACAATTATTGTAACGAAATCGAAGAAGTGAGGGAGTTTTATGGCAAAAGCAAAAACATGTCAAATCTGCGGCAAGCCGGGATTTTTGAGTCATCCGCTCTGTCGTGAGCATTGGGATATGCGAGATACCGGCAAGATTGTTGTATGCCCCGATTGCGGGCAATGGCATCCTGCGGATTCGCCCTGCAAGTGCAGTGACGCCGCTGTCTACACGTCGCTTCCGTCGGAGGGCTTTAACAAGTGCTTAGGCTGTGGCGCCAAGACCAACGGCTATGCGTTTTGCAGGCAGTGCTGGTGGAAGTACTCGACAGAAGAGATGCTCGAGCTGCTCAACAAGCACAGCAAGAAAATGTCGGTCAAGTCGCCCGACGACGACGAGCCCGACGACGACGAGCCGGTCAACAAGGTCGTAAGCGTCAACGAGGACAGCAAATCGAAATGTATCGTATGCGGCAAGCAGGCGGCAGGGTTGCTGTTCTGTCTCAGTTGCTACAAGAAATACAAGAACAAAGGCATGCTGTTTAGGATAAGCAACGGCACGGACGCCGAGCTCATCGAAACGGACTATACCGGCAATTTCACCTGTCGAGACGGGCACGTCGTCAAGAGCCGTTCGGAGCGCGAGATCGACAACTACCTCTCCGATCACGGCATAGAACACGACTACGAAAAAGAGCTGTCTTACGGCACCGCCGGCAAGGTCACGTTGCAGCCGTCGTTTGTTCTTCCCAACTATCTCGGCGAAGGCAAGGACGTGTATATTCAGCATTGGGGATACAACGAGAACAACATGCCGTACCATCAGTCCAAGAAATACAAGCTCCCCATCTACAAAAACCTGAAGGTAACCCTCGTCTGTATCAACGAGAAGTCGGACATGGAAAACCTCGACGCCGTGCTCGCCAACAAGCTCGACAAGGCGAACATCAAAGAAGGGACAATAAATTTCGACGAGTGATTACAGACGATGCAGTCGGCGTATATACGGAACGCGGCGCATAGAATAGTAACAAAAAATACAGGAGGTAAATATGAGAAGCACAACCACAATAGAACTACAATACGCCCACAGATTTTACGGATTTAAGGGCGAGGCACAATACTTGCACGGCCACACCGGCGTACTCACGATAGAGGTGGAGGATACAATCGAGAACGGCGTCAACATGGTATTCCCGTGCAACGAGGTCAAAAAGACGGCTTGGGCTGTTTTGCAGAACTTCGACCACGCGCTTGTTCTCCGCGAGGACGATCCTCTGTTGCCCGCAATCCTCGGTGTGTACGAGGCGCAGGGTATCCGTAACGGCGCACCTTCCAACAAGCAGAAGGGCCCTGCGTTCAAGACAGAGCTTGCCACCGCCTATCCCGAGTGCCGTCTCGTCGTCACTAAAGAGACGATGACCGTCGAGGGCATGATCAAGATTGTTTACGACCTGCTCAAAGACAAGCTGAACATCGCAAAGCTCACCTTTACGAGCGGTGTAAACGGCGCGTCGGAAACGTACGAGCCCAAGAACAAAATCGACCGTTGCCCGCTGTGCGGCATCGCGCTCAACGAGAACGGCGTTTGCCCCAAGTGCGGCTACAAGAAGAAATAATCCAAGCTACATATTTTAATAGAACAGACAGTTCGAAACCATCCTGTCTCAAAACAAAACTATGGAAAGGATGGGCGCACTGCGCCCATTTTCTTTGGAGAAAACGTGATAAAACAAAGAATAAAAAAAGAATGGCACGAGTTTGCGGTGCTGATGAAAAACGTGCCGCCGCTCGTATTCGCGCTGTTTATTATATCGGTGTTTGCCATGAATCTGTTGGCAAACAAGAGCATAGACTTGCCCGTCGACTATCTGGCGCTCGACTGCGGGATAGTCGTGTCGTGGTTTGCGTTCTTTACCATGGATATTTTGACCAAGCGCTTTGGGCCAAAGGCGGCGACCGAAATTACGGTGCTGGCGATAGTCGTAAACCTGTTATTCTGCCTGTTGTTCTATCTCGGCTCGCTCGTTGTCGGCACATGGTCGCAGTCGTACGTCGAGGGGAGCGAGGCAATCATCAACAGCGCGCTTGACAAGACCTTCGGCGGGACATGGTACGTCGTAATAGGCAGCACGGCGGCGTTCCTGCTGTCTGCGATTGTAAACAATTTTTCAAACTTCGGCATAGGCAAGCTTTTTAAGAAAAAACCGGACAGCTTAGGCGCTTTCGTCATGCGCACGTATGTGTCGACGGCGGTCGGGCAGTTTGTCGATAATCTTACGTTCGCGCTAATCGTCAGCCATTTCTTTTTCGGCTGGACGATTGTGCAGTGCCTGACGTGCGCCGCGATGGGTATGCTCGTAGAGCTCGTCTGCGAGGGCTTGTTCTTCTATCCCGGCTTTGTCATCACGCGGCGGTGGAAGAATACCGGAGTGGGCGCGGAGTATCTCGATTTGATAGGAGGGGAAACGCAAAATGAAAGTGTTGATAACGGGGTCGAGTAACGGCATCGGTTGGGCTATCGCTCGAAAGTTTTTGTCATGCGGCCACAACGTGGTCGGATTGGATATAGCACAATCGACGATCGATGATACAAAATATTCGCACATTGTCGCCGACGTGTACTCGAGCGAGCTACCCGACGTCACAGACGTGGATATACTCATAAACAATGCCGGCGTGCAAAATTCCGGGCGCGATATCGACGTAAACCTCAAGGGCAGTATGCGCGTGACCGAAAAGTACGCTTTTCACGGGAATATAAAGAGCGTGCTGTTTATATCGTCGGCCAGCGCTCGGACGGGCGCGGAGTTTCCCGAATATGCCGCGAGCAAAGGCGGGCTCGTCGCGTACATGAAAAACGTTGCACTCCGTCTTGCCCAATTTGGCGCTACTGTCAACAGCCTGTCTCCGGGCGGCGTAACCACCGATCTAAACGCGCACGTCATGAACGACCCCGCACTCTGGGCGCAGGTCATGGACGAAACCCCTCTCAAGAAATGGGCGACGGCGGATGAAATCGCCGAGTTTGCATACTTTATGACCGTGGTAAACCGTTCTATGACCGCGCAGGATATTCTCGTCGACAACGGCGAGGCGGCGAGAGCTAATTTCATCTGGTAAAAAACAAGCCGAAGATTTCAATCTTCGGCTTGTTTTGCAATTGTTATTTATTCAGTCTCGCTGTCTGTTTGTTCGGCGGTCGGGGCAGGAATGAGAGTGGCGTCTCTAAGCGTCAGTACCGTTACTTGCCGCGCCCACACGGCGGCGGCGACCGACAACAGCGAGACGAACATGCCGGTAAGTCCGAAGCCGTCGAAGCTGATGCACACAAAGGACAGTTCGAGTACGAATATCACCGCATACGTGGCGATGAGCAGTTCCGCGCCGAAAAACGAACGGCGCTTAAAACCGTGTTTGGGCGCACGCTCGACCGGTATGCGCTTTAGTAGCTTGTAGCGCGTCATATTCATGACTATTACATATATCGATACGCCGAACATGACGAACACAAACCACATGTATACGTACGCGTACGACGGAATGTGTTCGGTTACATACCCAAGGCTCCCTTGCGGCAGAACGAGCACCACGAGCTGAAGCATGAATGCGATTACCGTAATCAGCGTGCGAATAAACGACTGCTTTTTCAGTTCGTCGTCGGTCTCCGTGTACCAATACGCGCCCGAAAGTTCGCGCTTGCGCTTTTTCTTGGTTGTAGGCGCGGCGGTGTTTTCGGTTGCGGCTGTATCCGCTCCGTCGATTGCGGTTATCTCGTTGTCGATGTGCTCTTCCATTTGTACTTTCTATTATTGACTCGCGTAAGCTTATTATACAGAACTATTTTTGCTCTACGGCCAACCCTTTGACCGTGGCCTCGTCGGCAGAGGCCGAGTTTTTCAGTACGGCGGCAAACTTCTTGACGAGCGCGTCGGACAGCGCCGAAGCCGCTTTTGCGCCGTGCTTGACGCCGCCCACTTCGTTGTAAACCGCTTTGTAGTCGGATAGGTCGGTAGACAGCGCGGTGCCCTTCTCGAGTACGGGCAGGAGCGGAGCAAAGTCGACCGTCTTGGCCGCGCCGCATGCAGTCAGCGCGTCAGAGGAAACGAAATAGTCGTCTTTTGCAATCGGGCCCGCAAACACTACGTACATAGTGGTAAACTGACCGGGGGAGGTCGCGACCACGCATTTGATGTTGGCGTCGGCCGCCGCTTTCATTATGCGCGCACATTCGCGCGCGGCGGCATTTTTCGGTCCTACGACGGACAGTGCGGGGACGGGGTAGTCGAGAAGCGAAGTTTTGACAACGCCCTCGGCCAGCTTTTCTTTTACTTTTGCTTTGTCGAGCGCAATCTCCTTGCAGCAGAGGTATGCGCCGTCGTCGCCGACGGTTTTTGCTATCGACATCTTGTATTCGTCGGCAAAGGCCGCAAGCCGTTGGGCTACGTCGTATGCCAACAGGTCTGGACATTCGAGACAAGCGACCTTGCCCACCGCCGAAACGGGTGTGTAGACGAGGTTGTCTCCGCCTACGTTGACAGAGACGGAATATTGCCCGTCGGCCGCGGTGTAGAATGTGTAACCGTTTGCGCCGAGCTTGACGCCGTCCGAAACCGATCCGCATTGAGCGAACAGATCGAAGATAAATTCGAACGCTTTGTCGGTGTTGCGCCCGAGCGCGTCGGTAAAGTAATAATCAATCGTATGCGCGAGCGGCATGAGCGTCTCGACAACGGCTTTGCCGTCCACGGCGGGCAATGCCGATTTCAATTCCGCGACGAGCGCATTTAGGTCGCTGTCGCCGTAGTCGACGTCTTGATCAACCTTGGGCGTGACGCCCGCGATAGACGCAAGGCGGTTTAGCGTGTACGTATAGTCAAGTGCGTCGAGCATAAGGTTGTCGCACGCAAATGTCGTCAGCTTGTTAAGTATGGTGTTTACGTCCGTTTTCATAATAACCTCTCTATAATGATTGATATAAGCATATCACAGTCGCGCAAAAAAGTAAAGCATAAACAATTCACATATTTAATTTACAAAAAATTGCCCCGCGGTTTTTTTCCGTAGGGCAATCGGTCAATACCGACCTGCATTTGCGAGTAGTTCTATTGTGCTTTCGAGCGGCAGTTTGTGCGTGGGCATCTCGAAGAGTAATGACAGGGTTTTGTATTTTTGGTCCTGCGTCTTGCCGTCCAGTATCCGATGCGTGTAGTAGGCGATGTAGTCGCGGAAGTCCTCGTTGTCGTCGCCGCGCTCGAGCGAGAAATATATATGGAAGAAAGTGTTGAGATAGAAATCGGAGTTGATGTTGTCCAAGAATATCTTGGCTATCTCGTTTTGCGCGTCGATAGGCATGTCGACGGTCAGTTTCCCGCCGATATCGATTGAGTGGTAGTCTATTCCGCGCATCCATTCCATGAGGTTGACTATTATACTGCCGTAGTTGACGGCGTCGTCGTCATCGTCGTCGACGCCCATGTTGTGCTTGATCGTCTTTTGCATGGACATGCCTGTCACGTTTCGCACATAGGACGAGGCGGTGAGAAGATAGTGCACAATCGCTTCGGAGTAGTCGGTAATCGAAACATCTATGCCCGTCTTGGTCTTGACAATCGCGGTGTACACCTCGTTGACGGCGAGGGTAAGCATGCTTTGCAGTTGGGATTGCTGGTTGCTGAACGAGTTGCCGTTCATCCTGTCGAAAATCAGGTTGAGCTGGTGGTCGATGCCCGTCAAGCTCTCGTGAATGGAGTTGAGCATATCCTTCATCAGCGTGTCGGCGGGCGAGAAGCGGATATTCTTGTAAATGAGCTTGTGCTCTATTTCCGACCAGAACGTATTGACAAGCGATTTGATTTGTAGCTCGAAGTTGTACGTTTCCCCTGCGTACGCGACTGCGCCGTCTATGCGGTAAATATTAAATCCGTTTTTCTGCCTTTCGGGCTGAGGTGTGTCGAGCTTGAGCTTGATAGCTTTCTTGCCGACGGGCGAGAAATAGCCGTCGCCCACGTCCACCGAGAATATCTCGCGTATCTGGTCGTACAAGTATTTCTCGTCCTTAAAAAACCTGCATTCTATTCTGACGCCTATTATGTCGTGCATTTCGAACACGATGCGCTCTGCCGAAACGTCTTTGTACAGGCTGTTGCGCAAAATTTTCTCGCGCAGACTGTCGCGCGACTTGACGCGCGAGGTGACCGCCACCGTCGCGTCTATCGCGCCGAACGTCGCTTCGAGAAATTCGGTCAGCTTGTCGGCGGCATGCGAAAACCCGACCGCGTTCGCGTCCAGCGTGTTCGCCGCGCGCTCTATGTAGTCGAAAACATCGATTTTTCCCATTTATTATTCCTCTTTACATGCGGCGCGAAATTGCGACCGCTTCAACATAAATATATGCTTACTTGTCTTTTTTGATTAAAAGCTTGATTGCGTTAAGCCGCTTGCCGTTGGCCCACGACACGATAGCTTTTGCGAAATTGACGGGCATGGCGCCGTCCGACATCGACACGGCGGCGGTGAGCGGCGTGTTGAGCGCGTTTGCCATAAACGCCTCTTGCGCGGTAGAGCCCGGCTCGCCCTCTTTCTTTGCTCGGCGCTTGACGATGGAATAGGCTATGCGGCCTATCAGGCAGTGCCTGACGTCGTTTAGGCAGTTGTCGAGCGTGTAGCTTCCTTTTGCCGTAGGGCATTCTTCCGTAGGTAACGGCGCGCCGTACATCGATTGGAAATCGCTGTCAGTTATCTTGGATATAAGCGGCATTTTGTAAACGTCGGGGTAGGCGACAATGTCGTTGAAATCACCGTTTATCTTGACGCTCGAATCAAACTTTATATCCGTCGCCGAGGCCGCGACGATGATTTTGAACTCGCCGTCCGGCGTGGAGAACATGCGCTTGTCCTCGTTCCAGAATGTAAAAGCCGATTTGGGCACGCGAATGACGACTTTTGTCTTGGTGCCGCCCTCGACGAACGCCTTGCAATATCCGGCAAGCTGTTTCCTCGGAGCCAAAATCCTGCCCGTGCGGTCGGAGACGTAAATCTGCACCGTCTCGTATCCGTCGCGCGGCGACCGGTTGCATAACGTTACCGCCGCTTCGAATTCGTTGTCGTCGACTCGCGTGATTGCAAAATCTTCGTACACGATGTTGGAATACGACAGTCCGTGACCGAAGGGGAAGAGCACGCGGCGCTCGATTGCGTCGTAATATTTGTATCCGACAAACAGGCTCTCGCGGTAGAGCACGCGGCGAGACTGCGTATTTTGAATGTTTAGGTCGTCGAGGTCGTGCGGGAACGTTTCGGGGAGTCGGCCTTGCGGATTGATTCTGCCGAACATCGCGTCCACAGTGGCGAGCGCGCCGCCTGCGCCGCTAAGACCCTGATAAACGATTGAACGCACACGTTTTGACCACGGCATGGCGACAGGTCCGCCCGCAACAAGCACGACGACCACGCGGTGTCCCGCGTTGGTCAGCGCCGAAATGAGCGCGCTCTGCTCTTCGGGAAGGTCGATAGACTTGCGGTCCACACCTTCGGATGCGTCCTCGTCAGACGTGTTTCCGGCGTAAACGATGACTACGTCGGCGGCGGTAGCGGCGGTCAGCGCCTCGTCGTGGAGTAGGGCGTTTTCTTTTGCGTTCTTGGAATAGCCGCGGTAGTACGCGACGTCGATTGACCGCGAGGAAAACGCGTCGAGCGGCGAGATCTTCTTGAGCTCTGTCACGTGCGAACTGCCGCCGCCCTGAATGGGCGCGTTCTCGGCAATCGAGCCCATGACCGCTATCTTCATCGCCTTTGTAAGAGGCAGGAAATTATTGTCGTTTTTGAGCAGTATAACGCTTTCGGCGGCGGCGGCATATGCGAGCTTGTCATGCGCGTCTGCGTCGAAATCGCCGTACGGCTCGAGATACACGTTGTCTATGAGATTGAGCATGCGACGAAGCGCATTGTCTATATCGGCCTCGGTTATATCGCCGTCTTTGAGCGCGGCGTCGAGGTCGTCGTACGAGAACGGCGAGAACGGCATTTCGAGATCGAGTCCCGCTTTGAACGAAACGCTTCTTTTGTGCACCGCGCCCCAATCGGACAGGGTGACGCCGTTGTAGTTGAGCCTGTCGCGAAGAACGGTGGTCAAAAGATAGTCGTTCTCCGAACAATACGTGCCGTTTAGCTTGTTGTACGCGCACATTACCGCGGCGGGTTCTGCCGACAGCGCTATCTCGAACGGCTTTAGATACAGCTCGTTGAGCGCGCGCGGATCGACTGCCGCGTCGTAATACATGCGGTCTGTTTCTTGGTTGTTGCATGCGAAATGCTTGACGCACGCTCCCACGCCCGTCGACTGAACGCCCTCGATAAACGCCTTGCCGAGCGTGCCCGACAGGAACGGGTCCTCCGAGTAATATTCGAAGTTGCGCCCGCCTAAGGGGTTGCGCTTAATGTTCACTCCGGGTGCGAGCAAAAGGTTGACGCCGAGAGCCGTCGCTTCTCTGCCCATCGCCGCGCCGACGTTGTACAGCAGCGCGGGGTCCCACGAACAGGCGAGTGACGATTGCGTCGGAAAGCATGTTGCGGGAATCGCTGCGATTGTCGCGTCGCTCGTCATGCGAAGCCCCGTCGGCCCGTCCGACATGCGGACGCGCGGAAGCTCGCCCGCGCCGAATGTGTGCCACATTCCGTCGCCGGTAAGCATACGCAGTTTCTCGTCCTTTGTAAGAGCCTGCAGGGTTTTCTCTATGTCAAGCTTTTCCGCATTCATCCGCATAGATTATATCATAAGAAAAAACCACTGTCAACATTATTTGAAATTATCTTGGGCGAAACGGTAATCGACAATATGCTGTTTTTTTATCAAAACTTTTTCGAAGTATAATTTCTCCAAAACGCTTGATTTATGATATAAAAAGTGATATTATACATATAAATAATAATGGAGGTAAAAAACATGTCAGTTGTCAACGATTTCCAAGGCTTGCCCAGAATTTTACGGTTTATTCTGCTTTTGATTCCCGGTCTTAACTGGGTAGTGGAAGTAATCATCCGTCTCTCGGCATACATGAACAAAAAGACCTCTCTTCTTGTTCTCGTGCTTGCGATTTTCCCGCCGACCGGTGTCATCCTCGGCTGGATTGACTGCTTCTTTACACTCGTTTCCAACAAGCTTGTCGCAATGTAAGACAAACAACAAAAAATCCCGACTTGATACAGTCGGGATTTTTTTGTCTGACGGCGTATTCATCGCGTGATACGGGCTACATGTACGATGGTCGGCTCGGTCATGTAGGTGGGTCTACACTCCCGTCGTCGCAGCCACAGGCTGGCTCTGTGCAATCATATCGCAATATCGATGTGAGCGACAC
>JAFLVF010000046.1 GCA_022508425.1 Clostridiales bacterium | reverse complement strand
CGTACTTCTATTCGACGTACGACGACGAGAACGAAGCGCGCGAGTACATCGACGAGCGGAAGTCTGGAAGAAAGCGCGTAATAGTCTTCGGTTCGGGGCCTATTAGGATAGGTCAGGGCATAGAATTCGACTATGCGTCGGTACACTGCGTGTGGGAGCTGAAAGAACTCGGTTTCGACGTGGCCATCGTCAATAACAACCCCGAGACAGTTTCCACAGATTTCGATACGGCGGACAGGCTGTATTTCGAGCCGCTCACCGAAGAAGACGTCGACAACGTCATAGCGACAGAGCGCCCGTACGGCGTTGTTGTCGCGTTCGGCGGGCAGACCGCTATCAAGCTGACAAAACATCTGAGCGAGAAGGGCGTTCGCATCCTCGGCACTCCGGCCGACTCGATTGACGCGGCGGAGGACCGCGAGCGGTTTGACGCACTGTTGGAGAAGCTCGGCATAGCGCGCCCGCAGGGCCACACCGTCAAGACGGAAGAAGAAGCGTTGCGCGCAGGTAACGACCTCGGCTATCCCGTGCTTTTGCGCCCGTCGTACGTTCTCGGCGGTCAAAATATGATAATAGCGTTCTCGGACGAGGACGTCAAAGAATACATGTCCATTATTCTCGAGGAAAACCCCGACAATATCGTACTTATCGACAAGTACGTAATGGGCACAGAGCTCGAGGTGGACGCTATATGCGACGGCGAGGATATCCTCATTCCCGGCATAATGGAGCATATAGAGCGCGCCGGCGTACACAGCGGCGACTCCATTGCCGTGTATCCGTCGCAGAACATCACCGACAAAAACCGCGAAGAGCTGATAGACTACACTCGAAAGCTCGCGCTCGCGCTCAATACAAAAGGGCTTGTAAATATTCAGTACATAATCAGCGACGGCAAGGTTTACGTCATCGAGGTCAATCCGCGCTCGTCGCGCACTATTCCTTATATCTCCAAGGTTACGGGCGTGCCCATGATCAAGCTCGCCACCGAGTGCATGATAGGCAAGAAGCTGTCCAAGCTCGGCTACGGCGTGGGGCTGTACCGTTCGGCGCCGTATGTTGCCGTCAAGGTACCCATCTTCTCGTTTGAGAAGCTCACCGATCTCGACACGCACTTGGGTCCCGAAATGAAATCGACGGGCGAGGTGCTCGGTATAGGCAAGACGCTCGAAGAAGCGCTGTACAAAGGTCTTAGCGCGGCCGGATACAAAATGAAGAGGACGGGCGGCGTCATGCTGTCCGTGCGCAACAACGACAAGCCCGAGATAGTCAACGTCGCTAAAAACTATTACGAGCTCGGCTTCAAGCTGTACGCGACGGAAGGCACCGCCGCGGTGATTGCGAGATCGGGCATGAAGGTGACGGTAGTCGACAAGATCAACGAATCAAACGGCGCCCGACCCAATACGATGGAAATGCTCAATTCGGGCAAGGTAGACTACCTCGTTTCCACTTCGACGCGCGGGCGCATACCTACGTTCGATGACGTTAAACTACGTCGCCGTGCGGTCATGCTGAACATTCCGTGCCTGACGTCAATCGATACCGCAAACGCGCTTTCATACGCGCTTAAGAGCCGTTACAGCCGTTATAACACCGAGCTCGTCGACATCAACAGCATGCGTTACGAGCGGCAAAGGCTGAGCTTTATCAAGATGCACGGTTGCGGCAACGATTATGTTTACGTCGACTGCCTGACGCACCCCATAGACAATATGGAGTCCGTGGCGGTCAATCTGTCCGACAGGCATTTCAGCGTAGGCGGCGACGGCGTGATATTCATCTATCCGTCCGAAAAATACGACGCGAAGATGCGCATGTTCAATTCCGACGGTTCGGAAGGCAAGATGTGCGGCAACGGCATTCGGTGCGTGGGCAAGTACCTCTACGACAACGGCAAGACCGACAAAACCGAACTCGACATCGAAACATTGTCCGGAGTGCGACACCTCAAGTTGTTCGTGCGCGACGGCAAGGTCAATTCGGTCAAAGTCGACATGGGGCGTGCCGTGTTCGAGCCCAAGTCGGTGCCCGTCAATACGGACGGCGAGAGCGGCACGGTCGTCAACCGCACGGTCAAAACCAAGCTCGGCGACATGCAAATAACATGCCTGTCCATGGGTAACCCGCACTGCGTGGTCATCGTTCCCGACCTCGTCGCGTTCGACGTGGAAGGAGTGGGGGCGGAGCTTGGATCGAATACAAAGCTGTTCCCCGACGGAGTAAACGTCGAGTTCGTGCAGGTGATAGACAAAACGCATCTTAAAGTGCGCGTTATCGAGCGCGGCACGGGCGAGACTCTCGCTTGCGGCACGGGCGCGTGCGCGGCGGCAGTAGCGGCGACGTTGTGCAACTACTGCGACAAGGATACGGACATTTCGGTAAGACTCCCGGGCGGCGAGCTGATCATCCGCTACACCGATGAGGCGGTGTATCTGACCGGCGAGGCACAAGAAGTGTTCCGCGGAGTAATCAGGCTGTAAAAACTTCGTTCCCGTCAATGTTCATCAACCTATTGACAAAACGGGGCTTTCAAGATAGAATATAATAGACATAGTAGTACGATTATACGCCTATGCGTGGGCAAGACGGAGGACTAACGTAAGATAATGGAAAAGTATATATTTGTGACAGGCGGCGTCGTGTCCGGTCTTGGCAAAGGCGTAACGGCGGCAAGCTTAGGCAGAATTCTCAAGGCGAAAGGGTTGAAGGTAATAGCGCAAAAGCTCGACCCGTATATCAACGTCGACCCCGGTACCATGAGTCCGTTCCAGCACGGCGAAGTGTACGTGACGGAGGACGGCGCCGAAACCGATCTCGATCTCGGTCACTATGAGCGGTTTATAGACGAAAACCTCAACAAGTTTTCCAATCTCACGACGGGCAAGGTGTACTCGACGGTTATCGACAACGAGCGGCGCGGGCTGTATAACGGCTCGACGGTGCAAGTCATTCCGCATATCACCGGCGAGATAAAGCGTTTTATTTATTCGGTAGGCAAGAAGATAGGCGCCGACGTAGTCATCACCGAGATAGGCGGCACGGTAGGCGATATAGAGAGCCTTCCTTTTATCGAGGCGATTCGTCAGGTCAGCAACGACGTGGGCAGGGAGAACTGCCTGTTCGTCCACGTCACGCTTGCACCCACGCTCACCGCTAACGGCGAGGTCAAGACCAAGCCCACCCAGCATTCGGTCAAGACATTGCGGTCTCTCGGCATTTCGCCCAATCTCGTAGTGCTTAGGACAAGCAAGCATATCGACGAGAAGGTCAAGCAAAAGCTCGCGCTGTACTGCAACGTCGAGCCCGATTGCGCGATAGAGAATTTGGACGCGGACATACTGTACGAAGTTCCGCTACTGTTGCTCGACGCGGGCATAGAAAAGATTGTCACGCGCGAGCTCAATCTTCCCGAAACACCCCCTCAGCTCGACGAGTGGCGCGCCATGGTCGACCGCGCGAAAAACCGCGACGGCGAGGTGGAGATAGCTCTTGTCGGAAAATACGTTCAGATGTACGACGCGTATTTCTCGGTCGTCGAGGCGCTCACTCACGCGGGGATATACAACGGCGTAAAGATCAATCTCAAGTGGGTTGATTCCAAGGACCTTACGGACTCGACGGTAGAGTCATATCTCGGCTCGGCGGACGGAGTAATCGTGCCGGGCGGATTCGGTGACCGCGGTATCGACGGCATGATAACGGCGGCAAAATATTGCCGTACTCACGACAAGCCGTATTTCGGAATATGCTTAGGTATGCAGATAGCCGTCATAGAGTTTGCGAGGAACGTTCTCGGCATTGCCGATGCTACGAGCGGCGAGCTCGAGCCGTCGTCGCCGCACAAGGTCATCGATATCATGGAAGATCAGGTCGGCTACGAGAACACCGGCGGCACGATGCGGCTTGGCGCGTACGAGTGCATGATCAAAGAGGGTTCCACTCTGTCGCGCTGCTACGGCGAGGGAGTGAAATCGGTGTTCGAGCGGCACAGGCACCGCTATGAGTTCAACAATATCATGCGCGAACCGATGACGGAGGCGGGGCTTACGCTGTGCGGCATTTCGCCCGACGGGCATCTTGTAGAGGCGGTGGAGCTTAGCGACAAACTGTTCTTCGTGGGCGTGCAGTATCATCCGGAGTTCAAATCCCGTCCCGCCAACCCTCAACCCATATTCCGCGAGTTTATAGCGGCGGCAAAAACATATCAAAGTAAAAAGAAGAAGTAAAGGCTCATATAATATAAAAAAACTTTTTCGGAGTCTGTTATGAAAAAGCTTAATAAGAATTTCGGCAAGCTAAGCGAGGAATATTTGTTTGCGGAGGTCGCAAAGCGCGTCGCCGCGTACAAAGTCGAGTTTCCCCAATCCGATGTCATCAGTCTCGGCGTAGGCGACGTAACCCAGCCGCTTTCGTCGAAGGTAGCGGACGCGGGCAGAGAAGCTGCCACCGAGATGAGCACGCGCGTAGGCTTTCACGGATACGGACCTTACGACGGTTATCCGTTTTTGAAGAATGCTATAGTTGATTATTACAAGCTGCGCAATATCAAGATTGATCTCGACGAGGTGTTTGTCACCGAGGGCGCCAAGGACGGCATAGGCAATATTCTCGACCTGTTCGACGAAAACGATGTCGTAATGATTCCCGACCCCGTTTATCCGGCGTATGTCGACGCCAACGTGATGGCGGGGCGAAAGATAGTATATGCGGAGGGTAGCCGCGAAAACGGGTTTTTGCCCATGCCTCCGCAAAAGGGCAAGGTAGATATAATATATCTATGTTCGCCCAACAATCCGACGGGCACGGCGTACACCGTCGAACAGCTAAAAGCGTGGGTAGCGTTTGCGCTCGACAACGAGGCGGTCATACTGTATGACGCGGCGTACGAGGCGTTCGTCGACGAGAGCAAAACCGGCGCCGATATCGAGCCGTCCAAGCGTATAGCCCGTTCTATTTTCGAAGTGGCGGGCGCGCGCGACTGTGCGGTGGAGATTTGTTCGTTCTCCAAGATGGCGGGGTTTACGGGCGTAAGATGCGGCTGGACTGTCATACCTATGATATCGCCTCTCAACAGAATGTGGCTGAGGCGCCAAGCAATCAAATCCAACGGCATATCGTACATCGTACAGCGCATGGCGGAGAGCGCTCTGCGCGGCGGCTACGACGACATCAAGAGAACGATCAAGCAATACAGGGCCAACGCTCAACTTATCACGTCGGTGTTCGACAGGCTGGGTATACAGTATAAGGGCGGTGTAGACGCGCCGTACGTATGGTTTTGGTGCGGGATTGACTCGTGGGAGTTCTTCGACTACATGCTCAAAAAAGCGCGGCTGATCTGCACGCCGGGCAGCGGCTTCGGCAAGAGCGGCAACGGCTGGATACGACTCACCGCGTTTAACACGCCTAACAAAACTCTCGAAGCAATGGATCGCTTCGAACCGTTCTGGAAGGATTTCGTAGAGGTCAAATCCAAGCTGTTTACCATCCTCAAATAAGCGCGCTCACACTGCTTTGAAGAAAGTAATAAATATCAAAAAGCATTTGCTCGAGCCGCCAATCGACTTCGGCGAAATGCTCAAAGATTTAACGGCATGCGGCGTCAGGCTCACGCTCAAAGAGTTTCCGTTCATGCAATTAGACGACGGCGCAGTCGTCATGTTCGACGCATACTCGTCCGCACACAGGTACGGCGCGTTCGACTTTGACGGCGGCGTCGTCGCTTTTCCGTTCTGTTTGTGCTGTATGACGGACAGCGGCGAACGTGTCGCGTATGCGGGGCTTAGGTTCGGCGAAGACAAGGCGGAGAAATGGCGGTTGTGCCACGACCGTGACGAGAATGACGCAATAGGTCGGCTTCCCGTCGATCCCGATGCGGCGTCGGTGTCAATAGGATCGGGAGTGTGCTGTATATCGGACAGGAATGCGTACGAGCTGTACTATTCGCATATACGCGACGAGATTCATCCGCTCGACGGGCAGATATTGCTCAACGGCATGACGCACACGATAGTCGAATTGTTCGGCAAGAAGTACGGCGTGTTCTCGAGCGGCTGGGGCGACGGCAAATACAAGTGCTATGTAGGCTACGCCGCCGACGGGCGAGCGGTGGCGTTTGTTGCCGATTTCGGCATGATAGAATATCCTAAGCCGACCGACGAAACTGTGCCCGTCGAGGTAGACGCGGCCGACGTGTACGTTTACGATCCCGCAAAGTCGGAGGCCGAGAACAATATCGGCAAGTGGACGCAGGCGCTGTCCGCCGCACAGTCGCACACAGACAGATTGCTTGCGTATGCGCGGCGCGGTTTTGCCTATCATTCGAGCGGCAATACAGATTTGGCGCTTACCGACTACGAGTGCGCTATTAACGAATGCAAATACATCACCAGAAAGCGCGTTTTGTACAAAGCATGGTCGGTGTATGACAACGCCGCCGAGCTGTATATCAAGCGCAACGATTACGAGCGCGCTATATCCGTCATGGAAGCGGCGCTCAAAGTGGGCGACAACTTCTATGTCGGCGCGTATTTGCGGCTGATAGAGCTGTACCAACTGACAAAAAACTACGATAAAGCGATTGAAATTGCCGAAAAGCTGTACGCTAAACGTACTGACGACCCGGTGGCGTGCATGAAATTCGCCGAGGTGTGCGTTTCGGTAATGGACTATGCGCGCGCCGCCGAGCTGTACGAGCGGCTGTCCGACGAGTTCAGGCTGTACGAAAACCTCTTTGATCAAGCGTCGTGCTTGATTGAGCTCGGCAAATACGATTTGGCAAATGTCGCGCTCGAAAAACATCCGGCAAAGGAAACCAACGAGCAGTATTGGTATTACAAGGCGTATATAGATTTCAAGAACAAGCAGTATGCGGACGCGTTCGACAAGGCGGAGCGGGCTAACGCAATCGATCCAGAATACATGCCGGCTATATATCTACTCATCGATATCGAGACCCTTGTGCAGGAGTTTCGCACCGTCGCGCGGTACGCCGAGGTATACAAGCGCTTGCGCCCGGACAAAGAATACGGCTACAGCGTTTGCGCCGAAGCGCATCTTAGGCTGGGTAATTTTTCGGAATGCTCGCGGAACTATTTCTATCTGTACGAGCATATCAAGCACGACGACAAGTACGCCGCACTTGCCGCTATGACGGCGGCACGCTTGGGGGACGTCAAGAGCAAGTCGACAATACTCAAACGCCTGCGCCGCAAGAAGAGCCCGTACTATTACGGTGCAATCTACGCAATATATTTCAAGCACCGTGGCTTTCGCGACGTCAAGCTGTCGAAGGCCGTGGACAGGCTGACGGCCGACGATGATTTCCTGTTGAGCCTTGCGGCGTTCATGACAGAGACGGGCAACGTGGTTTCAGCCGTGCGCCTGTTGGAAAAGCTCAGCCGCACCGGAACTTCGGCGGAAATCGTCGCACAGCAGGCGCGTACGGCGGCAAAGCTGGGCGACGAAACGCTGTTCTCGTCGTTTTTCGAGTTTTATATAGAAAACTATCTCGGCGAACTTACGCCCGAAATCAAGCAACTGATATACGATAGATTCCACTATTAAAGCGTTTCGGCGTAAAAAGGCGCATAACATAAATAGTTTGTTTTGTCAATAGGTTTTCCGAAAATATTGTTCGGAAAATTTTTTTGTTCGTATTGATTTTTTACTGCTCGACGGATATAATATATATAACATCCTGCGGTGTTCGAGAAGCGACCTTATTTATAACCTCAATTCTCAAAAGGGATGGCGCGTATCGCGGTGCTATGTCGGGCCTCAGTAATTTTGGCGCAAGCCAAGCAGTGGATGGCAGAATATCGCATCAGCCAACCCACCTGCCAATGGGCGGGTTTGAATACGGTCTTACTCTGCGGCACAGGCGGGATTTTTTTGTTGTCGGAGCCTCAGCGCAGTTCGTGCGCCAATCTTGCTGTAAATTTCCGCGCTGCGTGCGTCTATATATTGCTAACGTAGCGCTGCTACGCGTCGCAATATTTGTCCTTCGTATCACGAAAATTTCCTACGCAATCTTGACGCGTCACATGCGCTTCGCTCTTTTGTAACCGCGCACAGTCATTGTAAAATAAAATCGGCATGTAATCGATACACGCCGATTTTTGTGTTTAGTTCAATAGGTCGATTGCGCGGGGGATAGCGGACGCGTCGGGGCGGGTGCCGCTCTTAAAGTCGAAGCAATCGGCAAAAGCTTTCAGTTCTTTTTCCGTTGTCGACAGGTCGCGCTTGATTCCGTCGGTTAGGGTGCGAAGATACGCGGCCGTCGATTTTCCGGCGTACTCCGCGACGGCGAACAGATGTTGGGCGTGCTTTAGACAGTGCTTTGCGCCTGCGAACAGCTCGGGAAAGTCTTTTTCGTTATCGAACATCTGAGCGACGGTCATATAGTAGCGCGGCATCACCTCGTCGAGCGTGTCGCAAATTACGCAACCGCGGTGATTGTTAAGCTTTTCGGATAATTTTTTTGCCGATTTTTTGTCGGCGGGGGCAGACTTTATCAGTTCGTTCAGTGCGGCGGCGCGCGTTTCGAGCTGTAATGCAAGCCCCAGCTTGTTTTGACCCGCGTACATCTGCTTGATGTGCTCGGCGCAAAAGCCGCGCGCATTGGACGCGATGCGAAAGTCGGGGTCCATGACGTTGTCGGTGAGATATTGCGTGACAAGCCGCGTTTGCCGCGCCTTGTACAGCTCGCACAGCGGGCAACCGTCGGTCGTTTTGTACGCATCCCAAATAGGCGCTGTCTGAATGTGGTATTGCATATATTCGCTCCCAATTCACATATACATACAATTATATTACATATATTAACACAATTCGGGGCGCATTGCAAGCACATGGCAAACTATTCGGGCGCATACATAATATCAAAGGAGCGGCGCGGCAAACCGCCGAGACGAAGAGGCGGCGCGGTGCTCATAGTGTTGTTGCTATTGCTCACGGCGGGGATAGTTTTTCTCGCGGTGATATTGCCGCGCCTGCCGACCAAAGAGAAGCAGGTCGGCGCATCCGCCTTTTCGGGTCGTACGTTCTATCTTCTGTCGGTGGGGCGTTCCGACGAATACTTAATTGCCGCGACGTACGCCCAAGACGCAGTCTCGCGCGGCGGCGGCGGATATATCTACAACGACGGCAGATACCACGCGATAGCGGCGGCGTATGCGCGCGAATCGGAAGCAAAAGCGCTCGCCGACATCAACGACGGCGCATACTATCTGACAATCGATATTCCTCAAACAGACAACGAGACGGACGCGGCGGTAGTCAAATACGTCTGCGGCGACTTTTTTACCGAGCTGAGCGACGCGGCGGTCGCGCTCGACAGAGGCACAATAACAGAGGCCGCGGCCGACTATATAGTGTTTGAAGCTGTTATGCGCCTTAACAATTTGACGGACGGCAATATGTCGCTCGACGTGGATTACGAGCGGGGCGGCGGCGGTCGCAATCAACTGTCGTATATCAGATATATCATCGTCAAAGCGCTCGTCGGGGTTTACGACGGACTGCGTTTTTCGGCGTGACATAAATATCTTCTATTTTATTGACACAATTATTGTGCGATGATATAATTTATGAGGGCGACTTCGAGAGTAGGGGTCGCCTTTGCAGGTATTATCGGAGTGAATATCGTGTATAAGATAGAGAGAAAGATAGCGCTTAATTCAACCGTCACGCAAATGGAAATCGTCGCGCCGCGCGTTGCCGACAAGGCGAAGGCGGGGCAGTTTATCATACTGCGCGTAGACGAGGACGGCGAACGCATTCCGCTAACCGTTGCCGGCACGAACAAAGCGGACGGCACCGTCAAAATTATTTTCCAGATAGTGGGCGCGACCACCGAGAAGTTGAACGCCAAAAACGCAGGCGAGTATATACAGGATTTTGTCGGTCCGCTCGGCGTCGAGACGCATATCGACGGACTGAAAAACGTGTGCGTCGTCGGTGGCGGCGTGGGCTGTGCGATAGCTATGCCTATAGCTCAAGCCCTACACGACAACGGCGCGCATGTCACGAGCATAATCGGGTTTAGGAACAAAGACCTCGTGATTTTGGAGGAGGAGTTCAAAGCCTGCTCGAATACGCTTATCACAATGACGGACGACGGTTCGTACGGCAGAGCGGGTAACGTAACAGTGCCGCTAAAGGAATTGTTGGAAAAAGCCGCAAACAAAAACTCTAAAGAATTCGATATGATTATTACAATCGGGCCGCTCATCATGATGAAGTATGTCGTAGCGACGGCAAAGCCGTTCGGCGTGCCCGTCACAGTGTCCATGAACCCCATCATGATAGACGGCACGGGCATGTGCGGCGGATGTCGGCTTACACTCAATCAAGGCGGCAAAAAGGTCACCGAATTCGCATGCGTAGACGGGCCCGACTTCAACGGTTACGAGATAGATTTCGACGAAGCGATCACGAGAAGCGGCATGTACCGTAGCTTTGAAAGACGGGCTCACGAAGATACATGCGAGCTACTGAAGAAGGGATGTAAATAGTATGGCAATCAATCCCAAAAAACACGAAATGCCCGCGTTAGATCCTAAAATAAGGGCGACAAACTTCGACGAAGTCGCGCTCGGCTATTCCGAGACCACCGCCGTCGCAGAGGCTAACCGTTGCCTCAATTGCAAGAATCGTCCGTGCGTTTCGGGCTGTCCAGTAAACGTCAATATCCCCGAGTTTATAACGAAAGTCAAATCGGGTGACTTCGAGGGCGCGTACAAAATCATTGCCGAGACGTCGTCGTTGCCGGCTGTGTGCGGCAGGGTATGTCCGCAAGAGACGCAGTGCGAATGCAAATGCACGTTGGGCATTAAGCATGAGCCTGTCGGCATCGGCAGGTTGGAGCGTTTTGTAGCAGATTTCCACAACGCCCACGACGAGCATGCACAATTATCTGTAGAGAAAAACGGGCACAAGGTCGCCGTCGTCGGCTCCGGGCCGTCCGGGCTGACGTGTGCGGGCGACCTCGCCAAGAAAGGTTACGCCGTCACGGTGTTCGAAGCATTGCATACGGCGGGCGGCGTGCTGGTGTACGGCATACCCGAATTCCGACTGCCGAAGAGCATTGTAGCCAAGGAAGTGCAGACGTTAAAAGACCTCGGCGTGGAGATCGAGACCAACGTCGTTATCGGGAAAACGCTGACAATAGACGAATTGTTCGATCTCGGGTACGAGGCGGTGTTTGTCGGCTCGGGCGCCGGATTGCCGAGGTTTATGAATATCCCCGGCGAGGCGCTCAACGGCGTGTATTCGGCAAACGAGTTTTTGACGCGCAGTAACCTCATGAAAGCGTATAAGCAAGCGCCGGACACGCCCATTATGAAAGGTGGGCGGGTGGCCGTCGTCGGCGGCGGCAACGTCGCTATGGACGCGGCGCGTACCGCGCTTAGGTTGGGAGCCGACAAGGTGTATATCGTTTACCGCCGTTCCATGACCGAGCTTCCGGCAAGGCGAGAAGAGGTCGAGCACGCCCAAGAAGAGGGCATAGAGTTCAGGCTGTTGTGCAATCCCGTGGAAGTGCTCGGCTATCGCAACGACAACGATCCGCGCGACCCGAAAAACGGTTTCGTGACGGGCATCAAGTGCATAAGAATGGAGCTCGGCGATCCCGACGAGAGGGGGAGACGGTCGCCCGTAGAGATAGAAAATTCGGAATTTGTTTTGGATGTCGACACCGTAATTATGGCGATAGGCACTTCGCCCAATCCGCTCATCAAGAACACGACGAATGGCTTGGAAGTAAACTCTCGCGGCGGCATAATAGTAGACGAGAACGGACTGACCTCGCGGCAAAGCGTGTACGCGGGCGGCGACGCCGTAACGGGCGCCGCGACAGTTATATCAGCAATGGGCGCGGGAAAAATCGCCGCAAAAGCGATAGACGAAAAAATCATGGCAAAGAAATAAAGCTCAAGATTAACCGAACCGATAATGCAAAACGCTATCGGTTCTTTTTTTGTAATCGCGATTATGCGCAATGGAGTTAGCATAAGCGAACTTTAGCAAAACTTCCCTTATACCGCTTGAAAATAGTATAAATATATGTTAGAATAGCTACGTATGTGTGCCGCCATATAATGCGGTATCGGTTATCAATATTATACAAGGAGTGGTGTAAACATGACCGAAGAAAACGATAAGCTGTTTGACGCCGCGCTCGAGGAGCTCAAAGACGTTCCCGGACCGGTGATGATGGCTATGCAAAAAGCGCAGGATATCTACGGATATTTGCCGCTTGAAGTTCAGCTCAAGATTGCCGATTATTTCGGCGTGCCGCTTGCGACCGTGTACGGCATTGCGACGTTCTACTCGCAGTTCCGTTTGGAGCAGCCCGGACAGATCAAGATTGCGGTGTGCCTCGGCACGGCGTGCTACGTCAAGGGTAGCGGCGGCGTTATCGACAAGTTCGGCAGGATTCTCGGCGTTGAGCCCGGTCACACGACGAGCGACGGCCGCTTCACACTCGAAGCGACGCGTTGCATAGGTTGCTGCGGACTTGCGCCCGTGCTTACCGTCAACGGCGAAGTTTACGGCAAAGTCACCGAAGCAAGTGTCGACGAGATACTCGCCAAATACAACAACGCATAAGAGAGGTTCACGAGTATATGAAGACGTTACAGGAATTGCAAAAAATTCGCGAGGCTATGCAGGCGATGATCGCCAACCGCGCCGCCGGCTCGACCGCGCCGTCAGAGATTAAGCACCACGTGCT
>JAFLVF010000045.1 GCA_022508425.1 Clostridiales bacterium | reverse complement strand
TCGCACTCCCTCCAAGCGTCGCATTGTTGATCGTGTTTGTTAATGCGCGAGGGTCGTTGTTCACGTTAATGACATTGATCCTCGCAGTCCCGTTGCCGGTCTGCGAGCTCGTCGTAGTGCTCGCGCCCGTCAAATAGCTGGTGTTGACGTACCCGCTACCGCCGCCGCCGCCTTGTGTGTCGCCGCCCGTACTCGCCGATGTAGTCGTACCGCCGCCGTACCAGCCGCCACCGCCGCCGCCGCCGTCGCCATAGTTGGTGCCGCCGCCGTAACCGAAGCCGCCGCCCGTGCCCGCACCGCTCTGTGTGCCGTGTCCGGCTGCGTTGGAACTTGTACCGTCGACGCCCGTAGTACCGCCGCCGTGACCGTACCAGTCGCCGGTGTCCTCGCCGCCACCACCGCCGCCGCCCGCGACCATGATTACGTCGGTTTTGTAGCTGGAATAGTTCCTAAGTTCGCCGCGGTTGCTACTTCCCGTTGCAATGTGCGTCGCTCCGCCGCCGCCGTTGCCCGGCTCGCTCGTACTCGATCCATAACCTTGACCGCCGCCGTTGTATCCGCCTGCGGCATTGCCGTTATCGGAAGACCTGCCGTAACCGCCGATGCATATGTACAGCGTCATGCTGGTGCCCGTTATTTTAAGAGTACCGACGGACGTGCCGCCGTAGCCTCCTAAACCGCTTGCGGAATTACCGCTCAAGCGGCTACCGCCGCCCTCGGCGCCCCAAACCTGCAGGGTGTATTGACCGTGAGGGAGCGTTACCGTATATACTCCGCCGCAATAGTTGAAGTTGAGTATGTCGCCGTTTACGAGCTTACCGGCTTTGTTGTTCCCGATAGTTCCGGTCGACGAGTAAAAGTTGTACGTTCCCGCGGAGCTGTATGTAGCGGACGTCGAAGTCGATACCTCGCCGCTCTCGACGTCGTCGACGCTCACCTTCTTTGAAGGACTTATGCCAAAAAAGCATGCAAGCGCCGTCGCCAACGCCAACACTATGCAAAACACAAACACGCTTAATATCTTAAGCTTCTTGCTTGTTCTTTTATCCTTGTTCCTGTCGGTCATATTTCACCACCTGTCGTAAGGTTCTTGTTCATAATTTGTTCACAATTCCATACTTATACAGGTATATGTTAACATATTGTTCATATTTTGTCAATACTTGTACGACAAATACTGAAAATCCGTATAAAAAATATATTTCGCACTGCGTCGAGCAACCGTCTAAAGTTTTCTTTTTCGAGTATTTTTTACAGGAAAAACATTGACATAACATTAAATATATTATATAATGTTTGATAGGTATGCGGTAAACGAGTACCGTTCGTAATAGAGGTGACTGATGGCTGTAAGCGACATACGCGGCAACGTCGATACGATAATACTGAAAGTGTTGTTCGAGGGCGACCGCTACGGTTACGACATGATAAAAGCCATAAATGCGCGCGGAGAAGGACAGTGGGAAATAAAACAACCCACCCTTTACGCACGATTGAAAGTCCTCGAAAAACAGGGGTTTATTTCTTCGTACCGCGATTCTTCGGAAACAGGCGGCGGTGCGCGCAAATATTACACACTGACAGACCGCGGCCGCGAAGTATTCCTGACGTACAGAAGCGAGTTTGAACGCACGCGCGACCTCTTTACCAACCTGATTACTGGCGAGGCGCCGCCGATGCAGTTTGACGACGACTTTTCCGACGTTCAGGACGAGAGCTACGACATTCCCAAAAAGCGCCGCACCCGCCCCGCCAAAAAGCAGGACAAGCCTGCAATCGCCGAGCAAACAGCCGAGACGGAGAACACCGAGGAGCCTGTAACGTCGGACGAAGCCGTCGAAACCGAACAGCCCGCGCCGACGAGCGACGTTGAGCAAACGGAAGAGATAGTCGACAACACGGTACAAAGCGAATACGGCGAAATTGTTTCGACCGAGCCCGATTACGTTCAACAAAGCTTTTTGTCTTTTGTGGACGAACACGAGCAAACCGATGACGAGCAAACCGTCCAACCCGACTCTGCACAAGCGACGGATAATATCGCACGTACTCAAGAGACAGTCGTAACCGACACTGTCGACCCGCGCGAGCTGATATCGCGTATCTATGAGTCGTCGGCGACGGATAAGCGCAGTTACTTCGAGTCGACAAACAAGTCGTCTTACGAAAATGATTTTACGAACGCCGTTCCGGCAGTTAAGCAGTCCGATGCGGTGCGCACCGTTCCGCCCACTGCGCCTGCCGAAGTAAAAGCTCCTCCCCCGCCCGCGCCTATCGGTTCGACGGCGGTTGTGCCCACAATGCCGATAAACGAAGAGAGCTTGGCAAGGCGCGAATACCGCGATATTCTCGGCGACCTTATTGAGCGCAGCGAAGCGCGAAGCGACAACGACAAAGCGGAGATATCGGACGACGACGAGGTAGCGTCGAGTAGCGACCGCATAGAGATAAGGCAGTTTTCGGACGCGCTTGCGAGCGTAAAAGAGCTTGGCGACAATGTGGAAATTCGCGACCACAACGACTCGGCGCAACAATACAACAGACAATACTATTACTACTCGCACAAGCTGATGTTTACGCACTATTGCATAATGTGTGCGGCAATGCTCGCGCTTGGAATTGTGATGTTTTTCTCATTCCGCTTCGGCTTGGGACTGAAACAGCGTTACGATTACGTTCTGTTCATATTCATGGGACTTCTGCCCATTGCTATGCTGATCACGGCAATCATTCTCTTCGCGCTCGATCCCGACAAAAAGAAACGAATAAACATCAATTTCCGTTTCTCCATCATTATACGAACGGTGATAATGATACAGGCCGCAGTTGTCATTTACTGTCTCAACATAATATGGGGCATGCCCGTAGGCTTCTCGGTCGCGTACGTGCCGTCGCTCGTTATCCCGATAGTGTACGCGTTGTTCATTCCGTTGAGCGAAGTCATATTCATGAACTTACTCAATTCCGAACGGTACGCCGCAGCAGATTGAGAGACTATGAGCTCATACTTCGACGAAAGAACAGACAAAACTCTGTACGCAATAGACGAAATATTGGATACTCTCCCGACGTTCGCACGCGAGTTCAACGTCGGGATTTCCATGCGCACAATGCCGCTCACAAGGCTTGGATATCTTCGGGATATCCGCGTATTTTGCAATTATCTGTGCAAGAAGCGGTTTAAGGACAAACAGCCCGTCGAACTGACCATATCCGATATACAGGACCTAACCCCCACCGACATAGAAATGTTTATAGACTATCTGTCGTCGTACACGATAGGCGGCAAGCGCTATCAGTGCAAAGAATATGCAAAAGGCAGAAAAGTGTCCAGCCTGCGCGCGATGTTCAAGTATTTCTACAAGCGCGAAAAGCTTACAAACGACATAATGACAAAGGTCGACACGCCCAAAACCCACCTAAAGCCCATTATACGCCTCGACGTCAACGAGGTCGTAGACATACTCGACGAGGCCGAAAACGGCGAAAATCTGTCCGGCAGGCAAAAGAGCTTCCACAATAAAACGGCTGTCCGAGACGAGGCCATGCTGTCACTGTTTTTGGGCACGGGCATCCGTATCAGCGAGTGCGTCGGGCTGAACAGGGACGATATCAACTTCTCCGACAACAGCTTTATCGTCACGCGCAAGGGCGGAAACACCACCGTCCTATGGTTTTCCCAAGAAGTTGCGGACGCACTCAAAAAGTATTTGGACTGGCTGGACGCACAGATTGAGGAAAAGACCCCGTTCGGAGCGAGAGTGTGCGATCACGAAGCGCTGTTCATATCAAGCAAGGGCGGGCGCATAACGCCGCGCGCGGTAGAACTACTTGTCAAAAAGTACGCAAAAGCGGTCACTCCGCTCAAGAAGATAACGCCGCACAAACTGCGCAGTACGTACGGCACCAATCTTTATCGCGAAACACACGACATATTCGTCGTAGCGGACGTGCTCGGGCACAAGGACGTCAACACCACGCGCAAGCATTATGCGGCAATGAGCGAGGACATTCGCCGCGACGCCGTCAACAAAATCAAACTGCGTGATAAGAAAGACGATACGGACGGAGACGATTGATGAACAGCGACATAACACGGCTAATCAACGACGTTGAGATTAATTTTCTCGCCGATCTATTCTTAGCCAGATACGGTTTTGACACAACGGCGAAATGCTACCGTCGCTTCAAGAACACACTGATAATACTTTCGCACGACTTCTCCGATACCGAAACGGAGCTAAAAGCAGTTGCGAGCCTGGACGGCTTGACGGCGAGCGCACTGATATCCGATCTCGAAAATACCGTAGCCGCGCTTCCCCGCCCCATGCACGAAACGTTTAACAAGTACTATGGCGCAAAAATTCACGACAGCGACGACGCGCATATCACAATGCCAGACGATCTTTCCGTAATGGAAAGCATTAAGTTTCTCGCCGCGGTGTTCCTGACAATAATAATATGTAACTATCCCAAATACGAGTACTTCGAATATCATTGAGTGATTGAAACATAAAACCGCGAACGCATAGCGCGCTCGCGGTTTATCTATTGGCGTATATTCTAATTGATAGCCTTTGTGTCTATCTCGGCGCGTATCTTGGAATAGAACTCGTCGAAAGTCATTTGTCCGAGGTCATCGTTGCGGTGGCGCACCGAGACCTTGCCGGCTTCGGCCTCTTTGTCTCCGATAATCAGCATGTACGGCACCTTCTCCATCTGCGCTTCGCGAATCTTGTAACCTATCTTCTCGTTGCGGTTGTCGACCGTCGCGAGTATACCGTGCTTTTTGAGATTGTTGCAGATTTCGTCCGACTTTGCCGCAGTACGCTCTGTCAGCGACAGCACGCGCACCTGTTCGGGCGACAGCCACAGCGGGAACGCTCCGCCGTACTTCTCGATGAGCAGCGCAAGCGTGCGCTCGTAGCAACCTATCGAGCTGCGGTGAATGATGTACGGCGTTTTCTTGTTACCGTTCTCGTCTATATAGGTCATATCAAACTTCTCGGCAAGGAACATATCGACCTGTATGGTGATGAGCGTGTCCTCTTTGCCGTAAACGTTTTTGATCTGCAAATCGAGCTTGGGGCCGTAGAACGCCGCCTCGCCCGCCGCGTCGATGTATTCGAGCCCAATATCGTCGAGGATTCTCTTCATCTGCTCCTCGGCGGCCTTCCATTTCTTGGGCTCGTAGATGTACTTGTCCTTGTCCTTGGGATCCCAGCGCGAGAAGCGGAAAGATATGTCGTCCTTCAAGCCCAATACGTCGAGCATGTACGTGCACAGGTCGAGCACGCCGCGGAACTCATCCTCAAGCTGTTCGGGCGTACAGATTATATGCCCTTCGGACAGCGTGAACTGCCTGACGCGGATAAGCCCGTGCATCTCGCCGCTCGATTCTTTTCTAAACAGCGTACTCGTTTCGTTATAGCGGCACGGCAAATCGCGGTAGCTCTTTAGCCCGTTCTTGTATATCATGTACTGGAACGGGCACGTCATCGGACGGAGCGCCATGACCTCGTCGTCCATGACCTCGTCGCCCACGATAAACATCTTGTCGCGGTAGTGATCCCAATGCCCGCTAAGCTTGTATAGATCGCTCTTGGCGATATACGGCGTTTTTGTCAAAGTGTAGCCGCGCTTCTCTTCCTCGTCCTCAACAAAACGCATCATGGTCTGCATCATCTTCGCACCCTTGGGCATGAACAACGGCAGACCTTGACCGATGCGCTCTTCGGTCATAAACAACTTCATGTCGCGGCCGAGCTTGTTGTGGTCGCGCTTTTTGGCTTCTTCCAGCTTTTGCAAATACTCGTCGAGCTCGGACTTTTTCTCGAACGCAACGCCGTAAATGCGCGTGAGCATCTTGTTGTGCTCGTCGCCCTTCCAATACGCGCCCGCTATCTGGATGAGCTTGACGTGCTTGACCTTGCCGGTGCTCGTAAGGTGCGGACCGCGGCAAAGATCGACGAAATTGCCCTGACGGTAGAACGAAATCTTGCTTCGCGCGGGTAACTCCTCTATGAGCTGCATTTTGTACACTTCGTTAAAGCCCTGCATCTGCGACAAAGCGGCTTTCCGCGTAATCTCGACGCGCTCGATAGGAAAATCGGCGGCGATTATCTCTTTCATCTCCTTTTCGACGGCGGCAAGATCGTCCATCGTCACCGCGAACGGAAGGTCGACGTCATAATAAAACCCCACATTGGTCGCAGGCCCGATTGCAAGCTGTGCCGCGGGATAGACGTTCTTAATCGCTTGAGCGAGTATGTGCGAGGCGGTATGGCGGTACGCCTTCTTGCCCTCTTCGTCACGATACGTCAATATCTCGAGCGTGCTGTCGCCCGTGATGGGACGATTGAGATCGACAAGCTCGCCGTTTACTTTCGCGATGAGCGCGTTGCGGTACAAACCTTCGCTGATGCCCTTGGCAATATCGCCCGCAGACGATCCTTCTGCCGCTTCGATTACATTTCCGTCTTTTAGTGTGATTTTCATATGTCCGTAGACCTCCAAAATACCTATGTGTTCGTGCGCGGAATTCCTCCGCCGTAAAAAAATTAAACGCCCCTAACAGCTGTTAAGGACGATTTCGATCGTGGTTCCACCTTACTTCACGGATATATCCGCCTCGTTTCTTGCATACGGCAAGCCGTTCTTTGATGATATGCGGTGGTTTCGCTTGTGCACAAAATCATACGAGGCTCGCACCGTCCCTCGCTCGCTGATATGTCCCGTACGGCTACTTGTCCGCAAACAAAGATATTAGATTAGAAATATTGTATCACTGCGCTTACTAAAAGTCAAGCGAATTTTATTCCTTTTTCGCGCGGCGCGTCGGGCGTTCCATTCTCTTTTTTACGCCCGTAATCACTACGAAAGCGGCAAACAGCAGCAGTATAAGCGCTATCCATACCGGTATTCCCCAGCCCTCGAATGGAATGACTCCGCTACCTAAGTATGCGGTAATGCCTATCATAACGGGCCGCGTCAGTACGCAAACGACTGTGAAATACATGTACGACATAGTGGTAATCCCCGCTATCATGCACAGCATGTCGTCGGGGAACGCAGGGAAAAGAAGCATGATGATAAATATGAATCTGCCCTTCTCGCCCAAAATCTTAGCGTACTTTTCGGTGGCCTCTTCGCCGAACATCCAATTGCACAGCTTACGACCGAACACCTTGCCGAGCGCAAAAGATAGAATAGACCCGATTACAGTGCCGATTGTCGACAGGATAAAGCTTACCGTCGGACCGTAGATTGCAACGCCGAGAAGTATCGTTATCGCAGCCGGTATAGGAAGTACGACAACCTGCACTATAGTCAGTCCGATAAATACCGCAAACCCCCAAAACCCGCTGTCGACAATAAACTGTCTCACCGCGTCGAAGTCGGTGAACTTCTCGTTAAGCCCCGTTTGATAATATATTATATAAATAGCGGCGGCTAAAATGCAAACGACCGCGACAACGCCTATCGTGCGTTCCAAATGCGGGTATTTGTCGCCGTTTACTGCGCACAACGCCACCGCCGCTCCGCTAAGCAATGTTATCGACAAATAGTATACGAAAAGACTGCGATCGTACACGTACACACCGCAAAAGGCTATCATGAGTATGCACAGCATGCTCACCGACAACTTGATTATTCCCGTCTTGGTCTGCAGCTTCACATATATAATATATGTAGTTAGCGCTATTTATTGCGCCTTGAGGTTTGCTTGCTTACGTCAACGCCTTGATAGCGTTTCGCGCGAGCTTGTCGCAACGATTGTTGTATTCGTTGTCGGCGTGACCTTTTACCTTGATAAAAGTGACGTCATGGGTATCCAGCAAAGCTATAAGCTGTTCCCAAAGGTCGCGGTTTTTGACGGCTTCTTTGGACGAGGTTTTCCAACCGCTGTTTTTCCAACCGTCCAGCCAACGCTGTTCGATTGCGTTTACCAAATACGCGGAATCCGAATACAGATTGACACGGCACTTTTCTTTGAGCGCGGACAATCCCGCAATCGCCGCATACAACTCCATGCGGTTGTTGGTCGTATCCTGTTCTCCGCCGGACAGTTCTTTTTCGCGACTGCCGTACATCAGTATTACGCCCCAACCACCTTTCCCGGGGTTGCCGCTACACGCCCCGTCGGTATAGATATCCACGCTCTTCATAATTGCTTTCCCATCTCGATAGACCGCGATATAGACTTGCCTATCGCCGTGCGCAAGATATCCTCGAATCCGCTGTCACGCAAATGCGTTACTCCTTCGATTGTAGTGCCGTTCTTACTGCACACCGAAGATATCAAATCAGACAGTTGACAATCGGCACTTTCCGCCGTCAGTACACTGCCGAAAAAAGTCTGATAAACCATCTCGTGCGCTTGCTCTTTTTCAAACCCTCTTGCTATAGCTTCGTCGTAAAACGCCTTGATTGCTGCGAAAACAAACGCGGGCCCGCTTCCCGCAATTCCCGTCACGTCGTCAAACCTGCTCTCGTCTATGCGCGAAAACTTGCCGAAACTGCCGAGCATGACCTGAATTACGCGCTCGTCGATATCGCCGCGAACGGAGTACACGCTGTAGCTTTCGCCCACTCGCGCATTGAGATTGGGCATGACGCGCACTATCCTGCTTGCCCCCGTCATTTCGGACAATCTATCGATATTTATCCCCGCCATGATCGAGACGACAACCTTATCTTTCAATAGTCGACGGATTGGATCTATCGCGGCCGCCGCATTTTGAGGTTTTACGCAGAGAAACACGTAGTCGGATACATTGACCGCATGCGCGTTGTCCGTCGTCACTTCGCATACGCCGTTAAATCGCCTGAGCTGTGCTTCTTCTTTATCGGCGACGGTGATTGAGAAAATATCGCCGTTGCGTTTAAGCACGTCGCGCGACACTTGGCTTGTCATGCTCGAGACTATTGCATGCGCCATGTTTCCGCCACCGATAAATGCAATTTTTATTTTATTCTTCATAAAATGCTCCGTATTCTATTGACTTATTCCGCCATAAGTGGTACAATGCTTTTACAAACAAAGACTCGTCACAAGTGACGCGCCAAGTAGCGAAAGAAAATTTCTGCGATAGGCAGGATATGTGGCGCGGTCGTACTCGTAGCGGTACGTCCACGACGCATAGACGAACATAGCGCCGAAATTGACAGCAAGATTGTTGCACGAACTTGTGTAAGAGGCTTTTAAAGGGGCGTAGCTCAATGGTAGAGTTGCGGTCTCCAAAACCGTCGGTTGCGTGTTCGAGTCGCGTCGCCCCTGCCAACAACCCCCACACCCCAAGGTGTGGGGGTTGTTTTGTCATGGACGTGCGACCAAAGGCAAGTATCGATAATATTATATAAGACGATACGCCTATTGTCAATCGGAATATACAAATTATAGTCCCGTGCTTGTCTAGAGTATATTTAGACTATATACAAAATCTAATACTATTTTAATCTTTCTTATAGGACTTTTTAATTATATAGGTATATATTGACTGTGTAGAAAATTATTGATATAATTAGTATCGATATTTACCTGCACTACTTCAAGGAGCCGACAAAATGTTTTGCCCTAACTGCGGAAACCACGTAAACGACGAAAGCAAGTTCTGCCCCACATGCGGCACATGCCTTATCAATAGGCAAAATCACGACAACACCCCGCCGCAACCGTCTCAACACTCTCGCACGTTCTCTATGTCCGAGAGCGACATATTTGCAATAGCCGGATTTGTGCTCGCTTTTATATTCCCGATAGTCGGGCTGATATTCAGCAAAATGGCGCTAAATCGGAATACTAACTACAAAACTCTCGCAAAAGCCGGCTTTATTATCAGCATCGTCTACATCGTCTTATCCGTCGTTGCGACAATAGTCGGCATATCTGTATTTGTAACTATGTTAAACAAATACCCCGAATATATATATAATTGGTATGAAATGCAAAAAGTTGCATTTTGATGTTAAGATAATCGTCAATCTATTTCAGTATAAACAAAACAATCCCGAAGCAATCCGGCTCCGGGATTGTTTGCATCTTATATTATTTTAGGCCGCGCTTTACGCCGTTGGCGGACAGCGCGTGGCATATAGCGGCGGCGAGCGCGTCCGCCGCATCGTCGGGCTTGGGGGTATTCTTGAGCTTGAGAAGAGCTCTCACCATAAACTGCACTTGAGTTTTATTGGCCGTGCCGTTGCCCGTGACGGTCGATTTGATTTGGAGTGGCGTGTATTCAAACAGATTCTTGCACTGCTTTGCGCAAGACAAGAGTATTACTCCGCGCGCTTGAGCGACCTTGATGCCTGTAGTGATATTGGTGTTGTAAAACAACTCCTCCACCGCAATTTCGTCGGGAGTAGTCCGCCTGATAAGCTCGGTGATGCCTTCCTCTATCATTATCAATCGGTCGGCGGTGGGTACGTCTGATGGCGTTTGCACTGCGCCGTAATCGATAGGTACGAGCTTGCCGTTGTCGTTTTCGATCAGCCCGTACCCCACTATTCCGTAACCGGGATCAATGCCCAAAATTCGCATTATCTTGTTCTCCTTTCGGAAATGTTTTATCTGTACAGCGACGTCAATATCGAATGAATTTTTAAGCTTTTGCGCGCCGCTTTATAGTTAGGGAAGTGTTTTTCCACCTCCGTCCAAAACGCCGCGCTGTGGTCGTGGTGAAGTGTGTGCGACAGCTCATGTATTACAACATACTCTACGAGATATTCATCGAGCATTAACAACCGCCAATTTAGTCTGATATTGCACTTTCCGTCGCAGCTACCCCATTTCGTGCGCGCATTGGTCGTTGCAAACGAGGCGTATTTCAGCCCCGTAGCTATCGAGAACTCCTCGAGCTTGTGCATTAGGTAGTTGTTTGCAGTGCGCTTGTACCAGCTCGCGATCGCGCGTTTTTGACCGTCGCCGTCGTACTTGAGGGGGACTAGCAATTTGCCGTTTTCCAATTTTATCTTCTTGCAGGCAACGGTCTTGACGATCGGGCACATTCGCCCGCCGATCATGACGGCCGTACCGTCGATTACAGGCGCGAATATCTCATCCTTCCGCTCGAACTCGGCGAGCTTTTTGTTTATCCACCTCTCCTTTTCTGCGACAAAATTATTGATATGATCGAGCGACATATTCTTAGGCGCTTTTACTATTACTTCGCCGTCGCGGATTGTTATTGCAAGCGTCTTTCTTTTGGCGCGGACAAGCTTGTACTCGGGCATAACTACCTCTTATCTGATATTATCCGTATACTCTTTACGCGTCCTAAACTCTTCTATAAAATCGCCGAAACGATCGCTCAAAATAGCGTTGCGAATGCGCGTCATCAATTTTTCGAGGTAATAGAGGTTGTGGTAGGAAATAAGTCGTGCGCCGAGTATCTCGCCGGCGTTGACCAAATGCCGAATGTATCCGCGCGTAAAGTGCGTGCACGTATAGCAATCGCACTCGGGATCGAGGGGCGTGAAATCGTCTTTGTAGGCGGCGTTTCGCACAGTCACCTTGCCCTGCGTAGTAAACGCCAACCCGTTTCGCGCCGTGCGCGTAGGCAGCACGCAGTCAAACATATCGATACCGCGCGCAACGCCTTCCACAATGCAGTCGGGGCTGCCCACGCCCATAAGATAGCGCGGCATGTCCGTCGGGTACTCGGGATATAGCGCATCGAGCATTCTGTACATAACCGACTTTTCCTCGCCTACAGACAACCCGCCTACGGCGATACCGCACCGCGCGAACGGTATGCTCTCTTTGACCGACTTGATGCGCAAATCCTCGAACATATTGCCCTGGATTATGGGGAAAAGCATCTGATCGTCATTCTTGTGGTGGACGTAACACCGCTCCAGCCACTTGAGCGTTCTGTCGAGCGCTTTACCCGCATAGCTCTTGTCACAGCCCGCGGCACTGCACTCGTCAAACGCCATGATGATGTCCGAGCCCAAAGCGTTTTGGATATCCACCGATTTCTCGGGCGAAAAGAAATGGCGCGACCCGTCGATGTGCGAGCTGAACTCCACACCGTCGTCGGTAATTTTGTTGAGCTTGGCAAGAGAAAAGACCTGAAAGCCGCCGCTGTCGGTAAGTATGGGCCTGTGCCAATCCATAAACTTGTGCAAGCCACCCGCACGGCGGACAAGCTCCTCGCCCGGCCGCATGTACAAGTGGTAGGTATTGGAAAGAATTATCTCCGCGCCTAAGTTCTCCACCTCGTACGGCGCGAGAGTCTTGACAGTCGCTTGCGTTCCGACGGGCATAAACACGGGCGTATGAATAACGCCGTGCGGCGTGACAAACTCACCCACGCGCGCACCCGACTGCTTGCATACGTGCGTTTCCCTATATTCAAATTTTTTACTGCCAGTTTTGCACATTGTTTATTCCTACCGCACAGATATTTTATAATGCCGTGTTAAGTTAAATAAATAAGCAAGCGTCGCCGAATGAAAAGAAGCGGTATTTTTCTTCCACTGCCGTTTTGTACAGCTCGAGAGTCTTCTCTCTGCCGACGAATGCGCTTATCAGCATGATGAGCGTCGATTCGGGCAGGTGGAAGTTTGTTATTATGCCGTCGGGAACTTTTAGCTTGTACGGCGGATATATGAATATATTGGTTTCACCTTGCCCGGCATGAATAGTGCCGTCGTCATCGGCGCACGATTCGAGCGTCCTGACGCTCGTCGTCCCTACTGCTATCACGCGCCTACCCGCGCGCTTTGCGGCGTTTATGGCAGAAGCCGCTTCTTCCGTCACGCAGTAATATTCGCTGTGCATTTTGTGGTCGAGAATGTTGTCCGTCTTGACGGGCAGGAACGTGCCCAAGCCGACGTGCA
>JAFLVF010000044.1 GCA_022508425.1 Clostridiales bacterium | reverse complement strand
CCATAGGTATAGCACACTATACTTAGTTCCGCTTCGCTACATAAGTTTAGTGTGCTCTGCGAGGCTTTTAAGACAAGGCAATAAAAAGGCTTGGAAAATTACGCCTAATTCTTTTTGAGCGGTGGTTTATCTTAAATTCCATATGGGAAGGACGTCAAAGCGCCGCTTTGTTTTTACATCATCCGCTCCTATGGATACGCCGTCAAAAAAATTGCCGCAGGTTAAGTCTTGCGGCAATTTTTGTTTTGAGTATTTTTGCTATTACGCTTTCTTGGAGCTTGCGACCTTGATGAACTCGGCGAAGATGGGGTGTGTTGTCAGCAAACGTGATTTGTATTCGGGATTGAACACCGTGCCGATATAAAACTTCTTGGTCGGGAGCTCGAACGCTTCGGGTACGCCCGTCGGCGAGTGCGCCGCGAATACGAGACCGTTCTTGAGGAACATGGATTCGTACTGCGGATTGAAGTCGAACTTGTGCCTGTGGCGTTCGCGCATTGTCGTCTCGCCGTAAATCTTGCTCAACGTCGTGCCTGCGGTAATCATCGTGGGGAACGCGCCTTTCTTGAGCATCTTGGGCTCGATATGTCTTACGACGGGATACGGCGTATCCTCGTCGAACTCCTGCGACGACGCGCCCGACATTTGGCACACATTGCGCGCAAACTCGACTAGTCCCGCTTGCGCACCCATACCTATCATTAGGCACGGCACGTCGTTTTCACGCGCGTACTTAGCGGCGATTACCTTGCCTTCAAACCCGCGCTCGCCGAACCCGGGTGCAATTAGTATTCCGTCGAAACCGTTAAGCACATTTACGTCGCTCTCGACGTCCGCGCAACTTACGAGCGATATATTCACAGCCTTGTTCTTGATCAGCCCCGCCGTTTTGAGCGCGTCCGTAATTGATTGATACGCCGTCGCTTTCTCGACGTACTTGCCGACGAGCGCTATATTGACCTTGTTCTTCAGCTTCTCCGCTTTCTCGGCGCGGGCGCACATGTCGCGCCACGCGTCGATATGAAGCTCGCGTTCTTCCAGCTTAAGCTTCTTGAGCGCAATGCTCGAAATATTCTGGTTTTCCAATCTCACGGGAACTTGATAAAGATTGTCCGTCGTCGTGCTGACGATTATGCAATCCCTATCTACGTTGCAGAACATGGACAGCTTCTTCCTGCCCTCGTCGTCTAGCTCGCTGTCCGAACGGCAGACGATGATGTCCGGTTGAATACCGATGTTTTGTAGCTCCTTGACCGAGTTTTGCGTCGGCTTGGTCTTGTGCTCGCCGCTCATCTCGATGATGGGCACGTACGAAACATGCACATACAGCGCGTTGCCCTTGCCGAGCTCGCCGCGGCACTGGCGGATAGCCTCCAGATACGGATGATTCTCGATATCGCCGACAACGCCGCCGATTTCGCATACGACGACGTCGGTATCTTCGCGGTTTAGCTTGAACAGCGCGCGCTTGATCTCGTCGGTGATGTGCGGCACGACCTGTACGGATTCGCCGTTGTACGCGCCGTCGCGCTCGCGCTGAATTACCGCCGAGTATATCTTGCCGCTCGTGATATTGCTGTTCTCCGACAGGTTCTGGTCCAAGAACCGCTCGTAATGCCCGAGCACGAGATCGCCCTCGCCGCCGTCGTCGGTGACGAAAACCTCGCCGTGCTGATACGGGCTCAAGTACAACGAGTCGACGTTGAAATACGGGTCGAACTTGATGATATCGACCGTGTAGCCGCGCGACTTGATGAGCATTGCCATGCTTGCCGCAGTTATTCCCTTGCCGAGTCCCGACACAACGCCGCCGGTGACGAAAATGTATTTTGACATATCCTTGTCCTCTCGCGGTAATTCCGCTGTTGTTTGTCTAATGTTGGTCTAAGCCTGCCTCGACGCGTCGTGCTTGGCGCCGAATCCGATTTCCTTGAGCTTCCGCGCATTGTACTCCACAACCTTCAAAAGATTGTCGAACATGCCTTTTGCAACAATCCTATCGGGTATGGAACGCGGTACGCTCCCGTCCTCCGAATTGTCGGTATGTGCGAAATAGTTTCTGCGCGAGCAGTACTCGTTGTACAGCGCGACCAATACCTCGCCGTACACAATGCTGCCTATCTTTTGCATGTACCCCGACTTCAACACATAGTTTCCGTCGTCGTCCTTGTCAAACGCCTGGCCGATCATCTTGACCCTTATGCCCTCGGCCCGTTGCAAGTCGAGCACGAACGCCTCCAACCCCCGATACGGTTGCATCAACAACCCCGAATAGTCGGTCATTGTCAGCTTTGTCTGCTCGAAGTTTTTCAGCCCTCCCGACAAATCCTCGCGCGCCTGCTGCGGCAAAAACTCGTACGCCGTGGGTATTCTGCGCTTTAGTTTTTTATCTTCGTGAGGCGAAGCGTTTTCTCGGCTCTGCGTTTGATTATTGGTCTTGGGCGGTCTACCCCGGCCGCGCTTAGCATGATTGTCCGCGGCCTGTTGAGGCGGCGTACTGTCCGGCTGAGAGATGTCTGCGTACAGTCCTGTGCCCGAGCGCAGGACTTGAGTCTGCCGCATCGACGGCGTGTAATCGTCGCCACCGAACGATATCGTCGCGCGGCGCACGCCCGTCGCGCTGTCCGTAACGCCGTTGGGCTGTTGTTTTGCGTGTTGCGCCTGCTTGTTATTATCGGCAATCTGCGCTTTTTGCTCGTTGGTCTGGTACTGCGGCTTGAACGGCGTCTTTTGCTTATTCGCCGTATTCTGATCGAAGGAGTTTGTATTGTCAGCCTTTCTTGCGTTTACAATTTGCGGCGGCGCTATCTCGTCATTGAACGGATCGACAGCGCGGTTGCCGCGCCGAGCGTTGTTGTCTGCGCCCGAGTCTGTGCGGTTGCGCTTTGCCATGCGCTGCGGCGGCGCTATCTCGTCCGAGTACATCTCCGCACCCTTGGCCGTTGCTATCACCGTAGGCGAAGTGCGTATCGGTTCCTTTGGCTTTTCGAAAACACGGCATCGCGTATTGTTTTCGGTTTTTACAACACGCGGCGTATTGTCCTGTTGTGTTGCTACCGCATTGGATTTTGTGCCCTGCGCGGGAACTGTGGAACGTTTGATCGCCTTGTCGCCCGGCGAGAACACGGTCAGTAGATCGTCCGCGTAGTCTTGCGGTGCTGTTATCGATATCACGCGCGCCGTCGTGTCATATACCACCGCTATTTTGCTGTCGTCGCGCACAAACGAATATCTGTCGTAGTGAGAGCGTTCGTCGGCAAAAACAGTATTTCTCGGAGCGTACACGGCGGCATTTATACGCGATATAAACGCCTGCACTTCGTCGCGCGAGCACGGTGAAATATTATATCTTACATTCTCCATTGTTTCTCCGTTACTATTTTGATTTTTCGTCTTCTGTCAAATCTTACGTTTCACATTTATGATAAGGCGCATAAACAATTTGATTGACGGCAGAATATCCGATTACATTCATTCTATAATATGAATATTCTGCCGTTGCGCCAAATATTATAAGCGGCAGTGACGCCGCTTATAATACCTATCATTTCTTCTCTTTTACCTTGCGGAATCTTACTACATAGACGATAACGCCCGCTAACAGCACTACTGCTATGATGATAAGCACCGTCGATAAGGTGGTAATTGTTGTGGGTTTGCTCGATCCGTCGCTGACGACCGTGATTTCAATCGTCGGATACGTCGTCACGTTGCCGACCGAGTCTGTCGCGGTGTAGATGACCTGGTAGCGACCGGACATGTCGAGCGTGATTGTCGAGCCGTTGTTCTCGCTGTTGGAGTAGCTCGAGTACGAACCGCTGACGGTCGCTCCCGAAACGTCTGCACCCGACGGGTCGACAAGGCGTTTTGTAATGGTAACGCCGCTCTCGATCTTGCCGTCCTCGCCCGCGATAAGCTCAATCTTGCCGAACTTGAACTCGTCGCCCTTGGTAAGTCTGCCGCTCGTGCCGCCGATTACGTTGAAGTCGGGACCGATGATGTCACCGATGTAAACGGTGTACGTCTTGGTGACGGGGGTTGCGTTCCTATACGTTGCGGTATAGGTAACGGTGTGCTCGCCGTCGGTCTCGCCGTAGAAGAACTTCTTGCCGTCCTCTTCCTCGACTTTGACGTCGTTGCCGGACTTGTTCTTGACGGTGACGTCTACTTCCGCCATTCCGTTCTCGGTGTACGCAGTGACCGCAGGAAGCTCGACCTTGTATTTGGTATCGGCGGTCGACTTGAGCTGGTATCTCGGCATTACACCCTGAACTTCCATTGTCGGGGTGGAATTGTCGGTAACTACGATGTAGTACGACTTGTCGGCGTTCGCGCCGTAAGGAGTGACGTCGGTGTTGTAATCGGTGTAGTCGGCAATCTTGTCGGAGTCGATATAGCCGTCACGGAAGTAGAACGTGCCTTGGTTCTTCGCCGTGAACTCACTGCCCATAACGGAGAACACACTGCCTTCGATCTGGCGCGCTACGTGATAGGTGCGGCCTACCTCGCCAACGCCGGGCATGGTCTTGTTGTGAAGCTGATACTTGACGTTGACGTTGCCCTTCTCGCTAATGACCGCCGACGATGTGCCGGGGCCGACGCTCTCGTTGGCCTCGACGGTGAACGCGTAGCCGTAAACGGAACTCATGCCGTTGACGTCGAACACGCGAACTGTCATCGTGTAATCGCCCGCCGTCGGAGCGGTGAACTTAATATTCTTGACATAAATGACGGCTTTCTTTGTCTCGCTGATTTCTTCCAATCTGGAGAATGTGTCGAGCGTGATAGTAACGGGCTCGCCCTTTTCGTTTCTGACAGCGACTTCGAAACCGGTGTAGTCGCGCATATCCGCTTCGGTCGTTACGGTGAAGCCGCCGGCGTTGACGTTGTCGCCCTCTTTAATATCAGCGGACAGAACGGTCACGTCGTCTTCTTCTACCTCGGCGCCGAACTTGATGTCGCCTGCGTAGGAGAACTCACCGGACGTCTCGGAAACAATCTTGGTGACCGCCTCGCTCTTGGTGTAGTCGTTGGTGTTGTCTTCGGTGTTGTACTTGACGTTGCCGACCTTGTCCTCGGCGCTGACATAGAAGTACAAAGTCGTACCGAGCTCAAGCTTCTTTTTATATTCTTTGCCGGCGTAGTCTGTGCCCTCGTCGATTACGAGATAGCGCTTGTCTCCGTCCTTGATGAACTCGGCTTCCTCGCCGCCCTTAACCTCGATATACAGTCCGCCGTCCTTAGCCTCGAGTCCGTTGTCCGAATAAACGCGGTATACGGTGTGCGGGCGCGAATCGTTTGCGTCTGCCACAGCGGGCGACGGGATAATCATTGTCTCGCCCTCTTTTGCCGAGACGTAGTCGGGAACGGTTACTTCTGCCGTCGACGGCGCCGAGTCGTCTGTGAACTCGTTCTGCATGGTTATCGTGTAAGTTTTGGACGAAGTGTTCTGGGCCTTATCGCGTGCGCGGTAGTAAACGGTGTACGTGCCCGAATAATCGACGTTGCCGTCCTTCGCGGTATCTCTGAGATACTTGTCGAACTGGAAGGTAAAGCCGTCGTCCTTATCGAACTCCGCGTCTACGGTGTAAACGTCGTTGGCAGTGAACTTTCTGCCCGTACCCGCTTCCGAAGTATCGAGAATGTTGCTGAATTCCAAAATCGTCTTGGATTTGTCGGCGTCGGTGATGCGGAAGTACAACGATATGAGGTTGTTGTCGTCATCGGACGTCGGGTATGCATGGTCGCGGTTGTCCACTACTTCGAGCACGGGGAAGGTAATCTTGCCGCCCTTGCCTTCCGCGACAACGCTTTCGCCCTTCTTCTCGCCCGCCTTCTTGACGGTCATGCCCCAGGTCTCGGGGATCATATAGGTGTAGTCCGATTCGTTCTGGAATACCGGTGCCGCGAGGTCCTTTGCCGTCATATAGTACTGACGCTCGGACGAAGCGTTACCCGCGTCGTCAACCGCCGAATAGGTGACTACGAAAGTGCCCTCGGTCATGCCGGCGGGAAGCATCGGATAGAACGTCATAGCCTTGTCGTTGTCGAACACGACGTCGGCATACTCGGTGTCGGCCTTGCGGTAAGCGTAACCGTACTTGTCGACCTCCGTCATCTTGACGGGATCGCCGTTGGGATCGGTTACCTTGATTGTGATTTTGACGTTGTCATCGAAGTTGTCGGTAGCAGTCGCCGTGGGAAGCGTCACCGGACGGTTGACCGAAATGTCGTTGGAAACGCCTGCGACCGAAAGCGTGGGTGCCGACGTATCGTCCACCTTGGACTGAACGTTTACGACAAACTCGCGCGTGAAATATTTAAGTCCGGTCGCACCGCCGACTTTGGCGGAGTACGTGACGTAAAGCTTGCCTGCTTTGAGGTTTTTGACCGTGTTGTTGTCGGTATTGGGATGATCTGCGTCAACAGGCTCGGGCGTATACGCTTTGTCGGGATCCTGCGAAACGTACACCTTGATTTCGGGCTTGTCATTGCCGAGATAATCTTTGAGGATTTTGTTCTCGTCGTAGAACTTGACCGCGGCTACGGGCAGGCGAATCTCGCCGCCCACCTTGGCATACGTCGGGATATCGGCGCCGTTCGCATCCACCCAGAGGAAGTAATCCTCTTCGAGCGTAACGAGTACGCTGAATTCGTAGGCTGCGCCACCCTTTTCGTACTTGACGGTATAGTTACCGACCTGGTCGGCCGCTACGTTGTACGCGTTGTCGGTTGCGTCATCGACCTCGCTGTCGACGGTAACGGTGCCGTTGGGAGCGGTGACCGTAACCTTGGTGCCGTCTACCGCGGGAACGGTGAACGTTTGGCCGTATTCGCACTTATCGTCGATGGCAATTCCTTCGAAAACCGAAATTTCTTCTGCCGCAGTGGGCGGTGTAACTTCGGCGAAAGCCTTAGACGGGCGAATGGCAGCCGCGCCGGCTGAGAGCATGAGTGCAACGCCGGCAGTAAGAGCGACCGACGCTGTTCCGATTTTTTTGAGTTTCAACGTTTTCTTCATTTAGTCGACTTTCTCCTAATACGAAAGTTTAAGTAAACATATACTTTAAGATTATACAATAAGCCCACGGATTTTGTCAAATGTTTTTCACGTACTAATTAAAATAGTTTATATACCTTTTACCCGACGAGGTTATTATGAGAAAAGGGAGAAAAGAATATGCGGCGCAAAAGCGCCTAAATGAAGAAATGAAGTCGCTTGCGCCTAATCAAGTCGGCGCCATGCGGCGCCTAATTATTGAGCGCCTTCGGCGCTGTTTTAATTAAAGGGAGAGTGACCGATAATCAGCGCAAGCGTCTTCATGCCGCTGAAAGCGGCGCTTCATTAGCGAGCTTTAGCGTGCGTCTCATTTATATCACAACACTCTAATCATCGACTCTATTTTACGGACAGCCGCCAGAGTACCTATCTTTTCTATCGCCTGCATGACCGCATGTTCTTTTGCGCGGTGCGTGAGGAAAACGACGTTTGCTCCGCCTTTTTTCTCTTCATAATCGGGGCCCTGCGTAGCCGCCTTGATGCTGATACCGAGATCGCCCATCATCGTGGAAATTCGACTGAGCACGCCCGGCCTGTCGTCGACAATCAGCGAAATATAATAACCGCTCGTAAAGTCGCCTATCAGCTTTGTATCGGGCGACAGCTTGCCGGTGTTTTGAAAATCGGTATAAGTGTGCTTGCCGCCGAGCGCCTTTACGATATCGGACACTATCGCGCTGCCCGTCGGGTGTGCGCCCGCGCCCGCGCCGTAAAACATGAGATCGCCTACAAAATCGCCGTTTAGATACACGGCGTTGAACGCGCCCGAAACGGACGACAGCGCATGGTCGATCGGGACCAAGCACGGATGCACGCGCGCTTCTACCCCGTCATCGCCGGACTTAGCGATGGCGAGAAGCTTGATTGCATAGCCCAATTCTTTTGCATGCTTGATATCCGAAGCGGTGACGGAAGTTATGCCCTCGCGGTAGATATTGCCGTAAGGCACGCACGTATGGAAGGCAAGAGAAGCGAGAATGGATAGTTTGTACGCCGCGTCGAAACCCTCGACGTCGCTCGTCGGATCGGCTTCGGCATAGCCTAAGCTTTGCGCGGCGGCAAGAGCTTCGGCGTAGCCAACACCTTCGGCCGACATTTTGCTCAAGATGTAATTGGTCGTGCCATTGATGATGCCGTATATACTCTTGACTTTGTCACCCTGAAAGCTCTCGTTTATAGCTCGGATAATGGGCACGCCGCCCACACAGCTCGCCTCGAAATAAAGCCCCGCGCCGTGTTCTCTGGCGACAGGCTCGAGCTCATGCCAGTGTTTTGCCAAAAGCTCTTTGTTGGCGGTGACGACGGATTTGCCGGATGACAACATTTTCGTAATAAAAGTTTTGGCCGGCTCCACCCCGCCCATAGTCTCGACTACGACCGAAATTTCGGAATCGGCGGCAAGCGCGTCGACGTCAGAACAAAACACCGACTTGTCTATGCCGCGCGCGTCGAGCGGCGCCGAACTGCGGTCGAGTATGGTCTTAACCTCGATATCGAGCCCGCGCGTCGCACGGATGTATTCGCGGTTTTCGGTGAGAATGTCGTAAGTTCCGCCGCCCACCGTACCAAAGCCCATTATTGCGATTTTGTGTGTTTTCATAAAAACTTCCTATTGACACTCATTGACCGAACCGCCACACCTTGGCCGGAATTGACGGCGTAGACGAGCGCGAGAGCAGAAACCTAAATGCCGACCGACTGGAATTTAGTCAAACCTAAATGACCGAGGGCGGCGCGAAGCTCCCGAACTATCGCGCGATGTATACGCCGTCAGCGGCTCGTTATTTCCTATTCATATTATAAATAATGTTTAGCCCCCGAAGCGTGAGCGTTCTGTCGACTATATCTATGATGTCCGAGCATTGGTTGACAATATCCGAAATGCCACCCGTCGCGACGACCTTGGCGTTCGGCATACCCGCCTCGGCCTTTATCCGTTTTACCATAGCCTCGACCATACCGCAGTAACCGAAAATTATGCCCGACTGCATGTTGGTAATTGTGGTTTTGCCGATTGCGCGGGCGGGAACGGACAGTTCGACTTTGGGCAAGCGCGCCGCCGATTTTGCAAGCGCTTCGGCCGCCGACTTCAGCCCGAACGATATAGCGCCGCCCGTCAGCTCGCCGTCGGCGGTGATTACGTTAAACGTGGTCGCGGTGCCGCAGTCTATTACGATTGCCGGCGCACCGTACAGTTTGTATGCCGCCACGCACCCGGCTACGCGGTCGGCGCCGAGCTCGCGCGGATTGTCGTACTTGATGTGAAGCCCCGTTTTCAGCCCCGCCCCCACCGTCATCGGCTTGAAAGAGAAATACGTCTCTATCATGTGCTCGAATGTGTAATTTAGGTTGGGATTGACCGAGCTGATGATTGCGCCCTCGACGTCCGACGAGGAAACGCCCTTGACGGACAGCAGATCGCGAACGAGCAACCAATACTCGTCGCCCGTCTTGTTGGTGGACGCCATGCGCAAAGAATCAGTCAGCTCGTCGCCGCGGAACACGCCCATTTTAATATTGGTATTGCCTATATCGAAAACGAGTACCATCGGTAATTTCCTCCGCTATTCGCTGTGCGCGGCGCTGTGAACGCCGTGTTTTTCGGTGTTCGACTTTTTGAGCCGCGTGGTCTTGAGCACCGTACGCTCAAGCGTAAGCACTATAGGCGGCACAAGCGCCGCCATGCACGCGAGCTCGATTGCGCCCGAAATGAGCATTGTGGGAACGTACGCCAGCATGGTTATGCCGCCGAAATCTACGCTCGGCACTATCAGCACGAACGCGCCGACGACGAGCGCCGTGTTCAACATGCTGCCGACTGCGGCCGAAACCGAAATGACGGCAAACCTCGCACCGCCGCGATGAGGTTTGAAAAGCGCAACAAGCAGTTTATAAACGCCGAAGCACCCGAGCGAAGCGAGTATGCGCGGCACGATAGCGATGTACGGCGCGTACACGAACGCCATAGCCACAGGCGACGCAGGCATTACAAAGCTGTAAGCAAGGCTTATGCACCCGAACGCGAGCCCGACAAACGCGACCATGCCGACGGACAGAGTCGCTGCTGCCACCGCCACGGGCAGAAAGAACACGTAAGGCAAAAAGCCGGTGACTGCACACAATGCGGCGAGCGTCGCCGCGAGCGTGATAGAACGCGTATTGATTTTCATGTTACTCTCCTTCTGTTGAGCTTCGGTCTTGCCGATAGCCCACAGCCGATTGGGGAAAAAATTTTGCGCTACGGTCGGACCTGTATCCGTACCATGCGAAGCGGCGCAAGCGCCGCCTTAATCAGCTTCCCTTTAGTGGAAGGCATTTACACACTTTTATTCTACCACACTCTCCCGATTTTGACAAGCGAACGAGGTGCGAGATACTCCAAAAAATAATTATCACGCGCACAAAAAAATTCCATACACTGAAAGTAGACGAAGCGCTTATGTCTTACGTAGGAAAAACCAAGGACAAACGAAAGAGCTCATGCGTTTTCGCCCGCCTGCCGTGCTCCGCGGCAAGCGGCAAGCGGCGGGGGCGCGAAGCTTGTTATCACGCGACGGAGACTCGCCACAAGCGACCAACGAGCTTGCGTAAGAGGCTCCGAAAAATAAAAAGGAGGACGAAATCATGTTCAACGGTTGCGGAGGCTGCGGCGACATATTTTTACTGTTGATGCTTTGCTGCTGCTGCGGCGGGCACGGCGACTGCGGCTGCAGAAAAGGCTGTGATTGCCAAGACATCCTGCTCTTGTATATTCTCATGAACTGCTGCGGCAAAGATAAATGCTGCTGCTAATACAATTAAATACATAAAAACAAAAAACAGCCTAAGGCAAAACTTCAACTCGCGCCTTGGGCTGTTTTTGTTTTTAATGATATAAATGAATAATGAAGCGCCGCTTTTATTGGCTTCCACAGTTTGGGGAAGGCAATTTAAGAGTGGGCTGACGACTTAGGCGCGGCGTGGGCGGACAAACGACACACTTTTGTCTGAATTGACGGCGGAGACGCGCGCGAGAGCAGGAAGCACGAGCGCCGACCGACGGGAGCTTAGTTAGACCTAAGTGACCGAGGGCGGCGCGAAGTCTGACGAACTATCGCGCGATGTATACGCCGTCAGAGACGTCAGAGTTTTATCTTGTCTTCCACAAACTCGGCAACCTTATCCTCGGCAATACGAATTTGACTCATGGAGTCGCGGTCGCGCACTGTGACGGTGCCGTTTTCGAGCGTATCGAAGTCGACCGTCACGCAGAACGGCGTGCCGATTTCGTCTTGGCGGCGGTAACGCTTTCCAATCGATCCGGGCAGATCGTAAGTTGATACTATTCCGCGCTTGCGCAAATTCCTATACAGCGAATCGGCGCGTTCGGCGAGCTGCTTTTGAAGCGGCAGAACGGCGACCTTGTACGGCGCGATAGCGGGCGCGAAGTGCATGACGACGCGCGTATCCTTCTCCAGCTGTTCCTCGTCGTACGCGTCGCACAAAACGGCGAGCATGGCACGGCCTGTACCGAGCGACGGCTCGATGACGTACGGGATATAGCTCTCGTTGGTGACGGGGTCGACGTATTCCATTTTCTCGCCCGAATGCTCGGAATGGGTCTTGAGGTCGTAGTCGGTGCGGTCTGCGATGCCCCACAGCTCGCCCCACCCGAACGGGAACAAATACTCGAAATCACTCGTCGCCTTGGAATAGAAAGACAGCTCGGCCTGCTCGTGATCGCGCACGCGCAGGTTTTCGCCCTTGATGCCGAGCGAAAGCAGGAAGTTGTGGCAGAATTCTTTCCAATACTCAAACCACTTCAAATCCTCGCCGGGCTTGCAGAAAAATTCCATTTCCATTTGCTCGAACTCACGCAAGCGGAAAATGAAATTGCCGGGCGTAATCTCGTTGCGGAATGACTTGCCTATCTGGCAAATGCCGAACGGCACACGCGCGCGCGCCGAGCGTACGACGTTCTTGAAGTTGACGAATATGCCCTGCGCCGTTTCGGGCCGAAGATAGCACGTCGCCGCCGTGTCCTCGGTAACGCCCTGGAATGTCTTGAACATAAGGTTAAACTTCTTGACGGGCGTAAAGTCGGACTTGCCGCACACCGGGCAAGGAAGCTTATGCTCGGCAACGAACGCCGACAGCTCGTCATTGGACATCGAAGCGACGGGAACATTGAGCTTATGCTTGGCGGCGTAGGCCTCTACAAGGTCGTCGGCACGGCAACGGCTCTTGCACGCGCGACAGTCCATGAGCGGATCGGAAAACCCGGCAAGATGGCCCGAAGCTTTCCACACCTCGGGGTTCATAAGTATCGCGCTGTCAAGGCCGAAGTTATTCTCGGATTCGGTGACGAACTTCTGCCACCACAGCTTTTTGATATTGTTGTACAGTTCTACGCCGACGGGCCCGTAGTCCCACGTATTGGCGAATCCGCCGTAAATCTCGCTTCCGGCAAAGATTATTCCGCGCGACTTACACAGCGCAACCAGCTTTTCCATCGTCACTTTCATGTAATCACCTCTTAGAGTATGAGTGTACTAAAAATCATTACTTTGAAATTATACTCCGAAAACGTTGCATTGTCAAACAAAATAGCGAGAGTGCGGCGCGTGCGCCGCTTTTTTAGATGATACCTCATCCGTCCATGCGGAGGCACTTTCCCAACCGTGGAAAGCAATTTGAGTGAAGAGTGAAAAGTTAAGAGGTGCGCATGCGGCGCCGACGGCGTAGTCGCGCGTGACAGTGTTGTTCTGACGGCGTAGATACGCGCGAGAGCAGGAAGCGCGAGCGCCGACCGATGGGAGTGTAGACAGACCTACATG
>JAFLVF010000043.1 GCA_022508425.1 Clostridiales bacterium | reverse complement strand
ATAGAGCATATGACGCTCGCCAATCCCCATATTATATTTAAGTTCGAGAGTGAGAGCAAAAAATTTGCTTCTCCCGGCGAAGGGATAGAGAGTGCGGTGTTTGCCGTTTACGGCGATGCGGTGTTAAAAAATTTAGTCAAAACAGAATGTGAAGAACAGCCGATATATATTACCGGATATACCTGTTTACCGTCGTTCACCAAGCCGTCAAAGAATTATCAAAATATAATTATCAACGGCAGATATGTGGAAAGCGCGGACATATCGTACGCGGTATATTCGGTTTATGCTCAGTACCTGATGAAACGGCAATATCCGCTGTTTGTGCTCCATATCACAATGCCGTTTGATATGGTTGATGTAAATGTACATCCGAGCAAGTTGCAGGTTAAATTTGCAGATACGACAAAGATTAAATCACTTGTGGCGCGCTCGATAAAAAACGCCATCAATCCGCGCTTGACCGATGCTAAGAAGCTAAGTGCCGACGATTTTAAGTTAGATTTGCCGCGAGAGCATGCAAACGATGAGTTTTTCGGACGATCGCACTCTATAAAATCGTTTTTCGATATCGCACCCAAGCAGTCGACGGACTTCCCGCCGAACAATCATGACGATATCGAATCTCATGGTAAGAGTAACGATGCGGTGAGCGCCGACGTATTGCCGCGAGGCGAGTATAAAGACGTTTATGAATCGGCCGCCGAATTCAAGCGCAACAACGAGTTTGTGCCTACAGAATGCAAGTATGTAGGAAAGCTGTTCAACACTTATCTTGTGCTCGAGCGCGGCGATATGTGTTATTTTGTCGATCAGCACGCGGCGCACGAAAAGCTTTTATACGACAAGCTATTAGCCGACTATGAGCAAAAGCGGCTGAAAACACAGCCTATGATTTTGCCGTTTGTCTTTGACGTTTCGCCGATAGACGCCGAGCTGATTACAGAAAATCTCGATCTCATCGAATCGTGCGGTTTTGGCATTTCGCCATTCGGCGAGTACACATTCTCGCTGTCGTATGTACCTTACGAGTGCGCGGGGATAGATTTACAATCTTTCGTGTCTGACATGCTGTTGCTTATTTCATCGCGCGAGAAGAGCCCGATGGTGTTAAAAGAACGGTTGATGCAGGCGGCGTGCAAAGCCGCGGTCAAAGGAGAGATAGACGATTTGTCGCAATCGGAAATCGACGCACTCCTTGCCGAAATGTCGGCGAAAGAAATATCGCTGTTTTGCCCGCACGGCAGGCCGATTGTGGTGTGCTTTACTAAGAAGGAAATAGAGAAGTGGTTCAAGCGCATCGTATAAAAACAGTCGCAATAGTCGGCTGTACCGCCGTCGGCAAATCTGAAATTGCTCTAAAGCTTGCCGAAAAATTTAACGGTGTGCTAGTCGGCGCAGATTCTATGCAAATATACCGCGGATTCGATATAGGTACGGGCAAGCTGACCAAAGCGGAGTGCCGCGGCATAGAGCATAAACTTATAGATATCGTGGACGGCGACGCCGATTTCTCCGTCGGCGAGTACGTCAAGCTTGCGGACAGTGAAATATACGGTATTTCCGCCGCCGGCCAACTACCTATTATTGTCGGCGGTACAGGTATGTATGTATATTCTCTGCTGTCCGGCTGTAATTTCTCTAATACCCCAAAAGATCAAGCCGTCAGGACCCGACTAAAAATTTTGTCGCATTTTATCGGCGGCAAGGGAATTCACCGCTTGCTGGAGCGCGTAGACAAGCAGTCGGCAGACGCAATAGCCGAAAACGACGTAAAGCGCGCGGTGAGGGCTCTTGAGATATACTTGGTGACGGGCGAGCCCAAGTCGCGCGTTGCGGACAAGCATGAAACAAAACATGACGCGCTTACCATTGTACTGACTCTTCCGCGCGAATTGTTGTACGAGAGAATCAATGCTCGCGTCAAGAAAATGTTTGATATGGGCCTAATGGACGAAGTGATTTCTCTTGCGAAATTTCGAGGATACGGCAGTATGCAGGCGCTTGGATATAAACAAATTGCAGAGAATCCAACTATGCCGCGCGAGCAGATTGAGCCGATCGTAGCTCAAAAAACGCGCAATTACGCCAAGCGACAGATGACATATTTCAATCATATGAAGCTAAGCAATACTGTGTTTATCGACGCGCGAAATTACGACGAGATAGAGCGCACCGTCAAAACATTTTTGACCGAAAAAGACTAAAAAACAGGAATTTCTATGAAAAAAATTGTAAAAAACGCACTAAATCAGCTAAAATCGTTATTTGACCAACGCGACGAAATTACGCTTATCAATCAGCAAAAAGTGCTTGACGCGTTTATTAAGAATAAGATTGCGCTCAGGCATTTTTCACCGTCGACGGGGTACGGCTACGGCGACGATGCGCGGGATACTTTAATCAGGCTTTATGCCGACGTATTCGGCACGGAAACGGCGATTGTTTCGCCAATGATTGCTTCGGGCACACACGCGCTGACAATCGCTTTGTTCGGACTTTTGCGCCCCGGACAAACATTGCTGTTTGCTACCGGAACACCGTACGACACGCTAAACGACGTCATTGCGGGGGAGAATATCGGATCGTTAAAGGATTTCGGTATAAATTGCGTAACAGTTCCGCTTAAAAACGGTGCGCCCGACCTTATAGCTATTGAGAATGAATGCAAAAGGCTAAACCCGTCTGTTGTAATGATACAACGCTCGCGCGGCTACGAAATGCGCCCTGCACTGTCCGTCGATACAATCAAGCAAATTGCCGATATTGCGCGTAGTGTCGGCAATCCGTTCGTGCTTGTCGACAATTGTTACGGCGAGTTTACAGAAGTACAAGAGCCCTGTTTTGCCGACGCAATTGTCGGATCGCTCATAAAGAATCCGGGCGGAGGGATTTGCCCGACGGGCGGATATATTTGCGGCACGGAAAAGGCTATCGCTCAAATAGAGGGACGCCTTACTTCGCCGTCGATAGGTCGGGAAGTGGGGTCTTACGCGGCCGATTACAGACCGTTCTATCAGGGCTTGTTTTTGGCTCCGCACACAGTCGCGCAGAGCATAAAGACGGCTATGCTGTTTTCTGAAGTTTTTTCGTCGCTCGGCTATGATACTATGCCCAAGACGGGGGAAAGCTACGACGATATCATTTGCTCGATTAAGTTCGGCGACAAAGAGAAACTGATAGAATTTTGTAAGGCGGTACAGTCTGTTTCACCTGTCGACAGCTTTGCTTCTCCGGAGCCGTGGGATATGCCGGGATATAACGATCAGGTGATAATGGCGGCCGGCGCGTTTGTGCAAGGCTCGTCCATAGAACTGTCGTGTGATGCGCCGATACGTCAGCCGTATATCGCGTATCTTCAAGGCGGACTCACGTTCGAGCACGGCATAATCGCTCTCGAAAAATGCCTTGATGCGCTCAAAATACGCTAAACATATCAAAAGATTTGACTTAATTGTAATTACATGCTATCTTATCACTATAAATAACATTTTCGGAGGTAGATATGAAATTTTATGCTAACAAGAAAACGGGCGCTTTTATAGTAGCCTGTGCCGGTGATATTCACGATCCGGATTGCGTCGAGCTTGTTCCCAACACAACCGACGCCGCTCAGGAAAAGCATGTCCCCGTTATAGCCGTTGACGGCAGCACAGTAACGGTAGCGGTCGGAGCTGTACCTCATCCCATGACGGCAGAGCATATGATTGCTGTCGTTATGCTTCAAACCTGCTGTGGCTTTCAAATTCGTCACTTGAATCCGGGTGACGAGCCTAAGGTCGAATTCAAGCTTAAAGACGGTGAGAAAGTTGTTGCGGCATACGAGTACTGCACACTTCACGGATTGTGGGTAGCTAAGGCGTAAATTCAATAATTTAATATTAACGGCCGCGAGAATTTCGGTTTTCGCGGCCGTTTTGTATTATTTGACCGATTTTTTACGATACTACACCTATGAACGGAATGAGAATTAGGGAAGTTGTTGGGCGAGAAATATTGGATTCTCGCGGTAATCCGACGGTAGAGGCCGAGGTTAGATTGGACGGAGGCGCGGTGGGAATCGGAGCCGCTCCGTCGGGTGCGTCCACAGGTGAGTTTGAAGCGCTTGAATTGCGGGATAATGACAAATCGCGCTACGGCGGTAAGGGTGTAACTAAGGCGGTTGCCAACATAAACGGCGTTATCAACGAGATATTACGCGGCGTAAATGCGTTTGACCTTTATGCCGTAGATCGCATTATGATTGATGTAGACGGCACCGACAGCAAATCAAAGCTGGGCGCCAATGCTATTCTGGCAGTATCTATCGCTACGGCCAAAGCGGCGGCAAACGCGCTCAACCTACCGTTATATAGGTATTTAGGCGGCGCGGCGGCTGTGCGCTTGCCGGTACCGATGATGAATATTCTAAACGGCGGCGCGCATGCGTCCAACACTGTAGACGTTCAGGAATTTATGATTATGCCGATAGGCGCGAGCACGTTTTCGCAAGGACTTCAATGGTGCACGGAGGTGTTTCACACGCTACAATCTATTCTCAAGAGCAAAAATCTTGCTACGTCCGTCGGTGACGAGGGCGGATTTGCTCCAAACCTGTCAAGCGACGAAGAGGCTGTAAAAAACATTCTCGACGCAATAAAAAGTGCGGGATTCAAAGCCGGAAGCGATTTTGCTATTGCTATCGACGCCGCGGCCAGCGAATGGAAGAGCGGCAAGAAGGGCGAGTACAGAATGCCGAAAACAGGCGAGACGTTTACATCCGACGAGCTAATCGAGCATTGGAGAGCGCTGACCGAAAAATATCCTATATATTCGATTGAGGACGGGCTGGACGAAGAAGATTGGAACGGCTGGGAAAAGCTTACCTCCTCGCTGGGGTCTAGAATTCAGCTCGTCGGCGACGATTTGTTTGTAACCAACGTATGCCGCATACAAAAAGGTATCGATATGAGTTGCGGAAACTCGGTGTTAATCAAGCTTAATCAGATAGGCACCGTTTCGGAAACAATAAACGCGATAATGCTCGCCAATACAAACGGATATACGACAGTCGTATCGCACCGAAGCGGCGAAACGGAAGATACGACAATAGCCGATCTTGCCGTGGCCCTCAATGCAGGGCAGATCAAGACGGGCGCGCCGAGTAGGTCGGAGCGAGTCGCCAAGTACAACAGGCTTCTTCGCATAGAGAACGAACTCGGCGGCGCGGCACGCTATCCGGGTAAAAATGCGTTTAGAATATAGCGCTAAACGAATATATATCATTTGTACAAGAAAAGCTGTCTCGAAACAGAGATAGCTTTTTTCAATATAAATATCGTCATAGTATTGCAAAATATTGACAAAAGATGTATAATATCGTGGGGTGGTATTATGAACGATTGTATTTTTTGCAAGATAATCAAAGGCGACATACCGTCAAAGAAATATTATGAGGACGAGCTCATGATAGTAATTGCCGATATCGATCCGAAAGCCAAGCTTCATTATTTGGCAATACCGAAAAAGCACTACAAACTTCTTTCGGAGATGTCGGCTGATGACGCAGTCGATTTGGGCAAGTGCATGAAGAAAATCAGTGAGATCGCGCCGACATTGGGGCTTGAAAACGGTTATCGGCTTATAATTAACCAGGGCGACGACGCAATTCAGACGGTACCGCACTTGCATATACATATTCTCGGCGGTCAAAAGCTTGTTTTGCGTGATTTCAGGACAGATGTATAACGGCAAATCGGACAACAAAGAACGCTCCGTTCTGTTTAATTCCCCATTACATTCTTGCATTACGAATCATGACGGCGATCTCATATCCGATTGCCTTGACGTATTTGAGAATGAGGCGTCTGCGTTGTTGTCGTTGGCGCCGTACGACAAAGAAGAGCAGGCGACAAGGTTTGAAATGCTTCGGCCTATGATACTTAAGGTGCTTTTATACTTGGGCTTCAAACCTTTGGGTGAAAAGTTTGCGGTAATAATGAGATTGATAGAATTGCTGACGGTAGACGGAGATTTTGACAGGGCTATAACCAATTGTGCTTCTTCTTGCGGCAACGAAGATATAGTTATTCGCGCAATCGAGAGCGAGATCGATATGTACGACGCGGAATTCGTAAATAAGTTAAGCCTACTCACAGATACTTCGCCGTTGTCGCCGCGAGACGCTTTGTTCGATATTGCAATTTACATTCGCAACGAGCGTCTCTGCAAAAACAAGTACAATGCATAATTTATCAAATAACAAGTACATACATTCCCGCGATTCGGGCGCATACAATCTCAACAAATTTTTGTTCGGCGAGAGCGTGCCGCCGAAGGCGGTGAGCGGAGAGCAATTCACGCTCGCCGTGCACGATCTTCTTGATTCGCTGGGGTTTGCACTGTACTTAACAGGGTACAAGTTTTTGGCACACGTTACCGAACTGTATCTGATCCAAGACTATTATACGTTAGACGGAGCAATCAAGTCTACGTCCGACGCGTACAGAACAACCGAAAAGCGCGTCATAGACAATATTTTAACAAGCATCAGAGAGAATAAGTCATTTATTCCGATGTCGTGTAGGTTGCTGTTGCGCAGAATCGACTGCATTACGACAAATACGATCGGCGACGCCGTTGAAATTCTCGGCGCTGTATTCGAAAAATATTACAACTATTATTTGCGGTAGGAGAGTATGGAAAAAACCGAAGCAAAAACGAAAATTTTGATCATCGATGACGACGCCAACATTTGTCAGCTGATTTCGCTGTATCTTTCCAAAGAAGGATATGTGACCGATGTTTGTCATGACGGCGAAAGTGGAATATCGAAAGTGGCTAATACCGATTACGGCGCGGTTTTGCTCGACATCATGATGCCTGGTATCGACGGGTTTGAGACGTTGAAACGTATGCGCGAATTCTCTGATGTTCCCGTCATTATGCTTTCTGCGCTTGGCGAACCTTCGGACAAAATCAATGGGCTTGATTGCGGTGCGGATGATTATATCACTAAGCCGTTCGAGCCGCAAGAACTGGTCGCAAGAGTGCGCGCAAGGCTGCGCAGAGTGAAGCCGGCTGCGGCTACAAAGAAGATAGACTTATTCAATTTGTCTGTCAATCTCGACGACTTTTCCGTTATGCTCAACGGCGAGAAGCTTGATATGCCGCCCAAAGAAATAGAACTGCTATACACGCTTGTCAAGACGCCTATGCACGTGTTTACACGCGACGATCTTCTCAAGAGCGTTTGGGGCGAGAACTATTCGGGCGATCCGCGCACCGTCGACGTTCATATAAAACGCGTGCGCGAGAAATTGGGCGACAATCCGCATTGGCGACTTACCACCGTTTGGGGAATAGGATATAAAATCGAAGTATTTTGATTTAGAGTGAGCACGTGGCGGAGAAAAAGCGATTAAAGCGACTGTTAAAGTCTTATATTTTACGCACCGTAATAGTTTCTGTGATATTGTTTTCCACAGTATTCTTTCCGCTGTATTACGTTTATCCGACGCTTGTGCCCGAGAGCAGAGGCGTTATTGTAGTGGTAATCGTATTTTCGGCGCTGCTGGAGCTGATAGCATACATATTATTTTTGCACTATGCCGTGTATATCAAGGTTAACGGTGCGTCAAAAATATTGACTAATATGGCTACCGACCAATCGTACGACCTAAAGGTTAGTGAAAATGCACTTGACAATTCCGTAGAGAACGTGCTCGAAGCCGTCAACGTCACTGCGGAAGAGTACAAACGGTTAGAGCAAATCCGTAAGTCATTCGTAGCAAACGCGTCGCACGAGCTACGTTCGCCGCTTACTTCTATACAAGGCTTTTTGCAGGCTGTTCTCGACGGCACGGCTTCTGACGAGGACAGAATAAAATATCTCGAAATAGCGTTGAGCGAGACAAAACGTCTTAACGCCTTGATTACGTCCATGCTCGATCTGTCGAGGCTCGATTCGGGCAAAAATCCTATTGTTCCCACTAAGTTTGACATAAACGAAACTATCAGCGATATTGCCGCCAAGTTTGAGCCCGCCCTAATCAAAAAGGCACTTCAAATCAACGTTGACTTTTCGCGCGACAACTGCTATGTTTACGCCGACAAGGACAAGATTATACGCGTCATTACCAACCTTGTAGATAACGCAATCAAATATTCTCCGTCATATTCGCGCATTATTCTGATGTCAAGCGTACACGAAAACAAGGCATACGTAACCGTAAAGGATTTCGGGTACGGAATAAGCCAAAAGGATCAAATGCTTATATGGGATAAGTTTTACATGACGGACAAGTCGCGTTCGCCAGTCAAGACGAAAGGCTCGGGTTTAGGTCTATCCATTGTAAAGAAAATTATCGACGAGCACGGCGAGGTTATTTGGGTGGAGAGTAGCCGCGGTGCAGGGGCAACATTTATATTTACTCTTACACTTTTCGATGAGAACAAGCACAAATCCAATGTGGGCACAGTAATAAAAGCGCCCGAAAAATCAGATTTATCGGAGAAATAATGGAGCTGTATTACGAGCAAAATCTCGTCAATAACAATATTGACGAGCGAATTCGAAAGACAAAAACTTTTACGATTGCAAAAACGATTTGTATTATCGTAGCTCTCAGCGTGCTTATGACGAGCGCAATGCTTGTGACAAACGAGAACTTTGCAATGCTGCTCGGAATATTGATTGCCATTGCCGTTCCTTTTATCATCGCCGCTATTATTCTCGGCCGTATCAACAAGCGCAACAACACTGAGTACGACTACACGCTTGACGACGAATACTTAAAGATTACCGAGGTATATTTCCGCAGTCAACGCAAAGTGAAGCACACCATACGGCTTCGCACAATCGAGTCGGTGGGCGCTTTCGATTCGGAGGGGTATAAGAAAGCCGATCTCGCCGCACAAAAAAAGATTCTTGCTTTAGTTAATTACGACGACGAAAAGGCCGTTTTGTATATTCTGTATAATACCGACAAGGGCAAACGTTTGATTTTCTTGGAGCCCGACAGAGGATTGATTATCGCGCTCAAACGTGCGGTGTCTGCTGTTATGGTTTTTGACAAGAGCGTAGCTGATGTAGAAAAATATTTAAACGAGAAAGAAATACTCGAGCAATCCGCAGAAGATGACGAAGACGACGTCGAACAAGTATTGATGGAAGATGACAGTGAAGCCATAAGTAATCTCGACGAAGTAGAAGACGATTCCGAAAGTAACACATACAAGGAAGATACCGCCCAATGATATATCTCGATAATGCCGCAACGACCAAAGTATTTGACAGCGCGATAACTGCGGCAGAACGCGCAATGTCTGACGGGTTTTTCAACCCGAACGCGACGTATAAACATGCGGTATCTGTCAAGACGGAAATTGACAAATGCCGTCAAACGATAGCGAGCGCAATCGGCGCAACCGGCGACGAGTTAATATTTACCTCATGCGCTACCGAAGCGAACAACTGGGTATTCGAGCACGGCAGAAAAAGCCCTAAAGGAAATGTAGTAATATCGGCAGGCGAGCATCCGTCCGTATATGAGCCCGCAATGCGCCTTGCAAGCCGCGGAATTGACGTCAGAATCGCGCCTATCACGCGCGACGGTAAAGTAGACGAAAACGCTTTTTCGAAGCTTGTAGACGAAAATACAAGCCTTGTATCGGTAATACACGTCAGCAATGAGACGGGTACCGTAAATCCTATCAAAAAGTTATCTTATATCGTCAGGAAAAAGGCGCCGCGCGCGCTGTTTCACTCCGACGGAGTGCAGGCTCTGCTCAAGACGCACGAAAGGCTTGACAGTCTGGGCGTTGATTTGTACAGTGCGAGCGCGCATAAGCTCGGCGCGCCGAAAGGCATAGGTTTGCTGTATATCCGCCGCGGAATAACGATAGCGCCGTTTATGTTGGGTGGCGGGCAGGAGAGAAATATGCGTTCCGGCACGCAGAATACGCCGTATATTGCGGCCTTTGCGTCTGCCGTACAACAGTTTTCCGCATTCGAAAAAAACAATAATATATCCGATATCCGTGATGAGCTGTGTGCGTACTTTTCGGATTACGGGTGCAAAATCGTCGGCGGTGACAACAGTGGGTATATATTGTGCGTACATTTTCCCAACGTAAAAGCTGAAATATTACAAAACTTAGCTGCTGACAACGGCGTTATAATAGGTAAAGGCGCGGCATGTTCGGGCTCTAAACGCGGCAACCGTGTGCTCGCCGCTATGGGACTGTCCGAGAAGGAAATCGAATGTTGCGTGCGTATAAGTTTATTCCCTAATATTACGCGAGACGACGTTATGGAAGCGGCCGGAATTATTATTTCTGCGGCAGACAGCATAAGGAGTAACAATGTCGGATAATGTGATAATAATCAGATATGGGGAAGTATATCTCAAAGGAAAAAATTTCTCATATTTCGAAAATATTCTGAAAGATAACATCAGAGCAAAGCTTGACGGAATAGATTGCAGTCTGTACTTCGGCAGAGGTCGCTATGTAGTCAAGGAATACGATATTTCCGATGAGGACGAGATCATCCGTCGTCTAAAGCAAGTCTTTGGACTGCATTCATTGTCGATAGCGAAACGTTGCGGTTATGATATCGACGAGATTGCAACGAAATGTGTGGAAATGTCGCCGGACAACGGTACGTTCAGAATAACAACGCACCGCTCGTACAAGAAATATCCGCTCGATTCCATGCAGATGAACCGTGCGTTAGGCGAAAAAGTCATTGCGGCAAAGCAAAACCTGTCGGTAGATCTGCATTCACCCGATTACAATCTGCAAGTCGATATTCGCGACGGAGGCGACGTCTACCTATATGACAACTCCATATCTTGCGCCGGCGGAATGCCGTCGGGCACAGGCGGGCACGGGTTATTGCTGTTGTCGGGTGGTATAGACAGCCCTGTCGCAGGATATATGCTCGCTAAGCGCGGAATGCGACTTACGGCGCTCCATTTCCATTCTTATCCATACACGTCCGAGGCGGCGAAGGACAAGGCGATTACTCTTGCGCACAAGCTAAAAAATTATTGTCCGTACCTAAATATGAAATGCGTGTCGCTTACGAAGATACAAGAGACCATACACAAGAATTGCAAGCCCAATTATATGATTACGCTTGTCAGGCGGTTTATGATGCGAATTGCTGAGCGCGTAGCAAAATCAAACGATTGCGGTTGCATAATCAACGGCGAGAGTCTCGGTCAGGTCGCCAGCCAAACGCTTGAGAGCATTACCGTTACCAATGCGGTAGTATCGATTCCGGTATTTAGACCGCTAATCGGTATGGACAAGGACGAGATAATAGATATTGCTCAAAAAATAGATACTTTCAATACGTCAATCGAGCCGTTTGAAGATTGTTGTACTGTGTTTTTGCCCGATTATCCGCTCATCAAGCCGGAGATTGCCAAGGTGGAAGAGCAGGAGAGCAGAATAGAAAATTATAATGAATTAATAGACGATGCCTTATCGGCAATGGAAATTGTCGAGCTAAACTACTAGTTTAGTGAATCCAAAAAATCTATCCAATAATATTCATCGAAATAGTCGATATAATCGATGTTTTTTCTGATGGGCAAATGCCTCTTTGACAGCAAGACGCGCGTGCGGTAGCGTTTAGGCAAAAGCGGATCGGCAAGATATACTTCGTGACTATCGCGAAGCGCTCTGTTATCTATTTCGTAATATGCAACAGAGTCAGGCATAGAGAATTTCTCTGCGCTCGATAATACGCCGTCATCAAATAATTTCTTGATGATTTTGGCACATGAAGCGCCTGTGATATTATTATCGATAGGGTTTTGGTCGGCACCTAACCATACGGCAATCGTATTAGTAGCGGTATAAGCTACGCAATAGCAATCGTAATTGCCGTTACGGTCGCCGTTTGTGCCGGTCTTGGCCGCAATATTGCCTATACCGGCGAGTTTTTTTGCCGTGCCGCGCTCGGCGCATTTTGTCAGCATATCGGTAAGAATATAGGCTGTATCCGGCGAAACAGCGCGATATGCGTGACTATTTTGAATATATTCGTCCGAATTTGCTATGCTACCGGCCACATAACCGCAGTCCGAATATATTCCTCCGTTAGCGAGCGTTCTGTACGCATTGGCAAGCTCGGGTAGAGTAACGCCGTATTTTAGCCCACCGAGAGCTACGGCCGGCGTGATGTCCTCCTCGTCCAGCTTTAGCCCGAACGCTTCTGCCGTGTGTAACGCATTATCGGCGCCTACGTCTGTAAATAGCTTAACAGCCGCCACGTTAGACGAATATATCAAGCAATCTTCGAGCGATTGCCAGCCGCGATAAATGTTTTTGTAATTGCGCGGACTGTAATCTCCGAAAAAAGTTTTTTCGTCATTAATCTGCGTCATCGGGTTATATCCCAGTATTTCAAGTGCCGGCGAATATGACAGAAACGGTTTTATCGTGGAAGCGGGCGAGTGCCGAGCGTCGATATACTTATCGATATTAGTTTCATCACAAACTATTCGACCTGTTTGATTGTCGAGTACGAGCACTCTGATTGTGCCGTCGAAATTGCCTAAATCTTTGATAGCATTTCGCGCACTTGCCGTAATGATGCCGTCATAAGCCGTGTGAATGGTATAATTTCCTGCAAAAAGTTGTTTCTCATTGCAATTATACCGTCTGCATGCGTCCTTTATTACGCCCTCTATAAATTGATTTTGTTTATTCTTATTGAAAGTAAGAGGTTGTTTGAGGGCATCATTATACTCTTGATCGGTGATATAATTTTGCTGTAGCATCAGCTTTAGAACAAGCGCGGTGCGTTTTGACAGATTGTCTGGATTATTATAAGGACTGTATTTTGTCGGATTGTTGATAATTGACGCGAGCGCGGCAGCCTCAGCGACGGTCAATTCGGATGCGGATTTGTCAAACATAACGCGGCTGGCCGTGCCAAGCCCGTATATTCCCGATCCGAAATAGAGTATATTGAAATAGCTCTCGAGTATGCGATCCTTGCTGTATACGCGCTCTAACGCTCGCGCCAGCCGCATTTCGTTGATTTTTCGTCTGA
>JAFLVF010000042.1 GCA_022508425.1 Clostridiales bacterium | reverse complement strand
TATCCTATCAGGACGGCGGAAAGAACAAGCAGAAATGGGTTGCGACGGGCTTGGACGCAAAGAACAACAAGCGCGCCGCGGAAGAACTTATGCGCGGAATCGTTGCGAACTTCGGCGGCGAAGCTGCCACTGCAACAAAGGCACAGCCGGACAATAACGATATGCTGTTCGGCGACTACCTTAAGGAATGGATCGAAATCGCAAAGCAGAATTTACAGATTTCCACTTATGCCGCCTACAAAAGCAAAATTAAGTTTATTGCCGAGTATTTTAACGAACGCGGTATCACCTTGCAAGGCATAACGCCTGTGGATATTCAGACTTATTACAAATGGCTTATGGATAACGGCAAAACTATTCAGAACTGTACTCACGCGCACGTTATTATCCGCAGAGCGTTGGAAATAGCTTACCGCACCGACATAATACCTATCAACCCTGCCGCAAAGGTGCAAAAGCCGAAAAGCCCGAAGTACGAAGCCAAGTACTACGACATAAAGCAACTAAAAACGCTTTTCGATTGTATGCAGGGCGACAGATTTGAGTTAATGTATAAGATGACCGCGTTCTACGGATTGCGCCGTAGCGAGCTTTGTGGTATGCAATGGAATTCCATTGACTTTGAAAAGAATACGCTCACGCTCAACCATTCGATAGTGCAAACTTGTGTAAACGGAAAATTGCAGCTCATCAAAAAAGACATGATGAAAAACGCATCGAGTAAGCGCACGATGCCGCTTATACCCGATTTGAAAGACGCGCTGCTAAAGCTCAGAGCGCAGCAAGAAAACAATCGCACCCTCTACTCTAACGGTTACGATATGCGAAACGTTGACTATGTTTGGGTAGACGATCTCGGAAAGCTCATCAATCCCAACACGCTCACAAGTCACTTCAAATCACTTCTCGCTCAAAACGGATTGCCGCCCATACGCTTCCACGAATTGCGTCACAGCTGCGCGAGTCTTTTGATCGCCTGCGGCGTAAGTATGAAGGAAATTCAAGAGTGGTTAGGTCATTCCGCAATAAGCACCACCGCCGATATTTACAGCCATTTGAATTATTCGTCCAAGTTGAATGTGGCGAGTACACTTACAAGCGTGTTCGGCGGCGGCACTTTGGACATAAAAGCGCAAAACACAAGCGAAGCACAAGCCCTGCTATCCACTCTGTTCAGGGGCGCGGAACACGAACAAGCGACGGAAACTGAACCTGTAGAAATCGAAGAAATTCCGCCTGTTGATGACGATGCAGAACAGGACGAGCAAATCGACATACAAGCGATACCCACCGAAAGCGATTCGGTTGCGGAGTACAAAAAAGCAAAAGCGGAAATGGCAAGGCTCGGATTCGAAACTCTTGACGAATACTTTGACTACATGGAATTTATGCAAGCCAAAGCAAAACGAAACCGAGCGACAGCTTAAAATATACAAACGCCGAAATATGGGCAGTCGATTATGACTGCCCATATTGGTGTATAATATACTTTTTCAAAGTTGGAACACGGATTCGCTTTTATAGTTTAGTATGTTCTATAAGGTTACACTAAACTTGTTTTATTTAGTATCAGGTTGCTTACTGCGCCCAATCCGACAGCGAACAATCCGCCGCCTGCAAGCGTCATAATAACGTGCATAAATGTAGCGTCAAGCGGCGTCATCATGGGAATCATCATAAACATAAGCATACCAACCGCAAACGATCCGAGTATGGAAATCCACGCTCTTTGCTTGCCTACAACACTCATTGTAAGATAAATTCCGACAAACACGGCGGCGAGGAAAAACTTTGAAAGAAGGCACGCGATAACATTTCCTGCGTTCACCGAACCCAAATCGAACGGAAGCCCTGCAATCCCGCCGCCGAGCATCGCGCCGATAAAAAACGCAAAAAGCATTCCTGCCGCGCCGACAAAACAAACAAGCGATTTTGAAATCACATAGTCTGTTTTCTTTGAGCGAACGGTAAACAGATTTTTGGCGTAACCGCTTCTGAAATCTTCGGAAACAAACAGACAGACCAAAACCGCAATAAGAAAGTACAGCATATTCATATTGCACATTCCCGTTAGGCTCATGCTCATCATATCGGCGTCACTCGTAGCGGCGATAGCTTGCCAAACATTCGTAAAGGTTTCCATCGCCGTTTCCACGCCCGTAGTCGGATCCACAACAGTAGTGCCGGGCATCATAGACGTCATTACCAAAAAGAGTATGGGCATGACAAAGCTCACTCCGAGCATTATATAGACGAGCGGCATAGTGAACATTCTGCGAAAATCCACCTTCAGCATACTTTTCAGCCTTTTGCCGAAGTCTTGCTTTTCAAACTGCATTTCCATTATCTGCCCTCCTTCATCAAGTCGATATAGTATTCTTCCAAACCGATTTTTGCCGTTTTTATCTCACTGACCAAAATGTTGCATTGCCTATACAGATAATCGACTATTTCCTCTGCGGACACCGCGTCGTAGATTCTTAAATTTTCGCCCGTTTCGTCAAATTTTACAAGACGATACTTGCGCCCAAGCCAAGCCTGTGCAGCCGCTAAATCGCTTGTTTTCAGCGCAACATAGGTGCGGCAGTCTGCGTCAAGTTGTTCGGCGGTCATTTCTTTTATCATCTTGCCGCCGCGAACAATTCCGTAATGCGTTGCAATCTTTTCAAGCTCGCCGAGTATGTGCGACGATATAACGACCGTGCAGTTATAGTTTTTGGTGATGTCAACAAGCACTTCACGCATAATCCTCATACCGTCGGCATCCAAGCCGTTGATAGGCTCATCGAGAATAAGTAACTTGGGATTGCCGAGAAGTGCAAACGCTATGCCTATACGCTGTTTCATACCCAATGAACAGTTTTTGAACTTATTGGAAGCCGAGCCTTCCATTCTGACGATTTTAAGGACTTTTCTGACTTCTTCCTCTGCGTTGGGGATAGATAGATTGGCGGCTTGCAGCATCATGTTGTTCCAAACGCTGTAATTTGGAAAGCACCCGGGCGCTTCTATGAGTACGCCTATTTTTGCCCGAACGTCTTGGTCTTTATAATCGCGTCCAAACAGCTTAACTTCGCCTCCGTTCGGAACAAGCAGTCCGCATATTATCTTTTCGGTTGTGGACTTTCCACTGCCGTTTTCGCCGATGAAGCCGTAAATCGAGCCTACGGGGACGGTCATATTCAAGCCGTTAAGAGCTTGTTTTTCTCCGAAATTTTTAGTGAGATTTCTTATTTCTATCGCGTTCATTTTTTGTTTTCTCCTTAATAGCAGTCGCGCTTGGATAATATAAGCGAGCCGAGTATGTTATAGATTACCGCCCACGCCACCGAGCAAACAAGGCAGACGAGTACGGATAGGAAGTTAGCCGAAAGGCAAGCATAAACGGACGAGCCGTACAAGAAAATATTGAGCGCGGCGGAATTTCCTACGACCGCCGCCGCGCCGATAATCGGAATTCCGGTGCCGAGAAAGAAACAAAGCGCAATCGATATACCGAACTTGCTGCGGAAAATAATATTGATAAATGTATATAAGCTCGCCCAACCCAAGCTCATTATTATCTTGCCGAGTATAGCGCAAATAAGCGAGCCGGCGTTCACTTTGAACGACAACCCCGAAAACAGTCCCGAAGCTAATCCTCCTACAAAATAAGTACCGCACATACAAGCCATTGCAAAAGCGCAGGCGAGCGTTTTACTCATCATGTAGTCCTCTTTTTTGGGGTGTGTTGTGAACAGTTGTTTTACATAGCCGCTCTTATAATCGTGACCGATAAAGATTGAAACCATTATTCCGCCGAAGATGAACACCATGTTCATATTGGCGTATTCGCCGATGGTATTCACAATGTAAAGCGGCGAATCTGCGGCTATTATCTGCCAGACGTTTGTAAATAGCGGCGTCGCCTCTGCAATCTCTTCTCCGCCGCCCATAGTCGATCCCATCAAGACAAGCGCCGGAATAATTGCGGCTATTCCGAGAAAGATGTAAAACAGCGGCGTGTGGAACAACCTGTAAAAGTCCACGCCGAGCATCCCTTTTAACCTCTGAAAAAAGCTCGGCGAAGTAAACTTCAATTCTGTTGTCTTTTCCATAATTACACTGCCTCCTTTTTACTCATAAGCTCGACATAGTATTCCTCGAGTCCGACCTTGTTCTTTACGATCTCGCTGATTGTATGTCCGCTTTGCAAAAGACATTCCGCAATCCGCTCGGTATCGTCCACGTCATAGACGCGTATATAACCGTCCTCGATTTTTGCGTTTCCAAACCGCCTCGTCAGTTCGACTACTGCACCCACTACGTTGTCCGTTTTGACAGAAACAACAACGCGCGACCGTGCGTCCATTTCCGCGGCGGAAAGCTCTTGAATCATCTTGCCTTGACGGATTATGCCGTAGTGCGTGGCGATTTTTTCAAGCTCGCCGAGTATGTGCGAGGAGATGAGAACGGTGCAGCCGTAGTTTTGTGTTATATCGACAAGTATTTCGCGCATGATTCTCATTCCGTCTGTGTCAAGTCCGTTGATGGGCTCGTCGAGAATAAGTAGGGCGGGATCGCCGAGTAGCGCCATAGCAATACCTATACGCTGTTTCATACCGAGAGAGCAGCTTTTGAATTTGATGTGAGCGTTATCTTCCATGCGAACTATTTTAAGTACGCGGTTGATTTCCTCCGCTCGATTTTGTATTCCCAAGTTTAACGCCTGCATCATAAGGTTAGCCCACACGCTTGAATTGGGGAAGCATCCCGCATTTTCTATGAGGGCGCCCACTCTTACTCGCACACCTGCATCCGTGTAGTCTTTGCCGAACAGCTTGATTTGCCCATTGTCCGGCACAAGATGCCCGCAGATGAGTTTTTCAGTAGTGGACTTTCCGCTGCCGTTCTCTCCGATAAAGCCGTATATTGCTCCGACGGGTACAGTCATATTAAGCCCGTCCACGGCGTACATTCCGCGAAAACTTTTTGATAGATTTCTTATTTCAATCGCGTTCATAAATTAACTCCTTATTCGCTTATTCCTCCGTTACCTCGACAACATATTTATCGTCAAGTCCCTTTTCTTTGAGAAAAGCGTTGAACTCTGCGGATAGCTGTTCTGCGGTATAATCCACGGATGCACTGTGTCCGCTATGCGTATTGATGCTTGCTTGTGTACGTGCGTGTGTCGCAGCTATTTGCTTGCGAGTTTTTTCTTTGCTTTCGCGCGCACCTCGTTTGATGTTCTCTATAACGAGCCGGCATTTAGCCTTAAATCCCTTTGTATGAAGGAATTCGACAAACTCCTTGTTGTCCTCCGCCGATTGTGCCTTTCTTGCTTCAAAAGTCGCTTTGTCTTGTTCGTGCTGCTTATGGGCATTTTCGCTCATCTGCTGAAAAGCAAGACGGAACTTTGCTTTAATGCCTTTTGTGCGGCAAAATTCTTCGAACTGTTCGCTAACTTCGTCATAGCCGACGGCGCTTCCGACTTGATTGTTTTCCATGTTTTTTACTCTCCTTATTTGAATAATTTTTTGATTTCTCTCAGCGTGTGCAAGTAGGATTTTCATCCGGTCTTCATCGCTTTTTGTGGACAAAAAGTCATTGAGATCGTCTTCTGTAATCTCCGTGTTTTCATCTTCAATCATGTTTTTGTTCTCCTTGTTGCTTTGAGCTGATTTACAGTTCCATTATATCGACCCCTCTGACAAAACACCACAACATAAATTCCGATAAATGTTGGTTTCTAAAAGTTTTTACATAATAAAACCGAACAATTGTTGATTTCTTTTTGCAAATCTTATATAATAGTGACATGAATAAGTCGGAAGCAAAATTTCAAAATACTGCAGCAAAGATGAATAGAGCATTGCTTGCCCTTTTGGAGCGCAAGGAGTTCAAGGACATTTCCATTAAGGATATTTGCGAACAAGCGGGAGTCAACCGCTCTACCTTTTACGCGCACTATGATAATACATACGATCTTCTGCAAGAAACACACGCAGGGCTTATCATTGGGTTCTTTGACGAGCTTGACAGCAGCTTAAAGGTTGACATCAATAAACTTGATGCAGACGAGCTTATCTTCGCCTCGCCGCAATATATCGTGCCATATCTTCGGTTTATCAAGGAGCACAAGCGGATTTTTAAGGTATACAACAACTCAAACGCCTTTTCGACCGGTGCGACCGATCAGCTCTTAATAGACAATATTATGGTGCCGATTTATGCAAAGAACGGCGTTACGGATAAGACGGTAGTTACATATATGTCAAAATACTTTTTGAGCGGAGTGACGGCAATCACTACGGAATGGGTAAATCGGGATTGCGTGGACGATATACTTTTCATCTGCGAAATTATTACTATCTGCATAAGACCGACAATGAAATATAATAAGAATTAACAGTATGAACTTCAAAAAGATACTTGACTTTTTTATCAAGCCGCGAATATGGTTTTTGCTTATAGTAATGATTATTGCCGTCGGAGCTATCGTCGGCACAGCAATTATTATGACGCAGGACGGTCCCACGATTTTGGGCTTTGTCTTTCTCGGCATCATGGTGGTTAGCGTAGGATATTCCGTTTACGGAATAATCAAAGTGCTGCCGACTGTACAAGAGCGAGCCATGAAATGGTCGGAAAACCGTCCGTTTTGGAATAGACTGTTTACCGAGTATGGGTTTAGAACAATATTCTTTTCCATCGGCGCATTCATCATAAATATTGCGTTCGCCATTTATAACGGCACTGTTGCGATAATTATCGGCTCGATATGGTTCGGCGCACTGGCTGCGTATTATGTGTTTCTTATTGTCCTGCGCGGCGGCATACTCATATATCATTCACGCCGCCGCAAGGCTATAGCAAACGGACAAACGGAAGAAAAAACGCATCTGCGCGATACCAAAGTTTACGGAAAATGCGGTATTATTTTAGTTCTTCTCCCAATAGCCCTAACCCCTGCAATCGTGCAGATGGTGAGAGCAAACAACGCATTTATTCATACGGGCCTTACGATTTACGCCTATGCTGTTTATGCTTTCTATAAAATCGGCATGGCGATTTATAACTTTGTAAAAACGAGAAAGACAAATGAAATGACGGTGAGAGCGTCCAAGAACATAAATCTTGCAGACGCTTTTGTTTCTATCCTTGCCTTGCAGACGGCAATGTTCCATGAGTTCGGCACGGGTATGGGCGACTTCAATATAGGGACAATGAATGCAATAACGGGCGCGGCCGTATGTGCGCTCACCGCCGCAATCGGTATATTCATGATAGTCGTTACAACGAAAATTTTGAAGAAGTCAAAATAATCTATTGCAAAAAAATACGAGCCCTATTTTGCGTGAGCTCGTATTCTTTGATTTGGCGGAAGGTGGGGGATTCGAACCCTCGGATAGTTTCCCATCTCCAGTTTTCAAGACTGGTGCCATCGACCTCTCGGCCAACCTTCCGTATATTTTTGATATGATTTCCGCAAAAATGTGTTTTTGTAGCTCAAAAAACATTTTGTAGAAATATTTGTAGAAATTGGTGTTCGCTTTGGTTTTTTGTAGAAAAACTTGACCGTTGGATTAGTTTGCCCGATAGGGTTATTTTAGCTGATTTTCGGGGTTTAAAGCAAGTGTTTTAGCCGCATAAACATTTACCACGAAAACATTTGTAGAAAGATTTTATCGAATAGACCGCCGTAATTCAATCGCTTTTCAAGACCGCCCCGTTGTGACCGCTTCGGTATGCCTCCGTACTGTTTATTACAATGATATTATATACCGTTTTGACAAAAATGTAAAGTATTTTGACTTGCCGCATTTTATTTTTCGTCGTTGCTAATACTATAAGCATGACTACCGAAGCTAAAGCGCGGCTGTCCGCCGTTATTCCGTCATTGCTGTTATTGAGCGTGCTTGCTATATTTATAGCGATAGCGTTTGCCCCGCCCGCTCGCACTGCGGGCGCCGCGACCACCTCGGGTACGGACCCGGACGCCGTTCGCGCACTCAACAACTGCACGGCGTACACCGCATCTCACGATTTTGAAACACAGCTGTCGGGCACAATCAAGGCCAAGGTTTTCGGCATACCGTACAAAATATCGGTAAGCGGCGGCCGAGTCATATCCGACGGCGATGCGGTCAGTACGGCGGAGAGCGTGTCGGCGTTCGTCAAGGCCGGGATCAAACGCAAGGTCTCCGACGGCAAGCTGTACTCGTATGACGGCACTTACAAGCGCAAAAACTTTTCGTATTCCAATCCGAAAGAATACTCATACAACGAGTATGTCGCCAAGTTCGGCAAACCCGAACTTGGACTTGTCAAGTACGAGCTCAACGGCAACATTCTTTCCGCCGTCAAGCTGTCCGACAATTCATTCCGCTATACGCTCGAGCCCAAGCGCGCCGCAAAATACTGCTCTAACGAGGTCAAGACCACGCTCGACGTCAATAAGTCGCCCGTATACGATCTGATAGAAGTCACGCTCGACACCGACGGCAAGAGGCCGTCGCGCGTCACAATCCACGAGATATTCACCGTCGACAAGTTCGGAGGAACTCGTTGCGACGCCGTCTACACCGAAACCTTTTCTTTCAAAAACTGAATTATCGGCTTATAAATGCACAAAAAATCAGACTGTAATCGCAGTCTGATTTTTTTCGTATTATTGATTGACTGTCTTTTAGATGCTTCTTACGGGCAGGACGAGATAGATATACTCGTCGAGGCCGCCGACGGGCGAGATTATGCACGCCGACGTCGAGTTGGTAAGGTTGAGCACAATCGTATCGCTCGACATGTAGTGCAGGAACTCGGTGAAGTACCGCGCGTTGAACGAGATGTATATATCCGCGCCGTCCGTCTTGACGGGGATGTTCTCCTCGAGCGTACCGACGTCGCTGTGCGAGCGCACCGTCATATTGGTCTGCGAGATATCGAAGCGAACGAGGTAGTTGTTCTTCTCCGTCCTCGCAAGCAGTACCGCGCGATCTATCGCCTCTTCGAAAAGCGTTTTGGGTATATACACCTGCGTTTCGAAGTGCTGCGGCACAATCTGGCGGTAATTGACGAAATCGCCGTCTATCAATCGCGTCGTAATGGTAGTGGCATTTATGCGGACCATGAGATAGTTTCTGTGCAGATAGAATCTTATTTCCTCATCGTTATCGGGAACAAGTCGGGATATCTCCATAATCGCGCGGACGGGCACTACTCTACTCGTCTCCGCCGTCGTCGACACGATGGGTTTGACGCACTTTGCAAGGCGGTATCCGTCAAGCGCGACGGCCGTAACGTCGGCGCTCGAAATTTCCATGAGCACGCCCTTCAACGTCGGGTGCGCGTCGTCCGTGCATACCGAGAAGGCAACCTTGTTGACAAGGTCGCGGAAATCGGCGTTTTTCATTACAAAATACTGCGTGTCATCGATACGGTTGACAATGGGGAACTGCTCGACAGGATAGCATCCGAACTCGCCCTCGCTCCTGTCGTAATTGATCTTGAGCCTGTCGTTGGTCGCGGTCAAGACTATGTTTTGCGCGGTCAGCTTCTTTACAAACTCGCCGAACAGCTTGCCGGGCACAACAGCGTCGCCCGTTTCCACTACTTTCGCGCGAATCATGTGCTCTATTGACAGTTCGAGGTCTGTCGCGGTCAGCGTGAGCGTGCCTTCTTCGGCGGTCAGCTTGATTCCCTCGAGCACGGGGTTGGTCGAGCGCGCCGAAACCGCTTTGATTACCTTTGCGACTGCGTCGCCGAGATCGTTACCGTTGCATTCTATTCTCATTTGTTCTTCTCCTTTCAATCACAGATTGATTCTTTGATTTCGTTACGATAGTATTAAATACTCTGTTTTTGCCGTAAGTATGACTATAGTAATTTTAACATATTCGCGGCGCAAAGTCAATAGCTATGTGCGGCACGCTTGCCTTTTTTAATCTTCGTCTATCAGGCCCATTTCCTCGGCGGTGGGTGCTTCGTCCGGCGGGGGCGGCGCCTCCTCGCCGTAATCGGAATAAAAGCTGTTCTTGTTTCTGCCGAAGTTCTTATTGGGCTCGCTCATGCCGGGCATGGAATCGACGCAACGGAACGTTACCGTCGACGGAATCCACACCAGTCTGATATCGCCTGTCTCGCCGTTACGGTGTTTTGCTATATTGAGGAAAACGGTATTGCCGCCGACAAACGACTTGCCGTCGTCGGCCGTGTCCTCGACCGGGGTTGCTTTGGCATTCCTGTCGAGGAAGAAAACTATGTCGGCGTCCTGCTCGATTGCGCCCGAGTCGCGCAGGTCGCTAAGCTGCGGACGCGGGTCCTTGCGCTTGTCGATATCGCGCGACATCTGCGAGAGCAAGAGTATGGGCACGTCGAGCTCTTTTGCGGCGAGCTTGAGCGAGCGAGTAATCTCCGCTATCTCGTGCACGACATTGTCTATTTTCTTGCCGCTGTGCATGAGCTGAAGATAGTCTATCATGACAAGATCGAGTCCCGATTGGGAATGTTTTAACGCACGGCACTTGCTCAAAATCTCGGCGGGCGTGCCGCTGCCCGACTCGTCCACGTACAAGCTTGTGTTCTCGAATCTGTGCTGTGCGCCGTACAGCTTGGTCCAGCCCATGTCGTCGATATTGGCACGGTTGGCCTTTGACATATCGAAGCTGCCCACCGAGCACAGTATACGCTTGGCGAGCTGAACGGCGCTCATTTCGAGCGAGAACACGGCGACGGAATACGGTTTCTTGTTGTCGGGACGGCGCGCGAGTGCGGCGTTGACAGCGCAGTTCATCGCAAAGCTCGTTTTGCCCTGACCGGGCCGCGCCGCGAGAATAATAAGGTCGCTTTTTTGGAAACCGCCGCCCAACAGCATATCGAGTTTGGGAAAACCGCTCGGAACACCGCGATATGCGTCGCGGTCGCTCTGGCGTTTTTTCAAATCGACCAGCGCGTCATTGATGTAGGTGTTTATCAATTGAGGCTTGCCGCGCTTGCCGTTCTCCGCGAGGCTGTACAGCTCGGCCTCGGCGGCAGTCAGCGCATTGTCGTCGGGATCGAGCGAGTACGCCGCTTCGGTCATCTTGTTCGCTATATTGAGCAGAGCGCGCAGCTGCGTGTGCTTTTTGACGATGTTAAAATAATATTCGGAATTGGCGACGGACGGAACTGCGGAAGCGACGCGCGTAATGTAATCTACGCCGCCGCACAGCCCTATCGTGCCGGACGATTCCAGCGTGTTGACTACCGTTACGAAATCAATGGGCTTTGTCGCCAAAAACAAACCGTTCATAGCCTCGAAAACATACTTGTTGGCGGGCGTGTAAAAGTCATCCTCGGAAAGCTGAGGAATATAGTCGGTCGCCGTTTGCGCGTCGAGCATGATTCCGCCCAAAAGCGCAATCTCCGCTTCGTAGCTGTTAGGCGTTTCCCTGACCTGTACGTTCGGATGTTTCTTCGCGAACTTCTCGCGTTCGTCTGTGTATGCCATTTGATACTCCTTGGTTGCGGCAACAATGCCGTGTGAAAAGCTTATTTCTTGCCGATAGGCAGGTGGCTGTCGTAGTCCCTATACTCTTCCGGATTGTACGGAAACCTGTCTAACAGCGTCGTCTTTTGCTTTTTTTGCCTGGTCGCTAACACGAATATCCCGACAACCGCACCGCCGGCAAGCAACGCCACGATGTACCAACCGTACGCGACGGGACGGGTGTACTCAAACTCCACCTTGCGCTCCGTCGTATCGAAATACCGCGAAAAAACGTAACGACTGTAATCTCTTGTAAGCTTTGTCGCCGTGCCGGTTGACTTCATGCGAGCGCTCCCGTCCACCGCGAAGGAGAGTAACAGTCTGTCGGGGTCGATACCTTGTAAGTACGGAAAGGCGTCCTGCACCGCAGGGAAAAGCACCTTTCGCTCGTTGTACTCGTCGAATGCGACGCGTCCGTTCTTGAGCTGCTCTATCAGCCTACCCGAAACGTCGGGATCTGTCACGCCGTCATACGCGGCGCGCACGCCGTTGAACGGATTGTCGGCGGTCCGTTTGACTTTCGCCGTGAACGGATTGCGCTTGATCTCGGACTCGTAGTTGAGCATCGCTCCCGTTATCTCGTACAATTCGGGCGTGACGCCGTTATAAAAACTCTTTCGGTAACGCGCCGCATACCCGTCGTCCGTAGATGACGCGGCTATCAGTTCGTAGCCGTAAGAGACGAACAGCTCGCGGAAATACACTTGCACGGTATATCGCTCGCCCTCGTCGTCCGATATAGCGCTCTCTTCCATACGGTCAACGGTGGCGCGGTCGATTTCGAGCACGTACTCGTTGACGCGCACTCCGTCCTCGTAGTAGTCGTAAAACGTCAGACTCGCCCCGCATGCACTTAAAACCACTGCGGCGAATGCAATCGTCAGTACTAATATCAAGCGGCGAAACCGCGTTGTAAGCAGCTTGCTAATCGCTCCCTCTTATTTCGACAATTTTTCAAGCTCGTCGAGCGCGCTGTTGAACACTTTGAACGCGTCGTCATACGGCTTGTCGGTAGCTAGGTCAACTTGCGCGTCGCACAGTATTTCGTACGGCGATTTATGCCCGCCGGCTTTTAAGAACTTGTTCTTGTAAACGTCGACATAGCCGTCTTTTGACAGAATGCTTTCGGCAATGCTCGTCGCGGCGGTGAGACCGGTTGCGTACTTATAAACATAGAACGGCGTAAAGAAATGCGGTATCCTCGACCACTCGTACTTGATTTGGTCGTCCGAAATTACGGCGGGACCGTAATATTTCTTGTTGAGCTCGTGATACAATTCGCACAATGTCGCGGGCGTCAACGGTTTGCCCTCGAGATCCATTTTGTGCGCCTCGTACTCAAACTCGGCAAACATTGTCTGACGGAACAGCGTAGTTCTGAACATGTCGAGACGGTAGCTCAACAGATATTTCTTGATGTCGACGTCCTTGACGTTGTTCATGAAATAGTTGAGAAGAAGGGTCTCGTTGCAAGTCGAGGCGACCTCGGCGACGAAAATTTCGTACCCCGCCTTCTCGTACGGCTGGGCTTCCGCCGAATAGTACGAGTGCAGACAGTGTCCGAGCTCGTGCGCTATCGTAAAAATGTCGTGCGTAGTCGGAGCATAATTGAGCATGACGTACGGGTGCGTGCCGTAAGCATTCCAGCTGTACGCGCCGCCGCGCTTGTTGTCGTTGGGCATAACGTCTATCCAGCCC
>JAFLVF010000041.1 GCA_022508425.1 Clostridiales bacterium | reverse complement strand
AACTCGCGGCCTCATGGTCCCGAACCATGCGCGCTACCAACTGCGCTACACCTCGTAAGCTTGTCTATTATACGCTCTCGGCGACGGTTTGTCAAACGGTTTTTCGTGCTTTATTCGCTTGTCTTCGCTCCGATTTTGCCGCCGCCGCTTACTTATACTTTTTCTTACGGCTTGAACTTAACCTCTTTTACGACGAGCTTGCCTGTGCCGCAATCGGGGCAGGGTGCGCGCGTAGTCAAACCCTCGAACAAATATCCCATATTAGCTTCGTCGACGAGCGCAAGCTCTGCCGAACACTTTTTGCACCTCGGTGTGTACATATACACCCTTTCTTTCTTGTCCTCTACCGATCTGACCTTGAGATACAGCCCCTGCTGCAAAGTTTTGCACTTTCTGCAATAGAACAGCGCGTCAAACGCCATAAGCCCTTCGCTTCTTTGAACGTCCTCCCACAGCGCCATGCTCTGATTGAGCTTCTCTATCTGCGCCGGCGTGTACTTGGCGAACATGTCGCGCACGTCGTCGACATTGAAAAGGTTTATCGCCGGACCGCAAATCTCGTAATTTATCATGGAGAGCGCGTCGGCGTTGTTCATCATGAACGCCGTGCGCTGCGCCTCGGTTTTGTTCATGAGCATGCGGTTGACCGCCTCGAGCATTTTGCCGGCTTCGCGCTCGGGAACATATTCCAGCGCGTCTTGCAACATCGCCATATTCTTTGTGCCCACTTCGAACACGTGATCTTTGTCGCACTTATCGCATTTGAAAGTTACTGTTTTTACCATTATAGCATTCGCGTCCTTTAGATATCGCCAGAGTCTTTTAAGATTATAGCACGTATCCCCGTTTATTTCAAGTATTTTACGAATTTTTCAAAGAATTTATATTTTCAAATTTTTTATCGGCGCGATTTTGCCGCGCGCGCGGCCGAAACATACCGCTCTATCCCGCTCCGAAAGTCCGTTTCTTCAAACGGCGCATCGCCTGCGTCCGGCACACTCGCCTTGCCCGTTCCCCGCTCTATCGCGCGCCTTACCGAGAAAAACTCCGCTCCGTCCGTTTCTAAAAAATCCACAAGCTCTATTTCCAAAATGTCGAGAAGTCGGGTCGTGTCCGAAAGTTCGGCGGCACGGGAAAGCTCCAATTCGCCGACGTCTCCGTCGCGCTTAACGGATACGATCAGCAGTTTTTTCGTTTTGTACCTGCACGCGCCTACCGCCGCCGCGCCGAAAGGCGCAGTCTCCCCTAAGTACTCAGAACATATCTTATGCCCGACCCCGTCCAAATAAACCGCATACAGCCCCGTTTTGCTGTTTCGTCCGAACAACGCCAAAGCGCAGTTTACCGCCGCGCGCTCGTCTGCAATGCTCGCCGACTCGCCGTCTGCAATGCCGCGCTTCAGCGCCGGATTGACAAAGGCAAAGAACGCGCTCTCGCGCGCCGACAAACCCATGTCCTCGAGCTCCGCTTCGGTCGCCGCGAACACGCCGCTAAATCCGCCGAAGCGCTCGAGAAGCCGCACGGCGACATCGCGCGGTTTCCCGACGCCCAGCCCGTCCAGCATGCGCTCCAAAATATCCAAATCATTATCGCCCGTCGCGCGGAAATCGCCGTCGTACAACGCGCGCTTTTTTGAATTCCTTCCGTTCATTTTTTTGATTAAACAGCCTCTGTCTAAGTGACGCGCCGATCTTGCGCAGAGGCTCTTTTATATCACTCGCCGCGGATTTCGGTATTGGGCACGAACTCGCGCGCAATATCGAGATAGCGGTGCATTGTCTCTTGGGTCGGCGGGGTCAGCGTTTTGCTCGGCACGGTGTCGCGCATTACGAAATACTGCAAGAAGTATTTGTTCGCACCCGCTATCATCTTGGCCGCGCCGGCAATCGACTCCTCGTCGAACAGCTCGGCGGCGACCGTCGTGCGGAACTCGTAGTCAACGCCCGACGACATGATTATATTCCTCGACTCAAGAATGGGCGAAATATCGAAATGCGCCGGTAACCCCACCGTTTCGGCGTAGCGCTCGGGCGAATTCTTGACGTCCATTGCGATATAGTCGAGAAGTCCCCGCCTTATCAGATTGTCGACGGCGCTGGGATTGTAGCCGTTGGTATCGAGCTTGACCCGATAGCCGAGCTTCTTGATGTCTGACAAGAGGCGGGGCAAATCGGTGTACAGCGTGGGCTCGCCGCCCGTAATACAAACGCCCTCGAGCACGCCTTTCCGCTTTTCCAAAAACGCGAAAATTTCTTTTTCGTCGTAAAACTCGCAGTCCGATTGAAGAAGCTCGCTGTTGTGGCAGAACGGACAGCGTAAATTACAACCGGGCACGAACAGTGTGCACGCCGTGTGCTCGGGATAGTCCAATAATGTAAGCTTTTGTATGCCGCTGATTTTGATATACTTTTCCATTTCGATTAGTCACTCGCAATGTCGTACGCATATTATACGCCCTCGCCCGGTTTTAGTCAAGGATAAATTATCGGGTGTGTTCGGCTATTCCCTTGACAAATCCTACTGTTTTGGTATAATATTGGAAAAATCATTATCCGAGAAAATCAGGAACGCTATGAAAGAACTTAAAAGACAAACGTTTACGGGCGAACGCGCGCTGTTTGCCGCACGCGATCTAAAGATAGTCGACTGCACCTTCGAGGACGGCGAATCGCCGCTCAAAGAGAGCGCGAATATCGAGCTTGTCGGCAGTATGTTCAAATGGAAGTATCCGCTCTGGTATTGCCGTGACGTCAAGGTAGACGACTGCACGCTCTTCGACACGGCGCGAGCGGGCGTTTGGTACACCGACAACATATCGTTTCGCAACTGCTTGATTACAGCGCCCAAAACTTTCCGTCGCGCAGAGCATATCTCGCTCGAGAACGTCACCTTGCCGCACGCGAGCGAGACGATGTGGACGTGCAAAACCGTCGTAATGAAAAACGTGTCCGCCGTCGGCGATTACTTTGCCATGAACTGCGAGGACATGGAAATAGACAATTTTGTCCTCGACGGCAACTACGGCTTTGACGGGGCGAAAAACGTGACCATTCGCAATTCCAAGCTTCTGACAAAGGACGCGTTTTGGAACTGCGAAAACGTGACTGTTTACGACTCGTTCATTTCCGGCGAATACCTCGGCTGGAACGCCAAAAACCTCACTCTGGTAAACTGCACTATCGAGAGCCTTCAAGGCATGTGCTATATAGACAATCTCATTCTGAAAAACTGCAAGCTCATCAATACGACGCTCGCTTTCGAGTATTCCACCGTCGACGCGGATATCGACGGGGACGTCGACAGCGTTCTCAATCCGAGCGGCGGCAAAATCACCGCAGATCATATCGGCAAACTGATTGTAGAGAAAGATAGAGTCGATCCCAAAAAGACGGTTATAGTCTGCCGTTCCCAAAAAGCTTAGAGGTCAACCGATGTACGATTTCGACAACACACCAAACCGCCGCCGCACTGACTCCCTCAAATGGGACGTGGCGGACAACGCGCTTCCCATGTGGGTGGCGGACATGGACTTTGCCGCCGCGCCGCAAATCACGGACGCGCTCGCCCGACGAGTCAAGCACGGCGTGTTCGGTTACACGGTGATACCCGACGAATGGTATGCGGCCATAATCTCGTGGTGGACTCGGCGGCACGGCTACACCATCGACCGCTCGTGGCTTCAGTTTTGCACGGGCGTCGTGCCTGCGATATCCTGCCTCGTACAGCGCATAACAAACGTGGGTGACAACGTCGCCGTGCTTACGCCGGTGTACGATATTTTCTTCCACTCCATAGAAAACTTCGGGCGACACGTAGCGGAATGCCCGCTCGCCTATTCGAACGGCAAATACAGTATAGATTTCGACGGATTGGAAAAAACTCTGAAAAATCCGCTCACCACGATGATGATACTGTGCAACCCTCACAACCCGACGGGCAACGTTTGGACGCGCGACGAATTGGCGAAAATCGGCGAGCTTTGCCGCAAACACGGCGTTGTGGTGCTGTCCGACGAAATACACTGCGATCTCACCCTGCCCGGCGTAAGCTACACGCCGTTCGCCTCCGCTTCCGAAACTAACGCCGATATTAGCGTCACATGCATATCTGCGAGCAAAGCGTTTAATATCGCGGGATTGCAGTCGGCGGCGGTGTTTGTCAAGAACGAGCATTTACGCGAAAAAGCGTTTCGCGGTCTCAATTCGTGCGAGGTCGCCGAGCCCAATTGTTTTGCGGCGGAAGCGACGATCACAGCGTTTAACGAGGGCGAAAAGTGGCTCGACGAGTTGCGTGACTACCTCGCCGAAAACCGCCGCGCCGCAACGGAATACATCAAAAGAAACGTCAAAAAAGTTCACGTCGTCGACGGCAACGCTACGTACCTGATGTGGGTGGACTGCTCGGCAGTCACCGACGACGCGGCCAAGCTTTGCGATTTTCTGACGGAGAAAACAGGGCTGATTCTGTCCGTCGGCAATCAGTATCGCGGTAACGGCAAGACATTCGTGCGCATCAACTTGGCATGCAGTCGCAAGCAGATGACCGACGGTCTGACACGCTTTTCCGACGGCATAAAGGCGTATGCGAATAAATAGGATAAATGCGAGGTAAAAATGAAAGTATTGCTTATAAACGGCAGTCCGCACGAGAAAGGTTGTACATACACCGCTCTCAACGAGATTGCGACAACGTTGAACTCGCACGGGATAGACACTCAAATTTACCACATAGGCAACGGGCCCGTGCGCGGCTGTATCGCGTGCGGCAGGTGCAATCAGTTGGGACAATGCGCGTTTGACGACGACCCGGCAAACGAAATACTTTCTCTCATGCGCGCCGCGGACGGGGTTGTGATAGGCTCGCCCGTGTACTATGCCGCGCCCAACGGCGCGCTGTGCGCACTGCTTGACAGGGTGTTCTACTCAAGCTGCGGCACGCTTTTGTTTAAGCCGGCCGCCGCGATAGTCAGCGCAAGGCGCAGCGGCACGACGGCCGCATTCGACAGGCTGAACAAATATTTCACAATCAACCGCATGCCTATAGTCTCCTCACAGTATTGGAACGGCGTGCACGGCTTTACGCCCGACGACGTGCGAAAAGACGAGGAAGGCTTGCAGATAATGCGCACATTAGGTCACAATATGGCGTGGCTGCTCAAAAGCATCAAGAGCGGCAAACAGCCCTTCCCCATAATCGAGCCCGGCAAAGGCACAAACTTTATTAAATAAACGCAAAACCATAACGACATTGCAATACACCCCAAAAGTCAAACATTCTTTTGGGGTGTATTTTACTTTGCCGATCGTTTTTGATTCCGCTCTCCCGTCCCGAAAACTTCTTAATGTTATATTGATTTTGAACGACGAGCCCTAAGCCGACCGTAGCGGAATCGAAAGACCAAACGCCGCCGAATGGCAATTGGGAGTGGCTACAGATCGTGCGGTAAGAGCATCCACAATTTGACAATAACGGTAAAGTGTGGTATAATTTGCCCATGTACGGTGTTTACGGCGACATAATAAGCGCGGCGGAAAAGGCGATTGTTTCCTTTCCCGAAACTGAAGAGCTATTGGAATATCCCGAGGTACAGGCGGACAAAGCGTATTATTTGTCCGTTTTGTCAAAGTACAACGAATTGAAAGCGGTCAAGGACAAGCTGGACGAATTGAAAGCGACGCTTAACGAGCAAAACGAACTATCTGCGCTGTTGACCGAGTCGACGAGCGAAAAAGACCGCGAAGATATTTACAACGAGATTTCCGCACTGAAGAGAAAATCGTCCGATCTGTCCGTCGCCATCGCCAATCTAATCGGGTGTAAGCACGCGACAGAGCGCGCGTACTGCCGATTCAAACTGTCCGCAAACTCGGCGTTGATGGGCATACATTTGTCTTCTATGCTAACGGACTATCTGCGCTCGCGCGGCGGAAAAATCGAGGACGAACAGCTTGTTCACAAGGGCAAAGGCGACGAAATATCTTTTATCGCCGAGGGCGAGGATATTTTCGCCGTTCTTTTGCCGCTCACCGGCGCGCACAAGGTTGTCAAAGGGCAAAGGAGCGAAGAATTATGCTTTGCCGCAACGCCCATAGAGGATATTGCCGAGCCGTCCGAGGACGAGCTTAAGATAACCTTTTTCCACTCGAGCGGCGCGGGCGGTCAGCACATCAACAAGACCGAGTCGGCGGTGCGCGTCACGCATATCCCGACGGGGTTGACCGTCATTTGTCAAGACGAGCGCAGTCAGCTCACCAACAAGAAGCGCGCCCTCGACACTATCAAAAAGCGTTTTCACGCCATGCGCGAACGCACGGAAAAGAGTCGAATGGAAGCGGACATTTACGCGCAGTACCGCAAGAAGCCCACTCCCATATCGTTTGACATATCGGGCCCCGCCACAATGACCGATACGCGGCTTCAATCGTACACCGACATGCCGCTACTCTCCGCAGACTTCGCGTCATACATGACCGCATTGAGAGCACTATGCAGATAAACTTCACCTTGGACATGCGAAAAATCGCTCTGTCGTCCGAAAATCGGATTTACAAAACGGAGGGATTTATAACGCTGACGCGCAAGACCGCAATGATCGACGCGTTTGTTTCGCGCGTCGCGGAGGGTGTGTTTAGGGCGAACGTTCCTTCGGACGGCTGTTTTACGGTGCGGACGGAGGACGGGCTTTACACTTTGTATCTGTACAGGAAGAGCGGGCTTTACCAAAACGAAATAGTTTTCTACAGGTTTAATTGCTCGGAAGCCGGCGACGGCGGCGTGGACAGGCGACTGAAAACGCTCTTTGAAAACGACGCCCTCCCGCTCGTCATGCAAGATACGGCCGAAACAATAGCAAAAGAGGCTTTGGAAAGGCTGTACCTCGTGTCCGGCTCGGACGGCATAATAAACTTCCCCTATCTCAACGACGCACAGCGCAAGATCGTCGAGACCGAGGACGCCAACGTTCTCGTCCAGGGCGTTGCGGGCAGCGGCAAAACCAATGTTTGCGTCGAAAAGATTGTCTACTGCGCTTGCCGCAATTACCGCGGCGGCGTGCTGTACACCACATTTTCGCGCGGACTGCTAACCGAGACCAAAAACCGCGTAGAGCTGTTTGTGCGCAACATCGACGACTTTGTCTCGGCGTACGAGAGCGGCAATGTTATTTTCCTCGACGGCGACCACAAGCGTGCCGTCGAAAACAAGCTGGGCATACCCTTCTCGGTCGACGGAGACGGCGAAATTATTTCGGCGCTGAAGCGCATTTCCGCGTATTTGTCGGGAAAAGTGGACTATCTGCTCATAGAAGATATTTACGAGAAACATTTCGACAGCGTGCGCGTCGCCGGCGAAAGCGTATTTGTTAACGAGTATCTTGCGGGCGGCAACGTGCGGCTGTCGGGCGCTCTCGACAAGATAAAAAACATATCTCCCGAAATAATCTACAAAGAAATCTACGGCATGATCTTCGGCAAATACGAGCTCGACTCGCCGTCCGAGATGATGGAAAAAGAAGAGTATATTCAATCGAGGCAGGACAGCTTTACGCGGCGCGAGTGCGAGATTATACACTCCGTCGCGGTGGACTATGCCGAGTTTTTGAATAAGAACCATTACACCGACAACAATCTCATGAGCCGCGAGATAATCAAAACCGTCACCGCTCACGAATATTCCTTGGGCGTAATCGACGAGGTGCAGGATTTTACGCAGGTCAATCTCTGCCTGATAAAGCTTCTGTGCCGCAAGATGTTCTGCGTTGGCGACGCGCTACAGATGATCAATCCGTCGTACTTCGGCTTTAGCTATCTCAAGCGGCTGATGTACGGCGACGTGACCGAGGTCAGAGAGCTCAAGCACAATTACCGCAGTACGCAAAAGATAGAGCGCATTGCCGAGCAATTGGGCAAGATGAATATTCAACGCTTCGGCACACACAGCTTCGTGTTGGGCGGCGAGAGCGTTCCCTCCCCTCTTCCGAGCGAAGCGGTGTTTGTAAAGGACAACAGCTTCGTGCAATCTCTCGGCGACAAACGGTTTGAAAACCTGACGGTAGTCGTCGGCTCGCAGAAAAAGAAGGAGCGACTCAAAAAAATTCTCGGCAAGACCGAAATTCTGACCGTCGCCGAGATCAAGGGTTTGGAACGAAACACGATTATCCTTGCCGACGTGCTGACGGACAACGCCGACAAGTGGCGGTACCTGCACGACATGACGCTCAACCGCAAGACCGCCGACGAGAATTCCGTTTTCCGTTACTACTTCAACCTGTTCTACGTCGGCATATCGCGCGCGAGACAGTATCTCGTCGTCGCCGAAACCGACTATCCCAAGTTCTTCGACAAGCTCTTTGACGATAACTTCAAGCGAAAGAACAAAGACGGTGCGCTCGCCTTCTTGCGCGACGTAGCCGGCAGACTCGAGCTGGACGACGACGAGTTCGTCGAAAGAATAGAAAAGTTCTGTTCGCTCGAACAGTACGACAACGCGCGCTTTGCTGCGGACAGGCTGTCGTCCGACGAGTTGAGAGCGAACAAGCTCGTGTATATTTCCGTCCACGAGAAATTTTTGCGATACGGGAAGTATCGGGAAGCGGGCGTAGAATATTGGCGGCACGGCATGGACGGCGCGGCGCGCGAGATGTTTACGCGGTCGGGCGACGAGAAACTGTTCCCGTTGATGGACGCGTGCTTGCAGGGCGGCAGTGCGCTCGATCCCGAGATAGTCAGGTTTTACACACTGGTCGACGACAACGACCTCGCAAAGAACATCATACTCGACACGCTCACCAGCGATTGCAAAGAAATTGCCGCTTCGTTTAAGGCGGCTACCACCAAAATGAAAAGAAAGCATTGAAAGTACTATCAAGCATAGCCCGTATCGCGCGGTGAATGTACTTTCAAGGAGGAATAACAATGAACGACAACTCGATTAAAGAACTGATTGACAGCTTTATATCCTACCGCAATCTACTCGCGCCGTTGCAGGACAGCCTGCACACGGTCAGCAAAACGTACGGGGAAATCCGCGACGATCTGGACGCATTGACCAAGAGCCTGTCCGGCAGTGCCGCAGGCCAGCTCGAGAAGGTGCATTCCACCCTCAATGCGCAAGCCAAGAGCGGACAGGAGCTCAGCCGCAGGATCGGCGAGTACGCGCAATCGGGCGAGAAATACGCACAGGCCGTCAACGACATGCACGCGCGATTCTCGGCTGTTGTCGACAGAATAGACGCGCTTCAAGAGATTGAGCGGACGGCGCGCAATCAGATAGATCGGCTTGACGCGCTCATCGATGAGAAAAAATCGTCGTACGACCTAAAGGGCTTACAAAAATCGCTCGACGGCTACAACACCAACGTCGAAAAGATAAGCGACTTCATCAACCGCGATATTGCCTCCGTTCTCAAAGAAAACGCCGACAAGATAGAATCCATTCGCAAGGAGAACGAGGAATTGAGCAAGCTCGTATCTCGGCAAAGCGACGACATCGCCAATCTCACCGCTATGTTCACCGAGACGACGGCGCTGCTCAAAAAGGTGGTCGAAGGCAGCACTGTCAACGAGCAATATCTGTTTGACGTTCTCGACAAGTGGGCGGCCGACAGAAAGGTAAAAATCAAGAATTAGATTATCGAGGATTTTCGACCGAAAAGTTTATGGCGCAAACAATCGAGGAAAAATTGCTTCGGGCAATCGAATATGACGATACAATCGCATTCGGCACGCTCATGGACGAGACCGAGTGCGGTCGTATTCGGCTGGGCAGATTTCCCGTACTGTCTTTGATGTATCTGTACAACTCGCGCCGTCTTATATCCGCGTACGAGCGGGAGTTTTTGGAAATATCCTCGTGGAAAGTGCTCGGCGAGCCGTCGCGCATAGTCAATCGTTTTGCCGTCAAGGCGGGGAAATGCCTTAGGCTGTACTTTGACAAAGTCGTCTCCCCGCTCGAGATGCTACTCGTCCTCGACAAAACAAAACGGCTCAAAAAAGTCTATCCTTATACGCGCCCGACCGACGAGATAAAGAACAGATTGCAATCGATATATTTTATCAAATATTCGCTCGGGATTAGCTTTAACGGCGACGGTATAATCATCGACCGCAGGCCGCTCAGCGCCAAAGAAAAGAAGAGATTTACGGCCATCGCCGTCGGCTGTTTCTTTGCGGCGGCGGCGGTTGTAGCCACGCCGATTTCAATAAGCTCGTACGTCAAAAAACACGCGGGCGACGTCACGCAACTAAACCAAATCGATTTTGCCGCAACCACGACCTACACTCTCAAGCGGGATATCGCCATTCCCGACAACTACCGCGTCACGGATATGAGTTGTTCGATTGTCGGCAACGGCCACAAGATTATCTTGGGCAAGAACGCCTCGCTCGGCGAGCTGAGCGGCCGCGTGAGCGGCGTTGCGTTTCAGACGTCGGGCACTCCCATATTTACGGTGTGCGCGGAGAACGCCACCCTGTCCGATATCACCGTAAAAGTAAATGCCGACGTCGAGACCGACGACAATTCGGCGTTTGTGGCGATTACCAATTACGGCACTATCGACGGCATAACGGTCAACGTCGACGGCCATGTTTCCGCCGTTGCGCAAGACGGCGCGGACGGCTCGACCGAGCTTATCTTCGGCGGCGTGGTTATGCACAACGCGTATACGTACGGGCCGGCAATGCCCACCGTCTACGGCACCGTCAAAAACTGTTCCGTCACCTATACCGGCTTTACCCTCTCCGGCGAGACGTATGCCAACGCGACGTTCGGCGGAGTCGTCGGCGTCAACAACGGCGTCGTTCAAGACTGCAACGTTTCGGGCTCGATTACGGCGGACACATTCGATTTGGCAGGAGCGTGCTACGCCAACTATAACGAGCTAATCGGCATAGTATCCGAAACCGATTTGTCCCAAACCTCGGGCGAGGAATGGAATCCCATAGTCAGCGGAATAGCGATTGACAACACCACGCGCTTAGAACGCTGTGTGTACGCAGGCGATATAACCGTCGCAGGGCAAAACACCGCACTGTGTTCGGGCATAATCGCGCGCACGTACGGCAGTAATATCTATTGCTATTCGAGCGGCAATATTTCCGTAACGGCGGACGACGCGTATATAGGCGGCATATATGCAATCAGTCAGGTCGTGTCGAACAATTACTCCGTTTATTTCGGCGTTGCCGATCACTGTATCAGCGAGGTTAATATCACCGCCGCCGTCGAGGATACGTCGTACGTCGGCGGCATCGGCGGATATGTTCAAGAGGGCGAATTCTATCAAATAGTGTACGACGACTACGGATGGCCGCTGACGCAATTGTTGGTGTATTTGGGCGGCGGCGTCACCGATTGCATATTCATGGGCACAGTAAACGGCGGCTACAACTACGCCGGAAACATCGTCGGCGTGTGCGGCGCCAATATTTACGAGAAAAACTCAAACTCATATACTTCCGGCGAAACGAAATCCCGCAATTTCGACGGCAACTATTACACCGACGATTCCCGTCCCGCCTTCGGTGCGGTAGCGGTGTCTGAAACACAATTTTCTCAAGTGCGCGGGAAAGGCGCAACTCAGTCGACGGAGAGCGGAATAAAAAACACCGACACGTACAAAGATATAGTTGACAAACTCGGGTTGTAAAGATATTAGATATATAGCGCTTGTATTCCGATTGTTTCTATGCTATAATGCCGAAAAGGACGATGCGTTACAATCAAATGCAACGTCTTCCGACGCGACAAAACAATGAGAGAGGGTTATATGAGAATAGCTGTTTTTGATGCAAAAGATTACGACATTCAGTCCTTTTCCGCCTGCGGCGAGAAATACGGTATCGAGTTCAAGTTTTATGAAACAAAACTGAACGAAGACACGGTTAATCTTGCAAACGGCTTCGACGGAGTGTGCGTATTCGTCAACGACGACGTCAACGCCGCCGTTATCGACAAGCTGTACGCCGCCGGCATTCGCGTCATCGCTCTGCGTTGCGCCGGATACAACAACGTAGCACTCGAACACTGCTTCGGCAAGATTCACGTTTTCCATGTTCCGGCATATTCGCCTTATGCGGTTGCAGAGCACACAATGGCGCTTCTGTTGACCTCCGTGCGCCGAATTCACAAGGCGTACAACCGAACGAAGGAGTTCAACTTCTCGCTGAGCGGATTGACGGGCTTCGACCTGCACGGCAAGACGGTGGGCGTGATCGGAACAGGCAAGATCGGCTGTATTTTTATGGATATCTGCAAAGGCTTCGGCATGGAAGTCATTGCCTACGACAAGTTTCCGCGGAAGGACGCGAATATAAATTACGTCTCTATCGACGAGCTGTTTGGCAGAAGCGATATTATCTCGTTGCATTGCCCGCTGACCGAGGACACCTTCCATATCATAAACAGCGATACGGTGTCAAAACTCAAAAAAGGCGTCATCGTTCTGAACACGTCGAGAGGCGCACTAATCGATTCGGAAGCTCTGCTCGACGGGATTAAGCGGCGGCAAATCGGCGCGGCGTGCTTGGACGTCTACGAGGAGGAAGCCGACGTGTTCTTCCAAGACTTTTCGGGGCACATCGTAGAGGACGATATACTCGCAAGACTTATTTCCATGCCTAATGTGATTGTCACATCGCACCAAGCGTTTCTGACCGACGAAGCGCTAAACAACATTGCCGAAACAACCGCGCAAAACCTGCTCGCCTTCTTTGACGACAAGATGTGCGCAAACGAGCTCTGCTACCGTTGCGGCAATGTCGAAGAGTGCAAGAAAAAGCGCTCCGCCCGCTGCTTCTAATCCGGAATAAACCGTATTTTTACTGTTTCAATTTCAGGAAAAAAGCCGCACCGCGTATTGCTTTAAATATATCGACGATACCTCTAAATAATAGAATCAACTTGACAAAAAATTTGAAAATGGTATAATAAAATGGTATACTATAATTAATATATGTTGTTATATCGGTCAATTGCTTCGGAGAAAATTTTATGAAAAAACTGAATTGTATAATTTTATCGTTGCTCTGTGTATTTACTGCGGTTGCGTTTGTCGGGTGCAATCCAAAAAATAATAATGAATCCGGAAATGAATCCGGAAAAGAATACAATATAATTTTTACTCTTGCAACAATTCCGCCTGTCTTAGCTGCTCTGGACTGTATAAATAACGGTAATGAGACCTATGCTTTTATCGAGAGAGGCAAAACGTACAACGGTATAGATAACGTTACCGGTTTTAACAATATCGGATTTGATAAG
>JAFLVF010000040.1 GCA_022508425.1 Clostridiales bacterium | reverse complement strand
ATTATACCACAATCACAGATTGTTTCTTTGATTTCGTTGCCGTATATTCGGCATCATCTTTCTTCAAGCAATCGTGATTTGCTTTATTATACCATAAACACAGCGAAAAATAAAGTACCTTTTGATAAATTTTTGTATTGTATTTTTCGTTAATTGAGTTTGACGTTGCCCTCGCCGAACAGCGCGCACAGCTCGCCCACCGACATATTGGATATTTCGAAGTTTTTAGATAAAAGGTAAAGCTTGTCGTCGTCGGTGTTTTTTACATACAGGTAGTTGTTGCCCGGATAGGCGGCGACGATTTCGTTCAGTTCTTCGTGCTTTTTCCGCTCGTCGAGCGAGAAATAACAGCAAATCTTTCGCGTATCGATATCACCGTCGCCGAACGGTCTGATTTCGTCCACCCAGATAGAAACGGTGCCGCCGTCGCCCTGTCTGACAGTACCTGTCACCGCTACTACCTCGTCTTTGACCCAACGGTCGCGCACCTTCTCGTACGTTTTGCCGAAGCATACAAGCTCGACGGTGCCGTTAAGGTCCTCGAGTATAGCGGTGCCCATGGGATTGCCTTTCTTTGTCAATTTGTTGACCGTCGATGTAAGTATGCCGCCGATTGTAATCTTAGTCTCCGCATTCGGCAAATCGTCCGAATCGGGCGTGAGCATTGCCGTATTGTAAGTAAAGCTCTTAAGCTTATCCATATACGACGAGAGCGGATGCCCGGTCAAGTACAGGCCGGTAACTTCCTTTTCCATACGATACTTGTAATTGGGCTCGTACTCGTCCATGACGGGATACTCGAATTGCTCTTTGATTTCGGGAGCGAGGTCGAAGAAGCTCATCTGACCGCGCATTTTCGCTTCCCTATCGCGCGCGGCCCTATCCATTACGCTACCGAACGACGCAAACAGTACCGACCGATTTTTTCCGAAGCAGTCAAACGCGCCCGCGAAGATGAGCGATTCCATCATCTTTCTGTTTATGAGGCTCTTGCCCGTCTCGAGGTCGTCCATGCGCGAGACGAACTCCACGAAATCTTTGTATTCGCCGTTGCGCGTGCGCTCTTCCACTATCTTGTTGATGATGGGCACTCCGACGCCTTTGACCGCGCCGAGACCTATACGCACACTGCCGTTTTCCACAGCGTATTCGGCGACCGACTTGTTGATGTCGGGCGGAAGAACGGGAATGTTGGCCTCTTTCATGTACGAAAGATAATGGGTAAGTTCGTCCAGCTTGGAAATACGGTTGTTGAGAATGGCCGTGAAAAACTCCACGGGATAGTAGCGCTTTAGATACGCCGTCTGATACGTCAGATGCGCATACGCCGCCGCATGAGATTTGTTAAAGCCGTAGCTTGCGAACTTGATCAGTTTGTCGTATATCTCGTTGGCTACCTTTTCGGGAATGCCGTTCTTGACGCAGCCCTTGACCTTGTCGTTGCCGTGTATAAAGACTTTGCGCTCGGCGTCCATAGCCTCCTGCTTCTTCTTACTCATCATGCGGCGAATATTGTCCGCACCGCCCATCGAGTATCCGGCAAGCTCGCGCACTATCTGCATGACCTGCTCTTGGTATATGATTATGCCGTAGGTAACGCTTAAGATTGGCTCGAGCAGCGGATGGTCGTATTTGATTTTCTCGGGGTGATGACGGTTTTCTATATACTCGGGTATCGCGTCCATAGGTCCGGGTCGATACAAAGAAATTCCCGCTATGATTTCCTCGAGCTTGGTCGGCTTGAGATCGCGCATAAAGTTTTTCATGCCGCCGCCTTCGAGCTGGAACACGGCTTCGGTGTCGGCCGCACCTATCAGCTTGTATACCTCTTGATCTTCGTACCCGAGCTCGAAGAAGTTTATATCCTTGCCCGTAGTGGTCTTGACGTAGTCGATTGCTTTCTTGATATCGGTGAGCGTGGTCAAGCCCAAAAAGTCCATTTTGAGCAATCCCAACTGCTCGTCGACTATCATATCGTACTCGGTGACTACGACGTCCTCATTGGTCCGTGCGAGCGGAACGTGATCGGATATCGGGTCGCGGCAAATGATGACGCCTGCGGCGTGCATGCCTATCTGACGGGGCATACCCTCTATCTTTTCCGCCATATCGAGTATTCGGCGGGCGGCGGGGTCGCTCTCGTACAATTCCATTATTTCGCTTACGCCCGGCTTGTCCTCCGATTTTCCCAATAGTTCTGTAATATGCATTTTCTCGGAGCCGCGCGGAATCATTTTGGTTATCTTGTTGACTTCGGCAAACTCCATGCCGAGCACGCGCCCGACGTCCTTGATCGCCGCTTTTGTCGCCATTGTGCCAAACGTCGCTATCTGCGATACGTTTGGCTTGCCGTACTTCTCGACGACGTAGTCTATGACCTCGTTTCTTCGGTCTACGCAAAAGTCAATATCGAAGTCGGGGTTGCTGACGCGCTCGGGATTGAGAAAGCGCTCGAATATCAGCTGGTATTTGAGCGGATCGATCTTGGTTATTCCTATAGCGTACGCAATGATACTGCCGGCGCCGCTACCGCGCCCGGGGCCTACGGGAATACCGTTGGTCTCGGCATAGTGAATAAAGTCCCATACAATCAGGAAATAGTCGACGAATTTCATTCTCTCGACTACCCCGAGCTCGTAGTCTGCGCGCTCGCGCACCTCGGGCGTTATCTCGCCGTAGCGCTTGACCAAGCCCTCTTCGGTTAGTTTTCGCAAATACTGCTCGCTCGTCAATCCGTCGGGCGGCGTGTACGACGGCAAGAGCTGTGCTTTTGCGATAAAATAGGGATCGATCTTGTCGGCTATTTCCACAGTGGTATCAAGCGCGTCCTCGCACCCGGGAAGAGCTTCGAGCATCTCGTCGTACGACTTGAGATAGAACTCTCGAGTCGGGAAATACTTGCCCTCGGTATAACCGCCCACCGCGCTGTCGTCGTCACCCACGCCGAGCTCGAGCGTCGAGTGGAATGATATCGCCATCAGCACCTTTTGCATGTCGGAATCCGCTTTCTCGATATAGTGCGCATCGTTGGTGGCGACAGTCTTGATGCCGTGCTTCTTGGCAAGCGCAATCAATCGCGGCAGAATGAGCTTTTGCTCTTCGATGCCGTGATTTTGAATTTCTATATAGAAATCGTCGCCGAAAACCTGCTTAAAGTCTACCGCCCATTTGTCGGCGGCGATATAGTCGTTTCTAAGAAGGGCCTGCGGAATGACGCCCGCGAGGCACGCCGACAGACAAATAAGGCCCTCGCTGTATTTTTTTATGCGCTCGAAGTCGACGCGCGGTTTGTAGTACATTCCCTCGGTATAGCTCTCCGAAACGAGCTTGACGAGATTGTGATAACCCACGCCGTTCTTGCACAGCAAAATCAAGTGGTTAAGCTTGGGCGGCGCACCGTCCTTACCCTTCTCTCTTACGTTCATATCCTCGGTCATGTACACTTCGCAACCGATGATTGGCTTGACCTTGAACGGCCTGCGCTCGCTTATAAAATCGAAAAAATCGGCTTTCTTATCGGTGTACGCAACCGCCGCCTTCAAAAACTCGATTGCGCCGAACATGTTGCCGTGATCTGTCATCGCGACCGCGCTAACGCCCAATTCGTCGCACGCTTTGAAAACCTTGGTGGTGCGCACCGCGCCGTCAAGCAGTGAAAACTCGGTATGAACATGTAAATGCGCAAAGTCTTTCATATTTAATCTCCTTTGTCTCTACCCTTACTGCAATCCATTTTATTCGATCTTGTTTGCTTCCTCTATAATTACGTCAAACCTGTGCTTGAGAGCCGACTTGGATATACCGAGTTCTTTAGCCAAAACGCCGAGCGGCGCATTGCGGTTTTGTTTTCGCGCATTAGCCGCGTCTATTATCTTCTTGCCCAATCTGTCGAGCGCGCCGACTCGCTCGAGCTTGTCTATCGCCTTTACCACGGCGACGGAAGCTTCGACGGTACGCGAGAGGTTGGCCATATCGCAATTTATCTGGCGATTTACACTGTTCTTGACTTCGTAAGCGACAACCGCCTCGTTAAGCCTAAGCACCGTCTTTTCTGCGCCCATAAGAGCTAAGCAATCGCTGACGTCGCTGTTGTGCTTGACGTATACGATATACTTTCCCGCGCGTATAGTCAGGTGCGCATAAATGTTAAACGCCGACAGCATACCTATGAACTCGTTGGCAAAAAGCTCTGTCGACAGCGAGAATTCGAGATGATAACCGCTCGCTTTGTGCTGATCGGCTTTCAACGCACTCGGCACGGACAGGCTTCCGCTCCCCAAGAACACACCGCGCGCATAGTGCCTCGCATCGTCATAAAACTTCTTTGCAATCGGAGTAGGCTCGAACAGACTGCCGCCCTCTTCCGTGATATTCAGCTCGCGCAACAGCCTCGCCGCGTCTGCAAACACGAGCTTGTCCCCATCGTCGATAACATTGGACGACGGCGTAATCTTAAACTGCTCCATCATGAGCGAAGCTATATAATCCCTCACGATGTCCGACTGGCAGTCGAGCCACAGATATACGGTCTGTCCGCGCTTATAGAACGACATGCACGTCCTGACAAAGCCGGACAATACGGCAAGCCGTGCGTCGCCTTTGACGCGGCGTTCTGTCAGCTCGCGCTTTACTTCGGCGCCGCTAATGTTCGCCGCGCTCATAGTATATCTCCGTCTTCGTGCTTGTCCGCATCGATCGCACCGGTCGCGCGAGCATAGTTGCTCGAACGGAATGACGGAAACTTTTCCCAATTGGCAATTTGCGAATACGGAATATGAAGCCTCTCGATCACTTCGAGCGCCGCTTTCATATCGCCCACGCGCTCGGGCGAATGCGCGTCCGAATTGCACACGAATTCGACGCCCTCTTGCGCCATTTTTTCTATGTCTTTGTCGGTTATGCCCGACTTTTTGAGCGTCAATTGCTTGGAATTCAATTCCATATACGTGCCCTTTTGCTTGGCGTAACGGGCAACGGTCAGGATATCCACGCGAATATCGCGGTTGATATGCCCGATAAAATCGAGCTCGTAATTGTCTATGAGTTTAAGATACGCGTCTGTGTTTTTGGCGACAAGTTTTTTTGGCGAAGTGCTGAACAAGTTTCTATACATGTTGCGGAATTGAAAGGCGAACTGTTTGCCTATACTCCTGCACCACACCGCCTTGTGAAACCCGCCCTGAACAATGTCCAGCATATCCAAGTCCTTTTGCTTTAGGTCAAACAATCCGTCGAAATCGCATATATTGTTCTCCACTCCGGCAAGAACGTGCACACCGGTAGCCTCGGTCGCCTCAGTACAGTCACGTCTGAGCGAAGGCAACTGTCGCCTACGAATGCCGAAAATGATATGCCGGAGCCCGTGATCGGTGATGGCTATCTGCTTGAGACCCTTCTCTTTGGCGACGAGCGCGTTGTCCATGACGGTGCCCTTGCCGTGGCTGTATTGTGTATGGGTGTGGTAATCGCCCCAAAACGCCATATATCAAAAATCTCCGATGTAAACGATTTCTTCTTCCGCCATGCAACCGAATGCGTTTAGCGCCTCTTTCATCTTGTAGATGACTCTGACTACCTCGCGCGCAGTGGCATTGCCCGTGTTGATGATGATGTTGCCGTGCTCTTTGGAAATAACCGCTCCGCCGTCGCGGTAACCCTTCAGCCCTGCGCGTTCGATTATCCGCCCTACGGACACCCCGGCAGGATTTTTGAATATCGAACCCGCACTTTTCCCTTTCGGCTGTGTGGCGGCACGGTAGTTCATATAATCGCGCATTCTCGCTTCTATTGCCGAGCGGTCTTTTCCGCTAAGAGCAAACGCCGCCGATATAACGACATCCGAGCGTTGCAATCCGCTCGAGCGGTACGACAATCCAAGCGAGTCTTTACACAGTCTTACGACCTTGCCGTCGCGCAAAACGTCGGCATACTCTATTACGTCGCCTATACTCAATCCGAATGCTCCGGCGTTCATGCGCACGCCGCCGCCGACAGACCCGGGTATTCCGCAAGCAAACTCCAATCCCGACAGACCGTTTTCCGCCGCGACGCGCGCAACACGCGTCATATTGCTACCCGATGCGGCGACTACGGTGCAACCTGCGACTTTGACCGAGTCGTAACGGTTGATAATCACCTCGCCGCCATATCCGCTGTCCGAAGCGAGCACATTGGACCCGTACCCGAGCACAAGTCCGCCGCGACCTATTCCGTCGATGAGCGCAGTACGCGATTTGGCGATAGTCAGGCGCTTTGCCTTTCCGCCTATACCGAATGTCGTAAATGAGCTTAGACTACTACTCATATATTGTACTCCGATTGCGATTTTTTTTCAATCGTTTGAGGTACTAATTTCCGAACAAATAATTTTTTTCGCGCCTTTTTTCCAATTTTCGCAAAAACATTGCAAAATATATCCATATATGCTATAATATATGCTATGGAGTTGCACGAGGCAAACAAAATATTGCGCTCGGTCAAGACGGCATTATACGCGGACGGACATAAATTGCCGCAGTCTGCGGACACCGACGGGCTGATGATGCTACTCGACAAGCTCGATTGTGCAAAGTTCCTGTCGAGCAAGCTGAAACGGACAACGCTTGCAAAAGGCTCTCCGGCATTTGACAGGGCCGTTTCTTTCAATGCTTTTTTTCGCGCACTCAACGCCATCAAGACATTCAATCAAGACCCGGTAACGTCGGTCGCGCTCACACTTCTCAACAAATCTCTGTACGGCACTTTCGACGAGAACGCAGGCAAACCACGCGCAGTAAACGTCGAAACGGGCGGCAATGCGCACACCGACCCCAAATACATCTCGGGATCGCTGAAATCGCTTTGCGCCAAAATGAACGATATCGAAAAATCCCCGACGATAAGCAAGGATGATTTTGCCGGATATCTCACCCACTATATGCGCGAGCTGATCATAATGCACCCCTTCGAGTGCGGCTCGGAATTTACTTCGCGCATATTTCTCATGCTGTTCTGCAAGCTAAAGGGTTTCTCTCTGTGCTACTACCGCGCATCGGCTGCGGCTGTCAAAGCCGCCGAGGAAGCTGCATTTATTGACGACGACATTACGCCGTTGTATAAGCTTCTTCTGAATTGCCTATCATACGAACGCACTACCGTAAACCCGAAAGAGAATCCTTCGCCCCGAACGCGGCGCGAAATCAACAACAAGGTGCGGCCTGTCGCGTCCAAGCCTGACAGCAGCGACGAGATGGCGGCGCTCAAGAAAAAAGCGATGGAACAACCGTCTGACGAAAGCGCGACGAGCGACGACGTGCTTAAGCGCGCAATTAAATTACAGCAAAAGATAACCAAGCTAAACGAACAGCTCACCGAGCTCATGACCAATTCAAAAGACGCCAAGACAAAGCACGAAAAGGGATAAAAGAAATATTATGTATATCATTGCGAACGAAAAGAGCGGAAAAGGCAACGGCGCAAAATGCCTTGCGATTGTCAAGGCATACTTGGACGAAAAGGGTGTGCCATATTCGGTCGCCCTGACAGAGTCAAAGGGCCACGCCGAGACCTTAGCCGCACAAGCGAGTGCAAACGGCGAGGATATAATCGTCGCGCTCGGCGGCGACGGAACACTTCACGAAGTGCTCAACGGCATAGACTTTAATGTTTCGCGCATGGGGATAATACCCGCAGGCCGCGGCAACGATTTTGCAACAGGCGCGAAAGCCGCCTCCACCGACACGATTACGGCAATAAGCGATATCGTAAACGGCACGCCCAAGGACCTCGACTATATCGAAATAGCCGACCGCAGATGCATAAACGTCGCAGGCACGGGGCTTGACGTGGAGGTTTTGTTGAAAACGGCGAAGAAGCGCAACAAAATCACGTATACCGCGTCGCTCTTTCGGTGCCTGCTCCACTACAAGCCATATCACGTCGGCGTTACCACAGACGGCGTTACCACCGAATACGACTGCATAATGGTGGGCGTATGCAACGGCACCCAGATCGGCGGCGGAATGAAGCTGTCGCCGTTGTCGGTAGCCGACGACGGCAAGCTCGATATCGTGGTAGTCGAAAAGCCCAAACACAAACCGACAATCTTCGTAATGCCGCAGTTTATCAAGGGCAAGCACATAGACAAGCCTTATACAAAGCATATGATTTGCGACGAGGTAAGTATAGCTACGACCGCGCCTCTCCAGCTCGACGGAGAAATATACTACGATCTCCCCTTCAACGCCAAGATAGTCAAGGGCGGGCTTAAGACCTTCGCCCCCACAATCGCGCAAAAATAATCGGAAATATTAAAATACGCACTTTCACAACAGAGAGTGCGTATTTTCTGTTTGCAAAATTTGCTTTTAATTTTCAAACCGACAAAACTATATAAATCTACTACTTGTCGTAGTTTTTGCGGATGCGCTCGTTTAGCTCGTCCATTGCGGAAAAGCCGAGGTCGGTCAATCGGTACGTCCTGGCCGCCGCTTCGAGTATGACGGCGAGGTTTCTGCCCGGCTTGACGGGCACTACGTACAGCGGCCGTTTCACGCCGAGTATCGTATGCTTGTCGTCCGGCAAACCCAAACGGTTGTACGTCGCTTTGTCGCTCCATTCTTCCAGCCTGACTATCATGTCGATTTGCTTGACGAGCTGGACTGCGCCGGCGCCGTACATGGCCTTTACGTCGATTATACCGATGCCGCGCACCTCCATGAAGTATCTTATCACTTCCGGGCTGGTACCCTCCAGCCTATCGCCCACACGCGTAATCGTCACCGCGTCGTCGGCAACAAGCCTGTGTCCGCGCTCAATCAGCTCGAGCGCCGTTTCGCTCTTGCCTATCCCCGACTCGCCAATCACCAATACTCCCACGCCGTACAAATCCATCAGAACTCCGTGCATTGTGATTGACGGTGCGAGTAGCTCGTTTAGATACAGCGCCAGGCTGTTTACAAACATCGTCGTGCGCTGTTTCGACGCGAACAGTACGCGGTTGAATTTCTTTGCCGCGTTCATCAGTTCCTCGCACGGCGGCTCGGTCGAAGTTATAATCAGGCACGGTATGGGAAGGCGCATCAGCTCCTCGCATGCGGTGCGGCGCGCCTGGTGTGTCATCTGCTGTAAATACGCCGTCTCCATCTCGCCCAAAACCTGTACGCGCTCTGCCGAAAAATGCTTGTAATATCCGGCCAGCTGTAATCCGGGACGGCATACGTTAAACGTAGAAAAGTGCAACTGAGTATTGTCGCCGCGGTACAGTATTTCCAATCCCATTCTATCGGCAAACTCGGAAATATCGACGTCCGTTTCGGTTTCTTCTATCTCCGCGCCGTCGACACTCGCCCGTTCCGGCTCCGTTTGATTGTCCTTGCGCTTTTTCGCGTCGCCGCTCGTATTCTTCTTGGGCATGATTTCCTCCTCGTAATTATCGTAGCATGTGACGGATATTATTCGCCGAGTATTACCGTCTCGATTATCTTGGCAAGCCCGTCGTCGTTGTTGCTGTCGGCGACCGTATCGGCGGCCGCTTTGACGGCGGCTTGCGCATTGCCCATGGCAACGCCCAGCCCCGCCGCTTCTATCATTGAAATATCGTTAAAACTGTCGCCGAACACCGCGACTTGAGACATATCCAATCCGTAGCTGTCGGCAATGGTTTTTACGGCCACGCCCTTGTCTGCCGAAGCCGAAAAGCATTCTATCATGGTCGGCATGAAGTCCTCGCCCTCTTCTTTGAGGTTTTGCAGCAGCGGCGCGGTGGACTGAACGAAATTGAGCTGTTTGAATTTATCTTTGCAATCGGCGATTATCTTGTCGACATTGCGCTGATCGACGATAAACAGCACTTTGATTACCATTACATTTTCGCCGCTTACGTAGCTAGCAAGGTCTCCGACGACGTCGGCCTTTTGCCCGACGCTGTTGCAATATGCTTCGGTCTTGAATGTTTTTTCTTTTATCTTCAGCCCGTCCGTGACGTACACCTGCGCGTAAACTGACATCGGTTCGCCGAATTCTATCAAACTTTTGGCAATCGCATTTTCGACCGCCGCGATTTTCTTGATTTTCATTGTTTTGCAATCGACGATCATACTGCCGATATTGCACACCATGTCTACGCCCGCTTTGTCAAGCCCGATGAGCCGCGCGTACTTTTCGGCCGCACCCGGCGACCGCCCCGTCGATATCGTAAAAATCCCGCCGGCCGCGCGGTAGCGTTCTATCGCGGCGATATTACGCGGGCTTATGGTTAGTTCGTCGTTGAGCAGCGTTCCGTCGAGGTCGCTCGCTATCATCTTGTATTTAAGTTCGGTCATATTCAACACCTCTTGCGGATGATAATAATCGTAAATGTTTTGCGCCGCTTTTTTGTTTATGCCCGCTTTGTTCGCAATCTCTTCGGGCGAGGCCTCGACTATCGATCGCGTATTGAACACTTCGAGCACCTTCTTGACGGTCGCACCGCCAACGCCGTCGATACCTTTTAGCTCGCTCTCGTAACGCTTGGCGCGAAGCGTCCTGTGGTACAGCACGGCGAATCTGTGCGCTTCGTCGCGAACGCGCTGTAACAGCCGCAGTCCGTAGTCGTCGCGCTTTAGCCTGACGGGCTCGCTCTCGCCGCGCAGATAAATTTCCTCGTCCTTCTTGGCCAAACCCACCATGGGCACATGTACGCCTATGTCGTCGGCGGCGCGCGACGCGAACTCCACCTGTTCTATTCCGCCGTCAATCACAATAAGGTCGGGCAACTCGTCAAAGCCCTTATCGCCGTTTTTGTAGTGCGAAAACCGCCTGAACAGCGTTTCGTACATGGAACGAAAGTCGTCGGCGCCATCTACGGACTTTATGCGGTAACGCCTATACTGCGACTTGTCCGCCGCCCCGTCGATAAACACCACACCCGAAGCGACGTTGTCCGTTCCCGAAATGTTGGAAATATCGTAACACTCGATACGCCGTGCGCTTTTCAGTCCGAACACTGTTTTAAGCCGCTCGCACGCGCCGGTCGTCATATCCTGTTCGCGCTTGACTCGATCGACGCTCTTTGTAAGATAATCCGTGCAATTCTGCCTTGCCGTGTCGAGCAGCTTCTTTCTCAAACCTTTTTGCGGGAAGCTTATCGTCACGCGCTTGGAAAACACCGACATAAAATACTCGGTAAGAGTGTTGACGTCCGTTTCCGATTGCAAGCATATCTCGTCGGGCAGCTCGTTGGTCATCGAGTAGTACTGCGGCAGGAACGTTGTCATGTCACCGCCGAATACCTGCGGCTCGTTGATGATGTAATTCTTGACGCCCATCATTTTGCCGCCGCGCACTATGCACACACTGACCGCGCCGTAGATGCCGTTGTCGGTGTAATAGAATGTATCGATATTGACGGTGTTGCCGAGCGCGCCCACCACTTTGCTCTTCAAATTCTCAAGAACTTTGAGCTGTTCGCGGTACGAAATAGCGCGCTCGAAATTCTCTTTTTCGGCGGCCTCGAGCATCTTGCGCGTTACAACGCCCGAAATATCGTCGTTGCCGCCCGAAAGGAAGGACATGGCGCCGTTTATGGCTTTATTGTACTCGTCCTTGTCGCAACGGCTACAGCACGGCGCAAGGCACAAATCGATGTCGTAATCGAGACAGGGTCGCGCGCGTTTTTTCAGGTTTCCGCGGCACGTGCGCAGGCGGAACACCGAGCGCAAAACAGATATAACGTCGTACACCGACACGCCGATAAACGGCCCGAAATACCGCGCGCCGTCGCGCTTGACCTTGCGCGTAACTTCGATTGACGGGAAATCCACGCGCGTATCGATGCGGATATACGGACTCGTCTTGTCGTCTTTTAACAGAATATTATAGTGCGGCTTGTACTTTTTGATCAGATTGTTCTCGAGCGCGAGCGCGTCCTTTTCGGTGCGCGTGATTATATACTCGAAGTCGGCGATATTGTCCACCATCGCCTGCACCTTGACGGGCTTTTCCGATTTCTGAAAATACTGCCGCACGCGCCGACTGAGTATGACCGCCTTGCCTACATAAATCACCTTGCCGGTATCGTCGTGCATTATATACACGCCCGGGGTGTCGGGCAGGTCTTTGAGCTTTTCCTCTATCGTCATGAGCGGACCCCGGTGCTATTGTTAAACGAATATTCACAACCGCAAAAATTTTGGCGGTAGATGCCGAGCTCTTGCGCCAAACGGCACGAACGCAAAAAACCGTCGCGCTTTTTGAAATCGCGAGGAAGAAAGGTCGCGCCGATATTGTCATCGTCAAGCTTTTGCGCTATGGAGAAAATCAGCTTGCTGCTCTTGTGCGGGCTGACCGTGAGCGTCGTCGTGTACATATCAAAGCCGTTGTCTTTAGCATACACAGCCGCCGTGCGAATGCGGTCGGCCATGCACAAACCGCACCGCTCCCCGCCCTCGCGCGCCGTGGCGTAAGGCGAAGCATACTCGACGAACTTTGAATAATCGTGATCGGGAACTACGAGCGGCAAAGAATAATGCCGTGCGACGGCCGACAACGCTTCTTGCCTGCGCTCGAACTCGCCGTCTACAATGCACGGATTATAATAAAACAGCGTAACAAGACCGCCGTCGGACAGTAGCGGCTCTATTGCGCCCAGACTACACGGACCGCAGCAGGCGTGAAGCAGTATTCTTTTGCCCGAAATATCACCGTCGTAAAACATGTCAATAAATGATGGTCACAGGCCCGCAGTTGTTTTGTTCGATAAGCATATCCGCGCCGAACACGCCGCATTTGACGTTGTCTTGCAACCCCGCCTGCCGCATAAGATCGCGGACGACGTCGGCGCAGTAATCGAACATTTCTTTTGCCGCAAGCGGCGGGCGCATCGCTCCCGTAAAGCTCGGCCGATTGCCGTGCGAAATATCTGCACACAGCGTGAAATTGGAAACGAGAAGAATATCGCCTTTTACGTCTGTGACCGAAAGATTCATCTTGCCGTTGGCGTCCGAGAAAATGCGGAGATTTACGAGCTTTTGCGAAAAAGCGACGACGTTTGCCTCACTGTCGCCCTGCTCGACCCCGACGTATACGACGAGTCCTTGCCCGATCTGCGATATAATATTTCCGTCGACGGACAGCTTGGCGCAGTCGACGCGTTGAATAACCGCTTTCATGCCGACATTTTAACACATTCGCGCAAATTATTCAAGTAATACGCTTGACAAAACGCACAAAATATATTAAACTGATAACCGAAAAATCAATACGGGCAATTAACTCAGCTGGGAGAGTGTCTTCTTGACGTGGAGAAAGTCGGGGGTTCGAGTCCCTCATTGCCCACCAAACGAAATGCCGCCACAAGGCGGCTTTTCGTTTGGTGGCTTTTATGGACTCGAACCCGGCAGGGCGCGAGGCGTTAAACAAATATGCCTGTGGCATGTTTGTAGCCGAGCGGTACGAGCAATCTACGATTGCGAGTACGGCGGTTTTGAAAAAACCGCACGAGTCCCTCATTGCCCACCAATCATAACCTAAAACGAACCTCTCTTGTTGGGGAATTGTTTTAGGTTATTTTTATGCCCACTTCTATCAAGACAAGCACACGCCATGGTTGCAAATAGCCTTTTTAGTCATTATAGCCAAGCACCTGCCACTGTGCCATTTGACTTTTATTTCGGTTTATGATATAATTTTACGTATAACTTACTTTGCTCATAAAGTAGTGCTATGGCAATAGGCATTATTTTAGAGAGAT
>JAFLVF010000004.1:33117-49961 GCA_022508425.1 Clostridiales bacterium | reverse complement strand
GCGCTCGGCGCCGCGCGCCCGTCCATGCGATAGTTGACGAAATACGACCGCATATGGCCTGTCGGCTGTATATCGTTGTGGAACATCACGCTTATAAACCGCCCTGCGTCCGCGTAGTCGAGCATACGGAACGTCATCGAGAAATCGAAGTTTGTAAAAGTATGCCCTGTCGCTATGCGGTACACCGCGCCGTAATAATTGCCTGCTTCGCCGCCGTCGTCGGTGATAATCATCTCGCCGTTTTCGTACCGTGTGGTCGAATCGTCTACGTTGCTCTTGTCAAACGGCGCCCAATCGGCGGGCAGTGACGAAAAATTGCTAACCGAGTAGTCGGGGGAACGGTAAATATCGATGGAATGAACCGACATAATCATTCTGTTGACCATGAGAGCAAAGCCGCCGTTCTCGATTGCACCGCCGAGAAAATCATCCTTGTTGGATATCGACACGTCGTGTAGCGGTGTGCCGTCCATGTAAGATTTCAGATTCGTGCCTTTAAGTACGAGCGTCATTGTATGATACTTGTCGTCGTTCAGCCTTATGCCTCTATTAACGCTGTTGGTGTCGTGTGCCGCCGCACCGTCGTAGCACGAAACTGCCGATCCGCCGTTTACGCGGTAGTTGACAAAGTAGCCTATGAGCATATCGTCTGCGTTGGTCGCAGTGTGGAACATCAGCGAGAAGAACCTGCCGTCGTCGGAGAAATCATCAACCTTGAACTTGAGATTGATAAGGAAATCGGAATAAGCCTTGTTCGTGGCAAAACGGTAGAGCGAACCGTAGTACAGAGTGCCGTTGGAAGCTCTGCCCGATTTGTTGTCTATAATCATGTCGCCGTCCGCAAAGGTCGCGGTTGTCCTATCCGTTTCGCTCTTGTCGTAAAGCTCGAAATCGTCGGGGACTTTCTCGAACGAATGCGCCGAGTAGTCGAGCACGTATCCGTCGGGAATGTCAACGGCGGCGCCGGGCGCGTCCTCTTTTGCCGCGCCCTTTGCCGCGGCCGTACCGCCCAATACAGAGCCGGAGGACGGCACGTCGTAATCAGGCGTAGCTTCCGTTTGCGGCGGCGTGTCGACTGCGGTGTTGCCCGTCTCAAACAAGACGGCGCCGTCGCCCGCACGCGTAGCGAAAGGTCCCGCCAGCGCTATGCACAGAGCGAGCAAAATCGCTATAGCAAATGTAACTGTTTTCTTCGCCGTTCTCATTATGCCACCTCCCCTGCAAGCTTGCAATTCGTTTCGGTGCCGCCGTCGTTATCGTATATCCTATTTACAAAATTCTTTTGTGCGCCGCCAAACCCGATAAAGCTCTCGACCTTGCAAGTAATATTTTCAAGTAGGCCGCGGTTGGTGTTTGCTATCGCGCCCGTACCGTCTCCGCCGTAATTGACAAAGAGCGAGCAATTACTTTCTATAACTACATCTTTGACCGTGCCGAGGTTGAGTCCTACCAGCAGACTGCCGCTCTGACCGCACCTTACCTCCGCACCGGACAGCGTGAAGTTTTCGACAACGCCGCCATCGCCTACAAATGCGAACGGCACAAGCCCGTACGACGTAGCCGCCGCCGCGCCCGGTGAAGTATTCGCGGCAAAATCCGATTTAAAGCCCGACACCGTAAAGCCGTTGCCGTTAAACCTGCCCGTAAACGGCACGCCGATCTGAGCGCCGACTACTCCGTCGCCCGTAGCATCGACTTCAAACCCTTCGGAAGCCGGCTTGAGAGGAACCCTGCCTATGACGAGCGGGTTGTCCGTCTCCGCCACGCCGCCGAGATTGAGATGGTCTTTCAGCTCGAAATAGCCGTCGAGGTAGGTGTTCATCAGTTTCCAATCCTCTTTGTCGACTATCGTGTACACAAAATCAAGCTCCGTCTCGACGGATACGCGCTTGTTCAGCACCGAATCGGTGTAAGTGAACTTGACCGTTTTGTGTCCGGGCGTATACTCGCCTACCGTCAAATCGCCTGACGAATAAGCGACGGTGCGCGACTGACCGTCAGACTGCATTACGGAGAAGTTAAGCACACTGTCGAAGTCGGGCGCGGTGTTCTTGCCGTACGACACGTACGCGTCGGCAGATTTTTTCGTTATGTTGAGCGCGGTCGGCTGCGGCACGTCGGGCGGCTCGATAATCTTTACATTGACCGTCGCCCACACCTCGTGCTCGCCGTCGTAGTAGAAGAACGTGACGGGCAGCACCGTGCCGACTGTTTTATCGCTGTCAAGCTCCGATTGGTCGTAGCTCGTGGGCGTGACCGAAATCGTGCTGCCGTCGGACAACGTAACAATCAGCGTGACGTCGTCGAGCGATATAAACCCGCCCTGATACACTTCCACATCGCCGCCGCTCGCCGCCGATACCGGGTACGGCTCGCCGACCGTCACATAAGTAGTGAAGAAATAGGAATTCGTTTCGTACAGGTATTTAATTCCGATTTTAACCGACGTGCCGGGCAAAAAGCCTTGCCCGAGTTGGCATAGGTACGTGCTGATTGTGCTCGTATTGGGCGTAAGAGTGGAAATAGGCACGGCGCCGCCCGGGCCTCCCCATGCATGCATATACGCGCCGCCCAGCCCGGGAGCGGCATGGAAAACCACTACGCGCGACGGAACGTTTGCGTACCATACGCTCTCGTAGTAAATCACCTTCTTGTACTCGATATTGCCGTAGTACATGCCGAAGCCGGGGACAAAGTACCAACCGTCGCCGAGTATGTCGGACAAATCCTCGGTCGCCCCGACGTAGCCGTTGACGCCGTTGTCCACCTCGTACTCGCTTCCGCCGAAATGCGTAAGATACATGGGCTTCGTACCGCCCGTTCTGTCGAGATCTACTGTCGTAAGGTTGGATACGCAGTTTCTGACAATGCCGTAGTTGTATACGGAAATACCGACGGCGGCGTCCCAATGGTAGCCTACCGAGCAATCCTCTTCGATACAGATATTTTCGATAAGCCCTGCGTTGTAGCCCGCAAGAAGAGCGCTCGCGCCCGTCGATTTGATATGGAAGTCGCGCAAGACCAAATTCCTGATTATTCCCGTCTTGCCCACGCCGCCGAAGAGAGCCACGCCGCTCGTCCTCCAGCGCTGGCTGTAGCCGCCTCCGCCGCCCGCGTTGAACGAGAAGTTTTTGAGGATATACCCGCACCCGTCGAGCGTGCCGGTAAAAAGCTCGCCCGGCGCGTCCGCGCAACCTACTCCGTCGCGCGACGAGTACACCTTGGCGGCTTTTTTCTCGGCCTCGCCGCCCGCTTCCCACTCGATGAGCAGCGGCGCCGAGCCTATCATAAAGCCATTGCCTGCGAAGTCGATATCGGCGCCGAGCATGTAATACCCGTCGAGCGCGTCTCCGATTGCCTTGAAATCATCAGCCGTCAAAATTATGCGCGCGATCTTGACGAGCGCATATTTCGATACGCTCCCGTCGGATAGCCTTACGAGGTTTTCACCCTCCTTTAGCGCCGCCGCGGCTACTTTGCCGTCGGTAACGGCAAAACCCGCACCGCTCGCGGTGTACGCCATGGTGGGTGCGAACGACGAGTCGGTGACGGCGTATTCGGTTGCATTCGACTTGTATTCGTTGACTACTATGATATAATCCGATATATCGTCGACGGTGCGCTCGCGCACGTAAATCCTGACCGCATCGCTTGCTATGCCGTTCTTGACAAACTCAATCTCGTATCTGCCGGGTACGGCCAAATCGTAGCTTCCGGGATAGGCGTCCGCCGCGGTCAGCGTGATCGGGTCGGGCGTATCGTAATTGGAATAGTGCAACGCCGCTTCAATGCCCGACAAATCGAGCCCTGTCGCCGCCTCGTCGGTGAAATAAATCTCTTTCGTCGGATATCGCGTAATCGCTATGTGCGACGCGATTTTCTCGACCGTATAGGTTTGAGGGGCGCTCGGCAGAGAGCTCTTGTGGTAGATAAAGTCCTCGGGCTGGGCAACGACCGTGATCGAGTACTCGCCCGCTGTTACGATGGACTCGAGCGAATAACTGCAAGCTTTGGTGCTGCCGAGCAAAACACCGTCGGCGTAAACGTCGTAAACGTCCGCATCGTCCACCGCCGACCAAGACACGGTTTTGTCCGTAATCGTTATGCTCGGCGAGCCGATTGGCTGTGCGTTCGGCGAAGCGAGGATGTACACCACTCCGTTGCTGAGCTCGGACTCCGAATACAGGCTGTCGCTCGGCACGGCGCGCACCTTGATCGTGTATCTGCCGGGCTCGGTGTCGGTTATTGTGTACGGGCTGGCCGTCACCGTCGTTTTGGGCGCGTCGTTAACGTAAATCTTGTACGACGTCGCGTGCGCGACGGAAACCCAGCTGATAACGTTGCCGTCCAGCTCGATAAACGGCGCGGCAAGCGGAGTCTTGGGCGGCTCGTACTTGTATTCGACCGTATTTGAATATTCGGACGAGTCGTAGCCCGCACCGATAGCTTTAATCTTGATGTTGTACGTACCCCCTACGGTGACCGATATTGTATAAGTAGTAGTCGGCACGGTAGTGCGAAGCATATTGTTAATGTAAATTTCGTAAGACGTCGCGCCCGTAATCGCCGCCCACGACACTACGTTGCCTTTTAGCGAAATGTCGGGTGCGGTGAGCTTGGGCCGTTTTATCTCGTACACCACTTGATTTGACGGAAGGGAATTCGTGTACTGCTCGTCGTCCGATTTCGCAATGACGATCACGGCATACTTCCCGTACTCGGTGTAGTTGAGAGTGTAGCTCGTAGTCTCCACCGTCGCCGTAAGCGCGTCGTTTACATACACGTCGTAGCTGTCGGCATGCGTTACCGCGTTCCATTTGACCACCTTTCCGTTAAGCAAAATCACGGGCGCGGTAAGCGGCGTTGTCAAAGGCTCTCCCGCGCGGTATGTGTATACGCCGAAATCAGAGTCCGAGTACGCCGGATTTGTCGACCTCGCCATTACCTTAATCTCGTAGTTGCCGTCGTCAAGCTCGGGCATGACATACCATGTCATCTTGGTCGTGCCCATCTTCTCGCCGCGCAAGTATACGTCATAGCTGTCGGCGTTTTCCACCTCGTTCCATTCGATAATTCCCGCCCTGCACGTTATCACGGGGGTGGCAAGTTTGATTACGCCCACTACCGTATATGTGACAGCGTTTGAAAAATCGGACTCGGCGTAGTTTTCGTCGGCGGGAACAGCCTTTATCTTAACTTCGTAATCGCCCGCCGAGGTCGCTTCGACGTTGTATTGCAATGCTTCCGTATTCTTGACCTTACCGCCGTTGACGTAAACGTCGTAGCTTGCCGCTTTGTCGACGGCGCTCCAGCTCACTAAATCTCCGTCAAGCCTGACAACAGGCGCGGCGAGCGGCATGGGCAGCGGCTCGTGGTCGGAATCGTCCACCATCGTGCATGCCGAAAGAACACAGCCGATCAATATCAGCAATGCGGTTATCGGAATGACCGAAAATATTTTTCTCATACACACCTCCTCTTTGTCGGTCTGAAAACAGACCGAGGGGAAAGTCTAACTTGTCGGATGTTTAACCGATTTTCACTTCGCGTATAGCCATCCAACCGTTAGGGAGCGCGTCCACTACAATCCTAATGTACCTTACGCGCGTAGCGGCAGACGTGCGAAGCTCCGTGTCCGAATCGCCTTCGCTAAACGAGCCTATGTCGGTGAAACTGTCGCCGTCGAGAGATATTTCGACGTGCCCCGCAAAAGTATCATTGCCGTTGTTTTTGCCGGTAAGCACGCGAACGTACGAAATCTCGACCTCTTCCATAAGATCGATTTGTACGTATCCGCCGACTTCGCGATTGGTCTTATTGAACGCCGCGACAGTCGTGTCGTATCCGTCGTAAATGTTTTGGATTGCGCTGCTGTTGGGCTCGTCTTCGGCCTTGTCGGATGTGCCGAACATGTGCGACGACACTATCACGCCGTCATATCCGCCGAGCGAATTTATAAACAGCTCGCGTATCGCCATCCAACCGTTAGGGAGCGCGTCGACCACTATTCTTATATACCGTGCCTTTACTTGAGTGCGAAGTATTGCGACGGTGTCGGGACCGGTCAGCGTAAGTATGTTCGTAAAGGTGTCGCCGTCGCGCGAAGCCTCGATATGCCCTGCGAAAGTGTCGCTGCCGCGGTTATTGCCGGTAAGCACGCGCAAGCGCGTGATGTCGACCTCTTCCGTAAGATCGATTTGCACGTATCCGCCCACCTCGCGACCGTCCTTGTTGAACGTCGTGACTGTCGTCCCGTCGCCGTCATAGATGTTTTTGAGCATGTCGCTGTTTGTCTCTTGGGGGTCTTTTTCGAGAATGCCGAACAGGTGCGACGAGATTATAGCGCCGGTATGGCCGCCGAGCGAATTGATATACAGCTCGCGAAGCGCCGCGTAGTGATAGGTGCCCTGCGACACTATCCGCACGTACCGCGCGGTAACTATTTTGTTCTGCGGCAGACTCAACAGCGTGTCCGGACCTGTTATATCGCACAGCTTGATGTAGTCGACGCCGTTTTCCGAATATTCGATATATCCTACTATGGCGTCGTCGCCCTCTCTCGTTCCGCCCTCTACGTACGGCGTGCCGTTGAGAAGACGAAGCTTGGTTATCTCGGTCGGCTTGCCGAGGTCTACGCGGATAAACGCGCCGTCCTCCGGCCAGCCGGCAAAATGCGCGTACGTCTCGGGATTGCCGTCCATAATCGAGTCGAGCGACGTGTCGCTCCAAAGCGGAGGGAATCCCTTAACGGTGACTCCCGTATAGATGCCGAGCGGGATTGCGACGCGTTCTGTCATCTCGTCGGCAAGCGCGTCGACAAAGGGCGTAATTACGTGCGGTCCGACAATGACGGGATTGTATACGATAGAGCCCTGCCATGCCGGCCCGAGCACGGGACACAGACACTCCTGTACCGAAGCGAGCTTTTCTTTTGCCGCGTTGTACAACTCACGGTGTGCGTCTTTCGCACCGTCTTTTATCTTGACAGCGAGGTCGAGATACATTTGCGCCGCTTCCGCCATGCGCTTCAAGCCCTCCGACCACGGCCTTATCGAGTCGCGAAGCGCCGTGTTTTCCGCGCCCGCCTCATACATTTCGGACGCCGAAATGATGATGTCGAATTGATTTGACAGATTGACGGCCTCCGTCACGTAATCGCCTTTTTCGTACGCGACGGTGTATCTGTCGATATACCTTTTGAGCTCCTCGGACTCGGCAAAGTACGCGCCGTCGTAGTCGCCGTTGGGGTTAGTCATGTGAACGGCGAGATTGCGAAGCGCCTGCGGCTCGGCGCCGTCGATGTACTTGAAACTGTCCTCGTAGCTTTTGAATATGTCGAAACCGTTGACGTTCCAGCAATAGTCCGCCGCCGCGAAAATGGATATTTTGGACAGTTCGGCATGCTGCATTGGATTTACCACCACGCCCGAGAACGGGAGCTTGCCGTCGCTCACCTTGAGGTCGAAAACCTCACCCGCGCCGAGCAGAAGATTGCTCGTGCAGTAGTCGGAAACGGGCCAGTTCATCCATATAAACGGCTGCCTGCCGCCCGTCAGCTCGTCAAACATATCGTATGCGCAGTTTGACATGCGCGAGGATATCTTCGCGCCCGTCCACATGACTACCACTCGCTCGTCCAGCCCGTCCATAAGCTCGGCATAGTACGGTTGGCGCGTGGCGTCGGGTATGCCGCTGTACGAACTGCCGACGAATATGAGATTGCCGCAGTCGCCTTTTTTCTCCAGCCAGTCCTGCACGGCGTTGAGCAAATCCCTCTGGCACGCCGCGTCGCGGCTCTCCTCCATAATATCGTCGGCGGACACCATGAACTGTCTGACGCCCGCGTCGTACACCTGCTGTAATTTGGCGAGCAGTACGACGAGGTCGGCGTCGAAGTTTTTGCGCGTAAACGGTCGGGAACTTTCCATAAACGGATGGATAGCCCAGGTGAAAAGCGTCTTCGTCTCAGCGCCCGCTTTTATCTGCTCTTTGAGCGCGGCATAATCGCCTGTCTTGTACAGCCCGCGCCAATTGGAGCTGTGGTACGGATCGTCTTTAGGCGCATAAATATAGATATTGGACTTGACGATACTGCCGAAACGCATGAGCTCTATTCGCTCGTCCGTCGTCCACGGCACACCGTAATATCCCTCGATAAATCCGCGGTAAACGCTATCCGACCAGTCGGTGACTTTCAGCTCGCGAATACTCCTGTCCGTCACCTGCATAAATACAAGGTTAAGTGTGGATATTGCGTAAAACGCCGCGTCCGTATCCTTGCCGAGCACCGCTATCGTGTTGTCGCCTATAAATATAGCGTGCGCGTCTATCTTTTCAAACAACGCGTCGTCGAGCGCGGGAGTAAACGCGGTCGACATAAACTTGTCGGCTTCGTCGCCGCTCCCGTACACTCCGACCAGCACCTTTGTGCTTGTGCTCGGAGCGGCGGATTTTGCCACAACGTCGAGCTTGGACAGCGCGTCATACAGATGCGACTTGGTAACATTGTCTATATCGTCGCCGAACTCAACCTTCACGTCGTCGGTGACGGTCATGCTCTTGCCGCCGTAAACGATGTTGTGCGGCGTGGGATAAATTTCGTATACGCTTTCCATATTTTGACCTTCATTTGTATTGTCACCGTCCGCCGCCGCCGTTAGTTTACGCGTCGGCATGCCGAGCAGTACCGCGAACAGCGCCGTCATAACAAATACGGCTATAAGGAGGGCAACTGTCATTCCGCTTTTTGTCATAAACTTTTTCATATCACGCCTCCCCCTCGTACACCGGCGTGCCGAGCTCGGTGTTGCCTACGCCTTTTACGACATCGTCGTACTCCGCGGCCGTTCCTTTGTAGCCGAAGTAATCGACTGCCGCACCACGAAACGCATAAGCGCCTATTTCAGTCACGGAAGACGCCATCTGCAATTTCTTGATATGCAGGTTGCCGCTCTCGTCGGCTGACGAGAAGAACAGCCGCGACGGAATGTATTTTACCCCGTCCGAGATAACGACGGTAACGCCGTCGGCTACGCCCGCGCCGTAAAACACCCGATTGCCTGCGACAAGGTCGTCCATACTCTCGGCGCCGAAAATAATTTCGGACAGACTGACGCAACCCTCGAACACCCTAAGCCCAAGCCTCTTGATCGATTGGGAAAGCGTAACGGAAGAAAGTGCCGTGCAACCGTTAAATGCGTCGTCGCCTATCTCCTCGCCGCTTGCGACAAGGGTCTCGAGCGCAGTGCAACCGAAGAAAGCTTTGACGCCTATTCTCTTTGCGCTTGTCGGCAGCTTGACCTCTGTGACGGCCGCACAGTTTTTGAACGCGTTCTGCGCTATTTCGTCAAGCGAAGTCATCGACAGATCGACGGACTTGAGCTTGTTGCAGTAGTCAAACGCGTGCGCGCCGACGCTCTCAAGCCCCGTCCCGAATTCAACGCTCTCTACCGCGGTCCCGTCGAATGCGTGCGCGCCTATCACTTTAAGCGTGTCGGGCAAAGCAAGCGCCTTTGCCTGCGCTCTGTAGAAAGCATATTCGCCTATCGACTCGACGCGGCTTCCCGCCTCGAACTTTATGCTCTTGATTTTGGGCAAAACGTCGGGCTCGCTGTTCCTGGGGAAGAACAGCCTTTCGGGGATGTGCCGCACCGCCTTGCCTATTGTTACGTCCATGCCGGGTGCGCTGTCGTCGACATAAAACACCCAGTTCACACCTACGAAATCTTTGCAGTTAGCCGCATTGTAATACAGCTTGCGAATGTTGGTAGTCGAGAACGCGCCCACGCCGATATATTCCATAGTGCTCGGTATGGAAACGCTGACTATATATTTTTGCTCGACAAACGCGTCGGAGGCAAGTTCTTTGACCGGCTTCCCGTTATAATACTCGGGTATTACGAGATCGGGGTCGGACATGGTGTGATTCTTGTTGGACACTATATAATACGTCCCGTCCGAGGACAAATCGTATGTAAGGCCGAATGTGGAAATCTTCACGCCGCACGTTTTACAAAGCCCCGTAACCTGCGCGTCGGTATAATCGTGACCGACGGGGTCTATTGCTTCGGTACGCACCACCCCGTGACAGTCGTCGCATATGTACGCCGTTACGCCGTCGTCGGTACAATTGGGTTCGAGCGTGACCGACGGCGTGAGATTGCCGTGAACGTGCGCGGCGGGCGGCGACGGGGGCTGAGGCGCCGGAATAATAGGCTTGTCGCCGGAGGGCGTGACCGCCTTTTTCGGCACCGACATGAGGACGATACTCACAATGGCAAGCACAAGCACAACGCCGCACAAAACATATGAGAGTATCGACATCAGTCTTTTGTTTTGCAATATATTTTTCACCTTTTCTCCCCTTTGCGCGTTTGCCGTTTACGCCGTCTTGTTGAATTGTATCTCGCGGAATGCGAGCCAACATCCGGTTGAGCCGGTTACAAGAAGGCGAATATATTTTGCTCTTATCGGCGTTTCAAGCGTCAGAGTTAAATCGCCCTTCACAGCTCCGCCGTCGACGTCGTTCCAGCTTTTTCCGTCGGACGAGTATTGTATTTTACCTTCAAAGATATCGGTATCGGTACTCGATTTGCCGGAAAGTACATTGATACCGGAAATGAGCATTTCGTCATTTAACAAAATATCCATATACCCGTCTTTTGCACCTTCGCCGTTGAACCAAATATTAGTCCCTTCTTGATTGTCAAACATATTCTCAACGGATCCTTGGTGTATACCCATACCGCCGCTCTTCAGCTTGCTGTAATCGACGGACGCAACGTACTTATTCATCACGTTTGTCTTTATCTCACGAATTGCAGTAGCCGTACCGCCCTCGTTGACAAAACGGATAAAGCGCACATCCGTCGGCTCTCCGAAGTCGATAAACGTGTAATTGCCGGTCAACGTGCCTTTGTCGACAAAGTCCTCGCCGTTCGTCGAAATCTGAATTTTGCCGATTACGGCGCTTCCCTCGTCGGTCGCCGTTTTACCGGTAAGTATGGCGATATTGCTAAATTGTTTGACCGAAAGAAGATCGATAAGCAGTGTGCCGCCGGCGGCCTCGGGCGTATCAAATTCCGCACAGGTGTCGTCCTTGCCGTCCAGCATGTATTCGTAGTTCGAATCGCCTGCAAGCGCGCCGAAATCGGTGTTCTCGGCCAACGCCGTTATGTCGGCAAGAGAGTTGATGTAAATCTCGCGGATTTGCAACCAGTTGCTTCTGTCCCAATCGGCCGCGGTAAAACGAAGCCCGATTACGCCCATACGCGGCTTAGACGAATAGAAATGATAATCGGCGCCGTAATTGTGCTCGGTAATCTTGCACAGCTCTTGATATTTTTCGCCGTCCGTCGTATATTCAACCTTTCCGGTAAAATAGTCGTTGCCGTTTGTAAGAAGCCGCATAACCGATATATCCGTCGGCTTCACAAACTTAAATTCAAAGTACGAATTTACATCGGGCTTGTCAAGATAGAGCAACGTGTCGGGATTGCCGTCGCACGCATATTCGGGCTTGGTACCTTGCGTTATCATTCCGTCGCCGGACAACGATTTGGCGTTATTGTGAAGTCCCGACAAATCTATTGCACCCAAGAAATTAGAATCACCGAAGTCGTTTATGAACAGATCGGTAACCGCCGCCCAGCCGTTGGGAACCGCATCCATCACGATTCTTATGTACTGCGCATCGATATACTCGCTCGGATAGAACACTCGCATGAAATTCCTATCGGTGCCGGCAAAAGACCCAATCGGTGTAAATTCTCTTCCGTCGACAGAGTAAGAGACATGCCCGGCAAAGGTATTGACCAATTCGCCGTTTTTGTTGATACGGCCTAATACGGCGCGAATGGATTTAACGGTTACAACCTTCATGAAATTGTACTGAACGTAACCGTTTGCCTTCATTGTATCGTCTTTTTTCAACGTGATATACGTGCTCTCGTCCCTGTCGCCGGCTGCTGCGGGATTGGTCGGATCGTTATATGTTCCGTCGTCCGGCTTGGTAGGAGTTCCGATATCGCTGATTGTCACGTACGGCAGGCCGTAGTCGCCTATATCGTTTATGAACAAGTCGGTGACCGCTGTCCAATGACCCGGGACCGTTGCCATGACAATCCTTATATATCGCGCCGTAATATACTCACCGGGATTGTAAGCCATAACGACGTTTCTATCGCCCTCTTTAAATTCGCATATTGTAATAAAGTCCTTGCCGTTGTCCGAATATGAGATATATCCGGCGAACTGATCGGAGAAACCTCCTTTACCGTCGTCTCTGCCGATTACGGCGCGGAGAGCGGTTATGTTTACCATACGCATAAAGTCGTATTGCACATAGCCCCCGTCCTGTCCTCCTGCCCTATTCGAATTGAACGACGTATATGTGCTCTCGTCCCTATCGCCCGCGGCAACCGTTCTGGCAGAACCTTTATACGGACCGCCTTGTTCCGGATTGCCCATATTGTTACTCGTGACGTACGGCAAATCATAATCGCCGATATCGTTGATATAGATATCGCTGAGCGCAGTCCAGCCCGGGAACCTCTGAAGCACTATCCTTATATATCTTACGGTAGTTATCTCGTCGGGCATGAACGACACAACGAATTCTCTGTCGCCTTCGAGGAATGAACCTATCGTAGTGAAATTGTCGTCGCTTTCGTTGTTTGTTGCGATCTGAACATATCCGTCAAACGTATTGATTAATGTCTTTTCGTTGCTCAATCTGCCAAGAGTAATACGCAACATTTCGAGGTTGATTTCGCGCTTAAGATCCAATTCAAGATAGCCGCCGACTTTTCTATCGTCGCCGCTAAACGCAGTTCCCGTGGTGGAATCGCCGTCAAAGAGATTGACAATTTTCTTCGGATCCGTTCCGGGATAGTTACTGCCGCTCGAAAATTCGCCGAAATCTTTCATCGTTACGCGCGGTCCGACCGTAATCGATATTGACGGGCAGATATATCTGCCGCCCACGTTTATGCCGAAGCTGATCGTCTCGACGGTCGTATAGTTGACGGCCGGGTTGAGTTGCTCGTAGTACGTGTAGGTGTCGGCAATATATCCGACGTACTTAAACGGCACGTCGTTACCTTCTTTCAATCCCCAGGCGTAGAACGAAACGGGCAAGTCGGCGTCCTTGCGATAGATAGTAATAGAGAACGTCTCGCCGTACACGGCAGCTTCGGCGCCGGAGATGAAGTCTATACGTATAAACTTCGCATAGGTGTCGTTGCCGTACACCGTGCCGACAAGCTCGTGATAGAACCAGCCGTCGCCGAGCTCTTCGTGAATATCGCTATCGGGCAAGAGATATGCCGCGCTCACTACGCCGTTCACCGTCTCGTATGCGGGGCTGTATTCGCCTTCTTCCGGCTTTAATACCGCTTCGCCCCAAGTGGTCGTGGCCTTCCCGACGTAGCAGACAGTACTTGATATCTCGCCGCCGTTGTACGCGGCTATTGCGCCGATAGATCCGTACCTAACGTAAATCGAGCTGTTGTCCTCTACGACTACGTTTTTGATAAGGCCGAGGTTGACTCCGGCTACGAACGCCGATTCCTTTGCTGCGGACATATTGGCGTCGCGCAATGTAAAGTTTTTGACAATTCCGCTCTCGCCGATATATCCGAACAAGCCGCGGTAGTAATTGTCGGCACCGATCGAATCGGACATGATCTTCATGCCGATCAACACATATCCCTGCCCGTCGAACACGCCGGTAAACGGCTTGCCTTCTTGGGCGGTGCCCGCTTTGTCGAACGTGAAGCCGCGAGAGTCGGGGAACTCGCTCGGGCTCGTCGCCGCACGCAAAGGCGCCGTGCCAATCGGGCTCTTATATCCTTCGAACATGATATCCTTGTCGAGCACGTAATATCCGTCGAGCGCTTGCGCCATGGCCATAAACTGCTCGGCGCTTGTAATATGCGTAATCGCCTTGAAGTCGGCCGTAATCGTGACGTCTGCCGCCGGCATGGTAAATGTGCACGTTTCGCGCAAGTACACGGTTACTACCTCGCCGTCGGTGTAAGTAATTCTGACGGCCGTCGCGCCGTAGCCGTCGTTAGCCGTCACGGTAAACGCAATCTCGTCGCCCATTTGCGCGGTCCTCAACGCGCCGTCGATTTCGATATTGCCGTTGGCGCCGGACGACACCGTCAGCGTGTAATCGATCTTGCCGAACACCGCTTTCACAGTGACGTCGTGCGCGGGCATGACGAACGTAAGATTGCCGTCAATGCCGATCGATTTGTCGCCCTCGCCGTAGTCGTACGAAAGCGACACAAGCTTGTAGCCCTTGTCGGGCGTCACGATAACGGTGACGATATCCTCGACCGTAGCCTTATTTTTGTCAAACGACAGCGAGCCGTTCTCGATATCTTCGGCCGCCGCCACAGTGTACGGAACAGCGACAAGATACGCATACACCGTTACATTGTGCGCCGGCATAGTAAAGGTGTAGACACCGGTCTGCTGGTCATAAACTAAGGCCACCTCGCCATTATCGATGGGGTAATAGCAATAGTCAACCCGATAGCCCGCGTCGGTTGTAACCGTGACGGTGACTGTTTCGCCGTACTTCGCCGTCTCCTTGTCCACCGACACCTCGCCGTGAGCGCAATAACCTTCCCCTACGTTATACGTCTTCTCGGTAAACTCGGCGGTGACCGTTACGTCGTGCGCCGGCATGATAAAGCTGTATACTCCGTCGACTATCGTTATGTCGTGATCTTCTCCGTCGTTCCACTTGAGCGACTTAATCTCGTAGCCTTCGGCGGGATTGACCGTAACGGTAATCGTATCGTAGATATTCGCCGTAGTCTTATCTACCGTTATCGTTCCGTTAGTTGCCGTGCTTACCGTGACCGAATAGTCAATTGCCCTATGCTCCGCATATAGCGTAACGTCGTGTGCGGGCATAGTAAATGTGTAGTCGTTTACACCGCTTTGCAGTGTGATTTCATGGTCTTCGCCGTCGTTCCACTTGAGTGAGGTAAGCTCATAGCCTTCGGCGATCGACACGTGAAGATATACGGTCTGACCCATAGTCGCAGTTACGGGACTCACGCTAATGATACCGGACACAGAAGGGCTGAATTTAATATAATACTTCTTGAGATTAAACGTCGCAATGACCTCTACGTCATAAGCGGGCATGGTGAAGCTGTATACGCCGTCTTCATACGGAACTTTGGGATAAGAGCCGTCGTGTTTGTAGTAAAGATATTCAAGCTCATAGCCGAGATCGGGCGTGACCGTAACGATGACCGTTTCGCCGTACTTCGCCGTAGTTTTGTCTACTTGTACCGTGCCGTGCTCGCGCTCGCCTATCGCCACGGTGTAGTTTTTCAAAGCAAACTCGGCTGTAACCGTGACGTCGTGCGCCGGCATGATAAAGCTGTACTCGTCGTTCGCAAAAGTTACGTCGTGACTGTCCGTACCGTCGTTCCACTTGAGCGACTTAAGCTCGTAGCCTACGGCGGGCGACACGGTGATTACTATCTTGTCGCCGATGTTCGCCGTATCCTTGTCGGCGGTAATCGAGCCGTTGTCGGCGGTGTTGACCGTGACCGAGTAATCGATCAAAACAAACTCGGCGGTGACCGTGACATTCTTGTTGGGCATTTCGAAAGTCGTGCCTTGGATTGCCACGCCGTCGACGTACACCGTGCCCATGCGATAGCCGTCGTCCGCCGTCAGCTGCGACACGGTGATTGTATCGCCGAAATGCGCAGTAGCCTTGTCGACCTTGATAGTGCCGTGCGTGCACGCGCCCACAGTTACGTCGTAGTCTATCATGACAAACTCGGCGGTGACCGTGACGTCTTTTGCGGGCATTTCGAAGGTTGTGCCTTGGATTGCCACGCCGTCGACGTACACCGTGCCCATGCGGTAGCCGTTGTCTGCCGTCGCTTGCGACACGGTGATTGTATCGCCGTAGTGCGCCGTCGTCTTGTCGACTTGTATAGTGCCGTGCGTGCACGCGCCCACAGTTACGTCGTAGTCGACCATGCTAAACGTTGCCGACACGGTGACTTCCTTGTCGGGCATGACAAACTGCTTGGTTGAGAATATGTCGTGATCGGCGCCGTCGTTGTAAGTAAGCGTAGCAAGCTCGTAGCCTGTAGCCGGCTGTACGGTGACGGAAACGGTAACGCCCTCCGCCGCCTTGTCCATTACGGTAATCGTGCCGTGTCCGTCGGTAGACGTATGTATCGCGTGCGCCGTGGAAAACCTTGCGGTAATCGTGACGTGCTCGCTCGGCATCGTAAAGCTGTACGTGCCGCTCGAGATGTCGACAAACTCGTCGTTGTATTTGAGCTCTTTTAGCGCGTAGTCTTGTTCGGGCTCGACAGTGAGATTGACTGTATCGCCCGCAAATGCAACCGCTTTGTCGGGGGTAACCGTGCCGTGCGCGATCGAGCCGTCGACTGTTATGTTGTAAAGCTCCTCAAACACCGCCGTAATCGTAACGTCGTGCGCAGGCATGAGGAATGACCTTGTGGTTGTAATATCGTGATTTGTGCCGTCATTGTAGACAAGCGATTTCAGCCCGTAGCCGCTGTCGGGATTGACCGTCACCGTAACGGGGGTATTGACCGTGGCTTCAACGAGGCCGACCGACACCGTGCCGTGGGTAGTCGGGTTGACAGTAACCGCGTATTTGATAAGTTCGAACTCGGCAGTGACCGTAACGTCGTGCGCAGGCATGGGGAACTGCTTGGTCGACAGTATGTCGTGATTTGTTCCGTCGTTATAGACGAGCGACTTGAGCGTATAGCCGCTGTTTGGTGTGGCCGTGACCTTGACCACCGTTCCCGCGGCCGCCTTTACGT
>JAFLVF010000004.1:0-33017 GCA_022508425.1 Clostridiales bacterium | reverse complement strand
CCGCCTTTACGTTGTCGACCGAAACGGTGCCGTTGGTCGCAGGCATTACCGTAACATTATATTTGATAAGCTCGAATTCTGCGGTAACCGTGACGGCCTCGCTCGGCATCGTGAATGTGTTGCCCTCAATCGCTTGGCCGTTTACCTTGATAGCGACGAGCTCATACCCGTTGTCGGGTGTGGCGGTGACGGTGACCGTATCGCCGTACTTAGCTGAATTCACGTCGACTGCAACCGTGCCGTGCTCGCACTCGCCGACAGTCACAGTATATGACTGCGGAGAAAATGCGGCGGTAATCGTGACGTTTTCCGCCGGCATGATAAAGCTCTTCTCTGCCGTAATGTCCGTGCCGTTATATTTGAGCTCGGACAACTTGTACCCGACATCGGGCGACACCGCAACTGTTACGGTTGCGCCCGCTTCGGCAGAGGTCGCGCTCGGCGTGACTGTGCCGTGCGTCGTTGCGGAGACCTCGATTGTGTACGTGGCAGCGGACGGCTCTTCCGTCTTGGTGCACGCATTGAACAGCGTAATTGCGACAAAGGCGACGATAAATGCCATTAACGCAAGAAGCACTTTGCTTACACGCATACGTTTGGTAGTTCTACTCATTTCGATTACCCCCTATATCGGCTTATACAAGTCGTATGTCTATGGTTTTGTCATAGACTTTTATAGCGTTGACGTTGGGCGAAAGCTTGACCGACGTTTGATCGAATCCGTCTTCCACCTTGACATAAACGGGCGTGTTGCCCACTAAACATTTTGCAAACTTCTCTTCACCGTAGTCTAACACCGTTTCCACCGTACCGTCAAGCCCCTCTCCGAGCGCGACGTCAAACGGCGAGAACTGCGCTTCGAGCGTATCTTTATACACAGCGCGCCCCGCGCCGATAAGTATCTTCTGTGCGTCGTCGTCGTTGCACACAATGCTGTGCGAAGTGATAGGCACCGACTTCGACCGAAACTGTTCGGCGATTGTGCGCTCGTCGGCTATCAACGTTCCGTCCTTGCCGACTATTGTTTCGGGATAAACTGCAAAGTTGAGCTTGTAACGTTTGACTTTTACTTCCTTTGTCACGCCGTCGATTTCCTGTCGGGTTGGCTCGACGAATTTTGTCAGCACGCATTCGAGCGAGTTTTGCTCGGGCATCGCACCGATTGCAATCTCGCCGTCGCGGACAAACGAGCAGTGCTTGAAGTCTATGGATATGCCCTTGGGCTTGCCGACTTTTCCGTCGCTTGCGACGTACAGTATGGTATCGCCCGCCCTAAACCTATTGAGTGTAACGCCGTCTACGACCTCTTTGTCCAAAAACTCCGCTTTCAGCCCCGTGCCGACGGACAGAGCACTCCTGTCCGCGTCCATTGTGTACTCGCCGTCGTCGAGCGAAACCGCGGGCGGAAGCTTAAATTCCGAGCCGAGAATAGTCATCACCCCGCCCTTTACACTGCACCCGATTGTGTAGTGCGAGGGTATGCGCGGCACCACCGACTGTTCGGTCTCCGCGTCGAATATCTGCATATTGCTCAAGTCGAGCGAAACTTCGATTATTGTATCTCTGTCTATCTTGGTCGCCGCAGGCGCTTTGATAACGACGCGCGTAGCGCTCTCGTTGGTTTCTTCTTGTTTGCTCTCTTCGGGCTCGTTCTTCTTTCCGCGCTTTTTCTTCTTGGGCATCGTCTCTTCGTCGGGAACACTGTATTCCTCGGGCTCTATCAAGTCTACGTAGTTCAGGTCGAAATTGCCGTAAACCTGACTGTCTACGCCGAGGTCCTCACAGTATGACACCTTGCACTTCGCCTTGAACGGATATTTGTCGGGATCGATTGATATGTGCTCGGAGCGAATGCCGAAAATCACCTTTTTGCTCCCGTCCAGATACACGCTGTCCGTCTTGGCGAACAGCTCGTACGGCGCGGTGAAAACTATGTCCGTGTTGTCCAAAGCGAGCTCTACGTTGTCGCCCACCCGCCTGATATTGCCGCTGTAAAAGTTCATCTGCGGCGTGCCGATAAATCCGGCGACGAATTTGTTGCAAGGATAGCTGTACAGATTGCGCGGCGTGTCGATTTGCTGGACGAAGCCGTCTTTCATGACGACAATGCGCGTTCCCATCGTCATGGCTTCGACCTGATCGTGCGTTACGTATATAAACGTCGTCTTAAGCCTGTCGTGCAACTTCAGTATTTCAGAGCGCATCTGCGTCCTAAGCTTTGCGTCGAGGTTACTGAGCGGCTCGTCGAGCAACATTACCTTGGGGTTGCGCACCATCGCGCGGCCGAGCGCGACGCGCTGGCGCTGTCCGCCGCTCATCTCTTTGGGCTTTTTCTGCAAATATTCGGTAATGCCGAGTATTCGCGCGGCGGAATGGACGCGCTTTTTGATCTCGTCCTTGCTCACACGCCTAAGCTCCAATCCAAACGCCATGTTGTTGTACACCGTCATATGCGGATAGAGCGCATAGTTTTGGAAAACCATCGCTATGTCACGTTCCTTGGGTTCGACGTAGTTGACGAACTCGCCGTCTATCCTAAGCTCGCCCGCCGTCACTTCCTCCAATCCCGCAATCATGCGCAACGTCGTCGATTTCCCGCAGCCGGACGGACCGACGAACACGATAAACTCGCCGTCGGCTATGTCCATGGAAAAGTCGTTGACAGCCTTTAATCCGTTTGGATAAACCTTATATATATGATTGAGTGTTACGCTTGCCATCTATGCCTCCGCATTTCTGTCGTAAATCGTTTTGCCGTCTCTTATTGTCATCACGCAGTCGAAGTTCTTGTCGAGCACCGTGTACGACGCGCGCTTGCCTATTTTGATTCCGCCCATCTCGTCGAATAGACCGAGATGTTTTGCTACGTTAGCCGAAGCGCAGTCCACAGCTTGGGTTATCGACGCACCACATCTAATGACGAGGTTTTTGACCGCATCGTTCATCTTGAGCACACTGCCGGCGAGCGTTCCGTCCGATAACCGCGCCTCGCCCCCTCTCACCGTCACCTTTTGCCCGCCGAGCTCGCTCTCGCCGCCCGACAAATTCTTTGCGCGTATCGAGTCGGTGACGAGAATCAACTTGTCCTCGGGCTTACACTTCAGCAAAAGCTTCATAGCGGGCACGCTTACGTGTATGCAGTCGGCGATGAGCTCGGCATACATGCCGTACATCATGAGCGCCGCGCCCACAGTCCCCGCTTCGCGATGGTGAAGAGCGCGCTGGGCGTTGAACGTGTGCGTAATGCAGTCCGCGCCGAGTCTACCCGCATGCTCGACTTCCGAATACGTCGCGTCGGTATGTCCTATCGACACCTTGATTGCATGCTCTTTAGCGTATTGTATAAGCTTATCCGCTCCGTCGAGTTCGGGCGCGACCGTCATCATCTTGATATTTCCGCCCGACGCGTCGATCAGCTCTTGCAACAGCCCGATATCGGGAACGCGCACATGATCGGGGTTTTGCGCGCCGACGTGTTTGTTCGAAATAAACGGGCCCTCGAGATGAACGCCGAGTATCTCCGCGCCCATGTCGTTGTCGCCTATTGCTCTGCCGACGGCTTCGACCGCCGACAACAGCGCTTCGCGCCCTACCGTCATCGTCGTCGGCAGGAAGTACGCCGTACCCTCCGACGGAAGGGCCTTTGCCATCACTCTTACCGCGCCGCCGCCGTCCGAGGCGTCCGCACCGACCACTCCGTGAATGTGTTGGTCGATAAACGCGGGCACGACTAACGCGTCAGACGGAATTTTTATCTCCTCCGCGTCGGCCGAGCTCTCGTAGCTTCTGGTGAGAGTGTCGAACAGAAGGTCTGTCATTTTGATGCCGACGCCCTCGATATATACCTTGGCCTTCCTAAACAATCTCATGCGCCGCCTCCATATCCGCGATAAGCGTTGCGTCGGGATGTGTTTGCAATACGCTCGCAGGACAGCTATCACTTACTCTGCCCTTGACCGTATTGTATACGGCGCGCGCTTTGTTCTCCCCCGAGGCGAGCAGGACGATTCGCTTTGCCGCCATGATATCTTTTATGCCCATAGTCACGGCGCGGCGGGGAACGGCGCCGTCCGCAAACAGCCGCGAGTTGGCTTTTATGGTGTCGGGGGTAAGCTCTACGACGTGCGTCACGCTGTCGAAGCGCGTCCCCGGCTCGTTAAATCCGATATGCCCGTTGCGGCCGAGCCCCAAGAGCTGTAAATGCCTCGGGTGTTTTTCGAGCAGTGCCGAATATCTCTTGCACTCTTGCTCGAGGTCGTCTGCCGTGCCGTCGGGAAGATTAGTGTTGTCCTTGTCTATATCTACGTTGTCGAACAGATGTTTGTTCATGTACGCGCGGTAACTGTTGCCGTCTGTCGCGGGAAGCCCTACGTACTCGTCGAGATTGAATGTCAAAACGTTTTTGAACGATATCTTGTTGTCCCTATACGCATTGACGAGCTCGGCGTATGCGCCGATTGGAGTACTGCCCGTCGCAAGCGACAGTACGGGATTGTTCACACAGCGCAAAACGTCCGCGATCATAAGCGCCGCGGCGGCGGAAAGCTCGTTATAATTTTTGACAATTACGATTTTCATTTGTTCTTCCCCTTTCCGCTTGTGAGAAATTCTCTCAACTTTCTGCTGTTGACCCGCGCGGCGGTGGCGCTGTTGCACTCGACGAACAATCTGACCACGGGCTCGGTGCCCGACTTGCGTATGAGCGCCCACTGCCCGTTGCCGAAGTGATATTTGATATTGTTGTTGTACTCTTCGATTCGTACTATGTCGAGCGAAAACTCGGGCATACCGTCGGGAATGCGTATCACGCCGTCGGCAAAGCGCATTTCGTCCTCTATACAAACACCGTTGTATCCCGCGTAATCGCACACCTCTTTCACTATCTCGGACACGGGCTTGCCCATCAGCGCGACCATCTCGGTGAACAGAAGCGAGCTGAACACGCTGTCTTTCCCGAATATGTAGCCGCGCACCGTCAATCCGCCGCTGCTCTCGCCGCCGATAAGCGCGTCCACCTCGCGTATCTTTGACGAGATGTTCTTAAATCCTACGTCCACTTCGTGGCACTTGTACCCCGCGCGCGCCGCAATCATATCGACGAGCGTCGTCGTCGCGCAGTTTTTGACAATGTCGCCTTTCATGCCGCGGTATTTGAGAAGATAGTAATACAAGCACGCGAGTATGAAATTGCTGGAAACGTAGTTGCCCTTCTCGTCGATTATGCCCAAACGGTCGCTGTCGCTGTCGGTAGCCATGGCGAAGTCGAAGCCGTATTGAACGACGTGGCTTTTGAGCGGCTCCATCGCGGCCTCCGTCGGATTGGGCGGCGAGAAATTGAAAAACGCGTCGTGCTGAACGTTCATTATCTTGAAGTTCTCTATCCCCGCCATTTGAAACATCGGCTCGATACAGCGCGCGCCCACTCCGTTGAGGTTGTCGTAAAGTATCTTTATCTTACTGCCGAAAAGCTTGGGCGAAAGAAAGCTTTTGATATTTTCGAGGTACTGCTTCTTGTTGTTGTAGTCGACAATCAGCCCCTTAGCCTTGCCCTCGTCGAGGGTGATGTGGAGTGGGGTGTCCGCGCTGTTGATTGCGCGCTCGAGCGCATTGGTTGTGGCAACGTCTGCATCCATTCCGCCCTTGATAAACAGCTTGACCCCGTTAAAGTAGTACGGATTGTGGCTTGCCGTTATCATAAAGCCGAAGTCGAGCTTCTCGTCGCGCACCGCCGTCATGACGGCGGGCGACGGCATGGGTTCGTTGTACAACAGGCATGTAATGTCGTTGGCGGCGAGCGTTTCCGCTATCCAGCCCGCGAAATAATCCGAGCCGAAACGATAGTCATAGCCCACCACGACGCGCGGCAAATACTCGTGCGCCTTGATGATGTCGCACAAGCCCTGCGCGACCAGCTTGACGTTGTCGCGGTTGAAGTCGTCGCCTATGACGCCTCTAAATCCGCCCGTTCCGAATTTGACCATATCGGTTGTCTAATCTCCCCTGTTGTTTTAATGCCGTCAGTGCGCGGAAGTGCCGTCGTCCGCAAGCGATTTATCCTCACGCGGATTGTCTTTCGTGCTTGTATAAGTCGCGCCGTTGTTGGTGCAGCCCGTGATATTGCCATGGTTGATTGATGCAAACGCACCTAAGCCACCGTGAACGGTGTCTATATGGCAATTGACTTCGACTGTGACGCCGCTGATTGTGCCTTTGTTAAAGCAGCTGACTATGCCCAGCTCGTTAAAGCCTTGCACCAAGCAGTTATCTACGGTAAAGTCGTACACCTCGCCGTTCGAGCCTATATACGCAAATATCGCACGACCGAAATGATTTATATTCCAACCGTCGTAGCCGTCTATGGGAGCGCCCCAATTGACGAGCTTGCCGCCGTTGCCGTCGAACTTGCCGTTAAACGCCGTTTCTTCGAGCGCGTCGGCCGTGTCGATCATAGTGTCGCCACCTACAACCTTTGTGGGAACTGCGCCTATAATCGGCGCCTCATGCTTTTCGCCGTTGTCGAAGTCTATCGTAGCGCCATCTTCAAGCATGTAGTAGCCGTTGAGGTTATTGTTGATCGCCGCGAAATCGGTGGCCGATTTTACAACGGCCCATACGTCCATTGCAATTGTGTCGGACACGTTATATCCGCCCTCGCCGTACGACACCGTCACTTCGGCATTGTGACCGTATACCCAGCCCGTAACGGAAACGCCGCCAGCGACCGTCACCGTTTTGGCGGCGCTGATACTGTAAGTCACGGTAAACGTATAGTAAAGATCGAAGTCGGGCGCGCCGTCCATGTCTGTGACTATGCGGTCGCTGTTTTTCCTCGTCGCCGAAATTCCGATTACGACGTCGCCCTCCGCCGCCTTGGGCGTGACGGATACGAGCACGTAATCGTTCGCGCCGGCGCCGAAGAACAGCTTGACTTCCTGCGCGACGCCTACGGCGCCGCCCTTGTTATAGCCCTCATAGCGGAGCGGGCGCATGGTTCCGGTCGTACCGTCGGTGTAAGTTGTCTTGAGAGTAATTGTCGAAATATTGAGGTCGGTACCTGCTGTCACTTGTATGGGATCGCCGTCGTAGGTTGCGGATATCACGTACGGCTCGCCCACCGTGACGGTAACGGCGTTGTTTAGATAATCCTTGCCGAGCGGCCTTACCGCGACGGCGAAAGTGTCGCCCGCATCGACCGACGCCGTTGTCAAAAGCTTCAAGTAATAGGTGTACGTATCTTGGTCGTAACTCGAGTACGCCAAAACGCCCTCGTTCGCTTGACCGTTCACCCACACCGTAAAGTCGAGCTCCTCGACGGCGCGTTGGAATACCGTGATCTTGCCGTCCACACCTTTGTACATCGTGGTGTCTATAGCGAGAACCTTCTTATATGTCGCGTTGCAATATACAGTACCTATCTCGTCGGCGTAGTACCAGCCGTTGCCGAGCGTGCCGGTAAGATTGGTCTTGTTGGCGATATATACGTTTTTCGAGATCGCGCCCTCCGCGCTCTCGTATGCGGAAACGAACGCGCCGCCGTCCCAATTGCTGCTAAAGCGTGCGGGCGCGCACACGATATTTCCGATTGTACCGCCGTTGTACGCCGCGGCGACGGCGCCCCCGGCGTAGAACACGCTGAGAGAACAGTCGTCCTCTATCGTCACGTTCTCAACCGTGCCGAGGTTGACGCCCGAAATAATCGCACTGCATTTGCCGCCCGTTATGCTCGAATTTCTGAGAACGAAATTGCAAACCTTTCCGCCCTCGCCGATATATCCGAACAGGCCGAGATAGTATCCGTCCGCCGTTCCGAACGACTCCGTCGCATGGCGGTAGCCTGTGATGACGTAGCCGTCGCCGTCGAACGTGCCGGTAAACGCCTTGCCCTGCCGCGCAGTGCCGCTTACGTCATAAGTAAATGCGCGCTCGTCGTCAAAGCCCTCCGCGGCTTTCAGCGGCGCGGTGCCGATAGTGGCGCTGTATCCCTCGAAAGTGATATCGTTGCGCAACAGATAATATCCGTCGAGAGCATTGTTCATTGCGAGGAAGCCGTCCGTATTCGTAATGAAAATCGCGGCCGTAACTTTGACAAAGGATACCTTGCCGTCCGCGGCGGTAACTTTTACGAGCTTGGAGCCCGATTTTTGAAAATTTATTTTGCTTACGCCGCCCTCGGCCTTGACTGGCACAATCGTTCCGTCCATATCGACGGCGGTGACCGTTCCGTCGGCGAGCTTGTAGTCGCCTGCGGCGGTAAACTCGTGCTTAAGCGTAATAAGGTCTTGTATATCCGCTTCGGTACGGCGGCGTACGGTGATTACATACGTCGTCGTTGCGGTACGGCCGTCCTCGGTGTACGACAATTTCACCGTCTTGTCGCCGGGTGTAGAGAAATCGACCGCTTCGGGCGTGGCCGTAACTTTCTTTACGCTCCCGTTGCTGTACACGGCGTTGACGACAAGCCCGGTAAGATCGGGTTTTGTCTCCGCGCTCACTTCGTCGAGGAAATAGTCGAGTTTATCGGCGTTGTTGACAAGGCGGAGCCTGACGAGCGCCACAACTTCGGGCGAGAAAACCTCGTACGTGACGGTGTTGGACTTTTCCGAATCGGTATACTCGCCCGATGACGAAGCATTGGCAATGACGTAAATATCGTAAGTGCCTACCTCCGTCTTGTCCACTGTGTACGACGTCGTCGTGGAGTTTACTGTGACGGCGTCGTCATCGCCGACGTACACCGAGTACGACACGGCATGGTCGACCGCGTCCCACTCGACGACGTTGTCGTTGAGCTCGATTACCGGCGCGTCGAGGGGCGTCGCCTCTACCGCCGGCGGGGTCTCCTCGGGCGGCGAAGTTTTCTTATCCGAACAGCCGACAAGCCCGACAAGCGCAAACACCGTCGTAACCGCGGCTATAGCCGATATAAGTGTGAACTTTTTCATGTTTGTAACCTCCTTGTTACAAAACGTTTGCGGGGCGCCGAATGCGCATTAACCGCTTATTTGTGTAGACGGCGAAGGTAGTGTAGACAGACCTACATGACCGAGCCGTACATCGTGCACGTAGCCCGTATCACGCGATGAATACGCCGTCTACTTGAAGGTGTCGTCGGTTAAGGTTTCCACTGCTTTATAAATCGCGCCGTGTATGGACGCGTCTTTGCCTAATAGCGACGGGTACACGCGGGCACCGTTTATGGAATGCCCGACCTCCTCGTTGAGAACGTTTAGGTATTTCTCGCCGAACTTGGTCACGCCGCCCGACAGGACAATCGTCGGGATGTCGAGCACTTCTACCAGATCTTTGAGTACGCGACCGAGACAGCGCGCCGTGTCAAGCACGTACTTTTGCGCGTCCTCGTCGCGGGCGTACAGATCGAACACGTCGCCTTTGGCGAGCTTTTTTGTAATCGCGCGCATGGACACGAACTCGTCGAGCACGCCCACTTCGTCGCCGAAACGTGTGCGCACAAGCCCGAACTCGCCGGCAAAGCCGCGACTGCCCGCGTACAATTTCTCGTCTATTATGAGCGCGCCGCCTATACCCTCGTCGACGTGCACTATCATACCGTTGCCTATGCCCTTTAGCAATCCGCAGTTCATTTCGCCGAGCGCCGCAAGATTGATATCGTTGTCGAGCACTACCGGAACGCCGAACTGCCGCTCAAACAGGTTGACTATAAAGTTCTTCTCGCTGAATATGTCCTTGTCGAACTGCGAGGACAGCTGGAGTTCGCCCGTCAGCATGTCGACGCGGCCGGGCACCGAGAATTCCAGCCATTTCAGAGGGATGTTCCTGTATTTGTCCGAGCCGAGCAGGTTTTTGACGGCTAACACTATCTCGTACAGCATGGCTATATCGTATCTCTCGATGCGCGTCTCGATGCTGTCCTTTATCTTCATCTTCATGTCGCTGATGACGACGCGCGCAACGTAGTCTTGAAGCGATATTACGACTATACAGCCGTAATCGGCGTTTACCGTCCACAGCTTGGGCGGCCGACCGGTCTTGATAGGGGTAGAAACGTCGCCGTGCTCTTTGATATACCCGTTGGTCTTGAGATCGGCTATAATCGCCGTGAGCGCCGCGTTTGACAGATCGAGGCGTTCGGCGAGCATGGTGGACGAAGCCGCGCCGTTTTCTCGCAACAGCCGCATGACGAGCCTGTTGTTAAGGCACCGTGCAAAGCTCTGTGTTTTGCCTGTACTTATATCCGCATTCATGCCTCTCCTCCCGATTGTACGAGCATAAAGGAATACGCTCGCGCTATATCCCCGTTGCGTACTTCTATTCGTACGACGCCAGCCGTCGCATATTCGGTGATGACGAGCCCGCTCGACGTAATTATAACGCCGTCGCCCTGTATCACGCAGAAAGTCAGTTTGTCGTACGAGAACAGATTGGCGGGCGCGCCAGTAATGTCGAGCTGTAACGTCTGCCCCACCTCAAGCTCCGTCTCGGTATTGTTGATCACTATATCGCTAAGCTCGTAGTCGACGTGGATTACGGGTAGTTGGGGAAGCCCGTCCGACGTTATCCAGCCCGAGCTCTCGGAAAACTCCGCGCCGTCGATTAGCTCTTGCTCCGTCGAAAACTTCTTGCAATCCTCTAACTTTGCGGATACCGACCCGACCATGGGAATATCCCCGCCGTTGACCGCGTAACAACGTATCAGCGCACCCAGGCTGTTGTCGCCGCAGAACGCGCCGTGCGCATCGCCGTCCGCGATTAGCCCGAGCGAATAACAATCGGATATCGTGCCCTCGTTGCGCCCCACAAACGCGCCCGCCATTCGCGAGCCGTATGCCTGCTCTATATCAACGTCCACCGCGCAATTTTTGATTATTCCGCAGTTGGAGCCGACGAGAGTGCCCGAGAACGATTTGACGACGTAGTTCCTGGTCTCGCTCCCGACGAGTCTGACGTTCATAATCTGGGCATTGGCGGTGACGTAGCCGAACAGTCCGCCGTTGTACGCATAGTCGTCGTTCCTATTGGCCCAAAAGCCCGAAATGGTATGACCGTTGCCGTCGAACGTTCCGTTAAACGCCATAGCCGTCGCGGTGCCGTCCTCCACCTCGCGGTAAATGCCGATCGGCATCCAGCCCGCGTCGCTCGCCGCGAGATAGTCCGTCAAGTCGACGTCGTCAACCATAACATAGTATTCGGAAAGCGCGCGCGCGCTTTTGTTTATCGCCGCGAGGTCGAACGCGTCCTTTACGTACCGCGCGCATTTTATCACGCACGTGACGGTGTTGCGCGCGGTGAATATGCTGACCGCGTTCTCGCCCATCAGCAATTTCGACAGCGTGGTGTTCTTGACGGACACAGTCCGCGTCGCCGTATCGTATGACCACTCGGAAGCGCTCAAAAGCGAGTTCCTGACGGAAACGCCGAGCACGCCTTTGTCCGCCGTTTCTTCGTCGCCGCCGAAATCGAGCGCAAACTGCGCCGCACCGCCCACTTTGTACTCGCATATCGCCACATTCTGCGGCGTGGTGACGTGCGTGCCTATCGACGCTTTGAAGCTCTTTTCCGCGCCGACGCCGTTTGCCGTCGCAGTGACGGTAAATTCGGTACCGTCCTCGACCGTCGATGAGAAAGATACCGTGCCCGTCACTCTGTCGATCTTTACTCCGTCGACTTCCGATTTCAGCGAATATGTAATCGACCGTGCGGGCGTTGCCGTCGCGCTCACGCGTTCCCCGTCTATGACGTACAGCGAGAGATTGTCGAAAACAATGACGGGCGGCGCGGATATCACCGAAATCGTACACACCGCGGTCGAAACGACTTTGCCGCCCTTGACGGCGCCGAGCAAAACCTGCGCTCCGTCGGTCGCGCCGTCCCCGACGACGAATACGCCGTCGGGAGTGACAGACACGCCCGTCGGCGCGCCGCCCACTATCCTGTACGAGTCGGCGCCGCTCGCCGTCACCCTGTCGCCGTTGCCGACCGTGTACTCGGCAAAAGCAAACGCGGGCGTGGGCGCATTATCTTTTTTTGGAAGCAAGAGGACGAGCAACACCGTGACCGTCGCTATCACGACGGCCGCGGCGACCGCGATTATTATTATCTTTGCTCTTTTGGATAACGTCATTTGCGCACCTATCCCTTTAGTCCGCCGGCTATGGTGTTTTTGATAATAGTCTTTTGGAAGCAGGCGAACAGTATAAATATAGGTATGACCGCCACCATCACCGCCGAGAACACGAGCGGATATTCGGACGTGTGTCCGGTCTGAAGCTCCTGCAAGCCGACGGCGAGGGTTTTGTTGCTGTTCATAAACAGGAACGGCGTCGAATAGTCGTTCCACAGCACGATTGCCTGAAGTATGCAAATGGCGATAATCGGGCCTTTTGCAAGCGGAAGCATTATGCGGAACATTATCTGGAATCTGTTGGCCCCGTCTATCTGCGCCGCCTCGGCGTAGCTCCACGAAATTGTTTCGAACGAGCTGTGCAACATTATGAAGTTAAACCCGAAGCAACCGGAATACAGGAACAATACGCCGACAAGCGAATCCATCATGCCGAATGTCTCCAGCATGCGCACCTGCGCGGGCAATGTTCCGATAATGGGCACTATCATGGTGAATATGGCGGCGCCGAGAATAACCTTCTTGCCGGGGAAATTGTATTTGGCGACGACGTACGCCGCTATTGTGGACAGGCCTACCGAAATGATCGTGCCGAGCACCGTCGTTACAATGCTCATAAGCAGCATATCGAATATGGTCTGACCGTTGCCCATCTGCATAGACATGACGTCTATCAGGTTGGTAGACGACCATTCTATGGGAAAACCGAAGATGTTGCCGGTGTTAAACTCGCCCACACTCTTGAACGAGTTCATGAACATCCACAAAAACGGAACTATGAGCGACACCGCATACACTACGAACACCGCAAACATTATCGGCTTGGCCATTCTGTATGCGGTAAACTTTTTCTTGGACTTATATCGCCTTCGCATCGACTTAACAGCTGTCATATCTTTCCTCCCGTCAAAAGTCCACGCCGCTGAATTTCTTGGACAATCTGCTTCGCGCAAGCAAAACTATCGGTGCCCACACAACAGAGAACAGCAAACCCTTTGCCGCCGCCTCGTTGTACTTAGCTTGATTGAAAGACGCCGTCTCGGTAAATATCTCCATGGCAATCGTTCCCGTGTTGCCCGACCCCTCGTTGGTCAACAAGTACGGCTGGAGATACAGCGTCAAAACATTTGTAAGCCCGAGGATAATGAGCGTTACTATCGTCGGCCATACGAGCGGTATCGTAATCCTGAAAAACTCGGTCATATACCCCGCGCCGTCGAGCTTGGCGCTCTCGTAAATTTCCTTGGGTATGCGGCCTATCGCGCCCGACATCAAGACTACGTTGTACCCTAGGCCCGCCCATATACAGTACAGATATACCCACATCTGCGAGCTCGGCCATTTGTCGTAAATATAACCGCCCGAAAAACCCATTGACTGCATTATCTTGTACAGATAGCCGTACGAAGAGTCGAGCGGCATGTTAAACGCCATGACGAGCGCGACAATGGGTATGATGTTGGGCAGGAAGAATATGACGCGGAACACGTTAGCTATCGGCATGTCCTTTTGCAGGAAATACGCGAACAGCATGGACAGCGGCAGGCTGATAAATATAGTGATCGCGCCGTAGCCGAGCGAGTTTAACAGTATTACCGAGCGGTTGTTCAGCCAGCTCACGCCCGTATCGTTGATTGCGCTCTTGAAGATATTTTTCAGCACGATAGCGAAATTGTCAAAGCCTATCGACGTGACGTTGCCCCAGGTATCTACCGATTGGAACGCGAGCAGGAGCGACCCGACGTTTACAAACGACCAGGTGACTACAAACTGCAATACCGGATACAAAAGCAAAACGCCTACGAAAGCGTAATCTTTGAGCTTGCTCTTCGTAATGCGGCTGTAACGACGTCTCGTATTTATAGCAACTGCGCTCGCCATTACGCCACCTCTATCACGACGTCGTCCACCGTGACTTCCGCTTTGTAGAAGCTGGTGAACGAAATCTGAACGTATCTCGTGCCCTCGGGCGCCGTAAGCGTGCCCGAAAACCGAGTAAACCCGTCTTTGTCAATACCGATACTGTGCTCGGCAAGCGAGGTTCCGTCGCGGCCGGCCAAGAATCTAATCGTCGCCGTGCCCTTTCCCTTCGCCATAAACGAGTAGTCTATTTCATACCCGCCGTAAACACTGTCGATTGTCTGAGTGAGTCGACCGCAATCGACTATGCGCGCGCCGCACGTCGTCAAATATCCCGTGCTCTCTTCGGCGTAGCACCGCGACTGCTCGGGATAGATATACGCGTTTCTCAATCTGACAAGCTCGGCGGCGAGATCGTCCTCGTAGTCCTCCGTCGCCTTGTACGCCGCGTACGCTTGCTCGAGCTCGTCGCCCGACAGCGCGGGATGAGTTTCTTCGAAGTACTCGCGCACGTTTTGTTCCATTATTCGATCGTACTCGGCTTTGTCGGCCTCGTACGCCGTCTTAAAGTCTTCTTGCGCCAGCGCGTAATCGGACGACGAATAATTGCTCTTCCTGTCCTCCCAGCCGGTATTGGTCGCCTTCTTTGCCGCGTACTCGAAATCGCCGTTGGATACGAGATTGCCCTTGACCGCGACGACAGGCTTTGTCGGGTATTCCGAAATATCGGCAACGCCGTTGACGTCGGGAACAAAATCCTCGTAGTACGGCATGTTCTTGAACGGTATGTAGCTGACGTAATCGACGCTCATGTAATCCTTTTCGAACAGCGCGTCGCCCACAAACCCGGTGTTGTGCGGAAACCACACGCCCAACCACAGCCGTGATTGATAGAACGGCACGAAAGCGTCGTTTATTGCGGTTACTATCCCGTCTATGTAATACACGACCTTGCCGGTGTCCGTCGGGCGCTCGCCGTCCACAGTTTCGCTCTCATTCGGCTCGACGGTGTACCAATCAAACCCGAATGTGTGCCACCGCCCGTCGTTGACGGCGGACACTACGCCGCCCGACACGTCGGACAGCTTCTTGTCCTGGGAAATGTTTTGCTCGACCGACCAATAATTGGTATTGAGCACGCTGTCAAACCCTATATTGTCGCCGCCTGTCTTGTTGCCGCCGGGCAGCTCTATATCTATCTCGTGATTGCCGGGTGACGGAAATCCGTCGGGTGCGTTGCCGTCGTAGGCAAACGTCCAAAACGCACTGCATGCGCCAAGCCGCGGCAACACCTTCATCTTTATCTCGTATCTGCCCGGGCCCGTCAAAAACTTGCTGATAAGCGCGCCGCCCGTCAGTGTGCCGTCTTTGACAGCGCCCACGCCCGCAACGTCGCCGCGCGTATAGTACTCGCCGTTGCCCGAGAAGATGACCACGCCGTCGTCGGTGTAATTGACGTTCTCGGGGATAACGCCGCCGTTGCCGCCGGCACCCCACGCCTGTTTGCCTATGTACCAATTGTCGTAGCTCACGCCGTTGTCAAACCCGTCGAAAAACGCTCTGTCGTAATCGAGCTCCGTCCCCGACAGGAGGCGCACCGCCTCGCCCTCTTTAGGCTCGGGCGGCGGCGACTCTTTCTTGCCGCACGCCGAAAACATAAACGCGGAGGGCAGGACAAAACAAACGGCCGCAAATATACACGCTGCACCTTTCCTCGTCACGCTTACCTCCCTTTATACGGCGTACGTCAATACTCTTTCGGTCATTGCTCCTACACCGCGTATAATTTTTTACAGTATAACATACGAAAAATGCAATTGCAATAGGTTTTTTTAATTTGTTAAAAAATTTTTGCCGAGGCCGCCGCTCGGGGTCGGACGACGGCATGCCTTTGCGCTCGCCTTATATGCCGTTTTTGTCGAGACCGTTATATACAATAAATATCGGGCGTTTTTCACCCCGTTTCCCGCTCCCGCAAAGTTTAAAGTATCGGTGCATCATTATCTTTTATTTTTCAAAACTGTATTGACAAACAGCAAAAAATGTGTTATCTTATAAAAGATTTTTTAACTTAATTAAAAATCGGAGGGAAATTTATGAAGAAAACCGTTTCGAAAATTCTCGCTGTTTTGCTTACGGCAACGTGCGCCATGCCCCTTTTTGCGTGTAACAAAACCAAGAACGATCCCAATACGCTCAATATCATTTGCGTAGACAAAGGATACGGCACGACCTGGATAGAGAAGGTTGCCGAGAAATACACGCAAGAGACGGGAGTCAAAGTCAACATCACGCCGAGCGCCAATGCGTCCTCGCTTATTTCCACGCATCTTGCGAGCAAGAACAACGTCGATGACATTTATATAAATGTCGACGCGGGCTGGAAGGGCTATGCATCGCAGGGCAAGTTTGCCAATCTCGATTCGCTTCTCGACGAAACGGTGGACGGCGAGAAGGTAAAGGACCTCGTCCTTCCCGATTACGGCAATTCCATTTATTTCCCCGACAGAGACGGAAGCCTGCATACGTACCGCTTACCGCTGATTGCCGGCGTCGGCGGCATTTATTACAACAAGAAAATGTTCGACGACAACGGCTGGAATATCCCCGAGACATACGACGAGCTCGTTCAACTTTGCAATACCATACGCAGAGCCGCCGTGCCCGTAGCGGGCTCGGACGACCCCAACGAGCACGTCGCACCCTTTATTTACACGAGCGCGAACATCGACTACTTCGACTACGCGGTGTTTACATGGTGGGCCCAACTTGCCGGAGAGAACAATATCAAGCAGTTTATGAAGTACGATTCACCCGACATTTTCGACGCGAACCAAAACGCAACGTACGCGCACCTCAAGACGGCCACCACTATGTGGAGCGAGCTGTTTTCCAACAGCGCCAATTATATAAGCAACGACAACAACCACACGGCGCAGACGCGCTTTGCCAACGGCTATGCCGCGATGATGTTTAACGGCGACTGGCTGTACAACGAGATAATCAATTACGGAATTACCGACCTTTCCGGCAAGTTCGAACTCGGGTACATGAAGACACCCGCCGCAACCGACGCCGTCGACACCGACATAACATACACCGTCGGCGACGACCAATATATCGCAGTGCCCGCCAGCTCGATCAAGCAGGACAAGGCCAAGGCGTTTATCAAACTGCTGATCAGCGATTGGGGATGCGAAACATATATCAACGAAGCGCACGGCGTTCTCGCCTACAAAGGCTCGCTTCGCGCGTCGACGACGGACAGCTTTATGTCCAACATAATCGACGTCAAGAAATCGTACAGCAAGGCGTTTACTTCCTATCCGCCCGTAAAGGATATTCAAAACATCACGCAGAGCACCGCCCTACTCAACCTCAACAACAAGGTCGATATTTGGGGCACGGGCGGCGCGCGGCCTTACAAGCGCATCATCGACGGCACTTCTATCGACAACGCATTCAGCATAATCAAAACCGAAGTTTCGGGACAATGGAACGATTGGAAACGCCAATGCGGCTTAAGCTAAGCGCCCGTCGCAAATCGACGAATGATTAACGGTAGATTGAAAATGCTAAAAGATACTATTCTCGATTTTGTCCGCGCCGAGCGCAATCTCGAGCTCAATGCCCAATTGCGCTCCCGTCGCGAATTGCCGGAAAACTGTTTCTTCCTCGGCGACGGCAAGGTGCTGTGCTATCCGAGATCTTCGGGCGACAGCCGCTATCCGTACGCTTGCGACGGTTTTACACTGTGGGCGCACTCGTCCGGAAACGTTTCTCTCAACGAGAGCACGTTTTATTACATTCTGCCCGTCGACGACGGCAAACAGCCGTATGCGGCTTTCTTCGGCGGGGTCAAGACCAATGCCGGCTACTTCCCCGTCTCGATTACGGGCGCGGCGAAGCAAGCGCAAGAGAAAAACATCAAGCGGTTTATGGTATACACGCCCGAAGCGGCGTACTATATCGCTAAGGTAAAGGGCGCGATATATTTCGTCCGCGCTTTTGTCGGGAACGACAAGAAAGCGGTGTTCACCGTCGGTGCGATCAATACGGGCAAGAACAGTATCGAAACCTATCTTGCCACACATCTAAACTGCCTATTGATGCATGCCGCCGGGGAATGCAACGAGACCAAATGGTTCAAGAAGTGCACTGCGACCGAGCACGGTTTTGTGTTTGAGAGCGTAGAGAACATCGACCGTATGACAAGGCTCGTCAACTACGGCGTAATCAACCGCCATGTTCGAGCCGAACACGTCAACTACTTCGAGCACACCTGCTCGCGCGCCGACTTTGCGGGCGGCGTGACGAGCTCGATTACGTCCTCTCCCGCGCTGTTCTCGGGGCACTTCGATCGGCAGAAGTCGGTGTGTAAGTTCGGCGAGACGGCGGCCGCGGGCGACATGCTCGGCGTCAATATTCAAGCGGGCGACGTCGCCTACTTAGACTACGTGCTCGAAGCGAGCTTCGAAACGTGCGGTACGGTGCGCGCCGTCGACAAGGATTATGCCGAGAATGCGCTTGACGCGCTCATACGGTCCGACGACAATAGGGCGCGCTCAAAGACGGCGCTGTCCATGAAGTTCGGCGAGTTCGGCGAGAAATTAAACGGCGAGACCTTTACCGAGTTTATAGCCAACGTCGTGCGGCAGGTCGGGTTTTGCGCGCTCGCAAAGAACAGCGGAATCTCTCTGCTCGGCGTCAGAGACGTAGTACAGCAGATAGAAGCGGCGCTTGTTTGGCGGCCGGAGGAATGCCGCACAAAGCTGATTGAGTTGTTCGGCTTTATCGACCCGTCGGGGCGCGCGCCGCGCCAATACTCTCTGCCCGCAAAAGGCGCACTGCCGCAGATGGATACCCGCGAGTTTATCGATCAAAACGTGTGGATAATCTCGGCAATCTATACATATCTCTCGTACACCGACGACTATTCGATACTCAACGAGGTGTGCGGTTATTACAAAATAGTCGGGCGCAATCGAGTGGAGAGCGTGGAGACGCGCGACACGATTGCCGAGCACCTCAAGCGTATAGTCGGCTATATGCTGAATAATATCGACGAGGAGACAGGGTGCCTTCGCATTCTGTACGGCGATTGGAACGACGCCGTCGACGGCCTCGGCGTTTCGCGCGACCCCGACAAGGAATACGGTAGCGGCGTTTCGGTCATGGCGTCGTTGCAGTTGTACAAAAACCTCGACGAGCTATTGCAGATATCGGAGCATGTCGGCATTGACTTAGGCGACAGGCAGAGATTGACCACCGCGCGAGAGAGATTGTTGCGCGGCCTGCAAGAGCACGCAATCGTAAGCAAAGACGGCGCACGCAAAATTCTGCACGGCTGGGGCGACGGCAAGTCGTACACGGTCGGCGGCTTCGACGACCCCGACGGCATGAGCCGCGACGGGCTGACGGCCAACGCGTTCTGGGTGATATCGGGCGCATACCTATTGGACAAGAGCATCAAGAAAGACATCCTCGACAGCTTCTCTCGGCTCGACAGCAAATACGGGCTAAAGACCTTCGCGCCCCATTTCGACAGCGACGCAAAAGGCGTCGGTCGCATTGTCGACCTTCCGCCCGGCACGGCGGAGAACGGCGCGGTGTACGTGCATGCAACGATGTTCGGAATATGGTCGCTGTTCCTCTTGGGCGAAGGGAAAAAAGCGTGGGAACAGCTGTTCAAAGTTTTGCCTCTCACCCACAGCCTGATTACGACAACGCCGTTTATCATGAGCAACAGCTATTGCTATAACGAAGAGCTCGGCCTGGACGGCGAATCGATGAGCGATTGGTTTACCGGCAGTTCCAACGCGCTCGTCAAGGCGCTCGTCAAATACGTATTCGGCATAATCCCCGACCTCAACGGCGTGGCCATATCCCCGTCCGAATACATGCCCATGAACAGCGCCGAGATACACTTGACGGCAAAGGGAAAGCGCATAGACCTGTTTTATCGCAAGACAGATAGGGGCGCGCGCACGTTTATACTAAACGGGAAAGCGGTAAGCCCCGTCCCCGATAAGTCGTCCGGCGCGCCGTCGCTGTACATAGCGACAAACGATTTGGCGGACAAAAACGTAATCGTTGTCGAGGATTGAACGGCGGCAATGCCTTTAACCTCTCAACAGCCATTTAATATACAAACCGAGTACATCAATCAAAAATCGGCAGTCGCAAAAAGCTTCTGCCGATTTTTTCATAATGCGTGCGCACGAATTTGTCAGATTGCCGTTATGTCAAAAACGAGCCACACTCGACCCGATGATAACGGATTTGTCAGATCCAAATGTCTTCTATTATTCGGGCAAATTGCTCTAAGCCCAAACGGTCGTGCTCCGTAAACCGACCTTCGATCGGGCTGTCGATATCCAACACGCCGACCACCCTTCCGCCCTTTCGGATAGGAACGACAATCTCGGAAAGCGAAGCGCTGTCGCAGGCGATATGCCCGTCAAAGTTATGCACGTTGTCAACAAGCAACGTTTTGCCCTGCGCGACCGCACTGCCACACACGCCGCGGCCGAGCGGTATTTCTATACAGGCGATATTGCCCTGAAAAGGGCCGAGAACGAGCCCGTCGCCTTCTACAAGATAAAACCCCGCCCAATTCACGTTTTCCAGCGCATGGAAAAGTAAAGCGGAGGCGTTTGCCAGATTGGAAATCAGATGCGGAATGCCTTCCGTTAATTGCCTAAGTTGTTCGTTTAATATTTTGTAGTCGCTCACTGTTTTTCACCTTTACTCAGCACTGCTATGCAAATTATCCCGTCAATTGCATTTTAGGTAATTTCCGTCGCTTTGTTCAAACAATATTTTGAAATCGCTTGTATTGCGCCTTTTGTCGGGTTTTCTTCATCCGTCGACCAAGAGGGTTTATTTACTTTTTCGCCCTTGGTTTTCGCATGGTATCGAACGCAAAATATATCCCTTTAAATCTACGGGAAGATAGGATAGGGCTTTTTCTTCCATCTCAAACGGTACGCCGTAATATGCCTCCGCGATGCTTCCCGCCATCGCTCCTATCGTATCGCTGTCACCGCCGATACACACCGCGTTTCTTATGGCGTCCTCAAAGCTTTCGCTATCGCAAAATGCCGCCAGCGCTTGAGGAATACTGCCCTGGCAAGTAACCCAATTGCCCATATAGTCGTAGCCGTAATGCCCGTATATGTTTGCTATCGTGAAATTTTCGTCTTTAAGTTGCGGATAGTATTCCGCCATTCGCGCGCGGATTTCCGATTTTTCTTTCCCGATTCTCGCAAGATAAACGGCCATCGCAATCGCTTCCGCTCCCTTTAAGCCCTCGGGATGGTCGTGCGATACTTCCGTTATGATTTTGGACAGCTCCTTTACTTCCGTCTCGCTGTCTGCCACCCAGCCGACGGGCGAAATTCGCATGCCTGCGCCGTTTCCGAAACTGTTGTAAGGCCGTGGATTTTTCTCTACAAAAAGCCACTTGTAAAAGCTTCCGCCCCAGCCGGTATTGGGATAATCGTGCGCAATATTTCTCATGCACGGAACGATTACCTCTTTTAATTTATCTTTGTCGCCTTTTGCAATAAAGAGCGCGTGCGCAACGGCCAACGTCATCAAGCTGTCGTCGGTCGGAGTGCATCCGCTTGCAAACAGCGCAAAATTTCTGTCGCGGCGGTGATCGTGCACGAATTCAAACCTGCTCCCGACAATATCCCCGATAATCGCTCCAATCATAAACCGTTATACTCCTTACAGCTAAAATCGCCAACGCACTTTCGAATATTGCATACGCGAGCCCGTAATAATTATAACCTATTGCCCTTACAAAATCAAGCGCACAAAACACGCGCCACTGTCAATGACGAAATTGCGCCTACATAATGAGTTTTAATGCCGCTTTCATTTTTACGACGGTGGGATAGCGCCGCGGGCTACGTCGCAGTCTTCGCGATACATATTATCCACTCGTGTCAGCATTTCAATAATTACAGTTACCAGCTCGTTTTTTCTTGGTCGGCGCAAGAGCCGCAAACCTGTCGCAAATTATTTTTTGACTGTAATACGATTTTGCGGTTACATTTACAGGTTATCGTTATTGTGCTTTTCTTTTTGCGACAGGCTTCACCTACCCACTCCGCCATGCAAAAACGCACCCTTTGGGTGCGCTTTGTGTGGCGGAGCGCCGGCAACGAATATGAACTTTTTATGTATAAAGAGTGGTTTGGAAAAGTTTTTACAAAGTAAATTATTCGTAGCCTATATTATAATTGCTATTAAATTGATTCAATAATATTATCAAAAGAAATCCCATACTCTTTGTTTTTAAAGCGGGAATGACCATGTAACCTACGATGATTTGAGATTGCATGTCTATTTATATAGACTTTGATGTTTTGCTCTCTTATGATCGTATCTTCTAAAAGCAATTTAGAACCGTCTCTCTTTTATGAATCTTCTATTTATTTCTCTCTATTACGCATTTCTTATCCGCATCACTCCCACAACTTAATGACTCTGTACAAATGCTATGTTTGTATCGTCAACGACAAAACTAATTGCAACTTGGGTTATGTATCCGTCTATGAAATGCTGTTTTATGTCTGCATCTTTATTCCAAACTTCAATAGGAATAATATATTCGTCTTTTGTAATATCAATTTCTTTCTCACTGCGTAACATACAAAAACAGAGTGTTTTGGAAATTGGGTATATCATAATGCTAGGATTATCATACTCATAAATTTCTTTTTGATCTTGAGGAACAAAATATCTTAATGTGGCATATGTATTGTGCAACAAAAAATGTATTCCCGATTTATTGTGTACGATAAATGGCGGATAATATTTTATTGCTTTCTGTACTGTCGAATCATCATCCGTTGTTTCAGAGATTACTTTATCGTAAAAGGCTTTCCTAACATCGTCAATTTTTTCGTCAAACATCTTTTCAAAAGAGTAGTCTTTGTACTCTGGTTTAATCATTTTATTATAGTGACTACCAAAAATTGATTTCATAATATTTTCAAGTTGAATACTCATTTCTTTTGCTTTGTCCATTTGGATATTATTTCTTCGCCACATAATCACAAAGAATCTAAACAACAATTTGTATTCGGCATTGGAAAGAGCTACGCTTCCGAGATTGCCTTCTGCATGATCTGAAATACGCTTAAAAATTTTAGCGACATCAGATTCATACCTTTGTGCTAAAAGTTTTTCTGTTTCGGGAGAATTAAAATCACGTATCGCGTAAGCGTCGGCAATTTTTTCAATTTTGACTTGCTTTGTGCCTCTATCATAAATCATGATTTTTTGATTTTGCTTTTTCGCGGTAGGGTTAATCGCAAAACCCCGCAATATGAATTTGGGTATAATATGATCTCTTGGCATATTTTACTCCTTACTTTTGACAATATTTAGTTATATATTCAACCAAATAATGTTTTTCATATCCATCAAACTTAAACGATAACCGATTAAATAATTTTGCAAATTCGTTTCTTTGCCCGTCTAAGTCTGATGACCTAAGTCGAAGTTGATCAACTTTTTTGACGGTAACAATAGGGATAGCTTTTTCTACCATATCTATTCCCAAAGGGGTTGTGGCGCCTATTTCAAAGAAGCGTATTATATTACTCAAATCGATGGGATAAGCCGGTTTTATCCGTTTAATTTCAAAAGCTCTTATTATCAAAGACTCAAATAGACTTATAATTCTGGGCAATTGGTATTCAATGGTATCTTTTACATCATAAAATACTTTTCTATAAGTATCATTCACAAATTTGTGTTCATCGGTTTCTTGCACAGAATATTTTTTGAAACGATAATCCAGCACGCCGCGATAACTATTTTTAGCGTAATTTATTGAAAACATTTTTATTGCTTTTATTTGAGTCGACTTAATCTCACCTATTTCTGACCATATCTGTAAGATTGTTTCAAAATACGAACCGCTAACAAAATCATATACAGAAGCGGACTCCACGCCAATAAAATTATCAACTTTATCAAGTATTTTCAATAAAATTTCTTCCTGTTTTTTTCGTTCTATTAAACGGTTTTGTTCAAAAACATCATCCGGCAAGAGTTGCTTATTGAAGTTAAGCGCAGCTTTTCGCTCTCTATTTACTTGAGACAAATCATCATCGGCAATATTTTCCAAATCTAAATCACTTAGACATACTTTTGAATTGTAAGGCTTGAAATCAAGGGCAATGCCGTTACTATTTACGATTTTAAGACTTTTATCACTGAGATAAACGATATTACCAATAAAATGATGTTGATACCTACCGGCTCTGCCGTTTATATTAAGTAATAAAAATCTTTTTCCTTCGTTAGTATTGCCGGAAGGATTATTATAAACGACGACTGTCTTTGCGTTTGTATTTACACCTTCAACAATTGTAGAGGTGCAAAATAATGTGCTCATCGCGCCATCATTAAAAAGACGCATAATTTCTCTCTGAAAGTATTTAGGAAATTTACCATTATGTATACCGACTTGATTACGCAACGCATATACAAAATCCCAATTATCAAACGAACTTTTTTTACCGCCAAAAGAAAAACTGTAATTATTTTTCAAATGCTCTATGAACATTTGAATCCTTTCATCAATAAGTGATTGCTCCTTATATTTATTGGAAAATTCTCTTGCATATTGCTCCGTGTATCCGGGATATAAACAATAAACTATGGCTTGATTTGTTTTGGAAAATTTCAATTTTTGCGCTGTATATATAAGTTTTTTAATTGACGTATCTGCGGGCGTCTTTTCCTCGTATTTCTCAAATGGGGAAAAGTATTTCAGCGTCTTCCCATGAAAATCAATCTCATTCTTTAACGTAGGATTAAATGTAATTTCTTTTGCCGATATATCATGCGTTTCAAGCATCCTAACAAACCCTTCGCGCAAACTACTTATTTCTATAAACGGCCCCGCCAAATAAACGGCTCTACTCTTTTTGAGTAGAAAATAAAGCGCCAATCTAAAAGCCACCGCACGATCATCTCGATCATCGTGCTTTGCTTCATTATTTCCAAGTTGTATCTTCTCACTTATATCATCTTCACTGGTTAATGCGACGTCTTCGTCGATTTTGTATATTTCATCAAAAAAGAAAAAATTGATTTCAATGTCAGGAACGATAGCTAGTAGTCGCACGACTCTTTCGGGTGTCAAAACAAAAATATTTCTTTCGGACAGTTCCAAATCTTTGTACACTGAATTATATATACTATACCCAAATTTATACTTTGCATTAAAGGCATCAATTTCCTCAGTGACTTCAATTAATAAAGCAACTGTTGGTAATACGATTACAATATTTTGATATTTTTCATGATGCCGATAAATTATTTCTTTTAATAAAAATGTTTTTCCAAAAGAAGTAGGGGCACTTAAAAACAATCGCTCATTTGCATTCTCAAACACCTCAAGAACTTCTTTTTGCGCTTTATCCAAAAAGAATCCGGATTCTGTTTTGTATAGTTCATCAACGGCTTTGTCCCTTATGACAGCTAAGGTGTTATCAGCGTTAATAACCTCATTGTCAAATTTGTTCAGCCGATTATAACCAAAAGTTCTAAGTTTGCGGCTTGCATTATATAAAATAAATTCCAATTGCGGATATTGATTTGCATGGTCTATATTATTTTTACGCCATTCGGATAAATAGCATAGCAAGTCTTTTAATATATTTTGCTCTGTGATAGTTAACTCTGATTTATTAATAATCCGAGTAGTTTCTTTTAACAATTCCACAATCGTCATACTTTACGCACCTCCAAAAAGAGTTTGCGTACTTTTTGCAAATCACGCAAAGGCAACACAAGTAAAAATATTTCTATATCGAGATTATCATCATTATTTACATTAAAATCTTTGAAAGCATTTTTTACTTTTGCTTTAATGATTTCAAGCAACTTGACTCTATCGTCATATTCGGATTCGTTTGGCATCAGCAAACACGGAATTCGTATTTTAATGTTTTCTTGCTTAAAATATTGTAATATTTTTGCGGTTTGTTCTGCTCGTTTACTATTGCAATCATAAATAATATCGTTGATATCATCTATTATCTTACTCAACTCTGCAGAAGAACTGTCAACAGCTCGCATAATGTCGCAAAGTATCACAATTGCATCAGAAAAATAATACTTAATAACACTTTTGTTTATATCAATTTTAATATTATCTAAACAATATTTCCAATCGCCTGTTTTCACTTGTCCTACCCAAAAGTATTTTTGGCCGTTCTCTGTAGAAAAGACCATGCCATCATAACCTTTTATTTCGTGTCCCTTGCGTTGAATAATTTCTTCTTTATGCGGTATCCTCTCGGCATATTTTGCACGAGAGTATAACATTTCTATATTCGGAAAGAAAAGTTTGATAAAACTATCTAATGTCAATTCTCCCAACAACCCATCTGTTTCTTTTTCAGTTTTTGAAACACGATTTTCATATGCTACGCGAGAAGCTCTGCGTAGATCATCCAAATGCCCTCTTTTAAATTCCTTTTCGATTTCATCTTTCTCATAAGCATAAAAAATCATACTATCAAAAATAGCATCTGTAAACTTCTCCTCAAAGTCTGCGTCCAAAGTATGCCTATAAGGATATGTAGTGAAAGCATCTTTAAAAAGCTCGTATTTGATTATCAACGGCTTAATTTTATCGCCGATTAAACTTTTGAAAATATCAATAGCATTCATGGTTTTATCATAGTGTACTAATTTAGTTTACAACTTGTCCGAAAGCCTTCTCTCTGTATGACTCAATTCCGCGCAACATCGTACTTTGCACTGCTTCATGCAAATTTGACTGTATAATGTCTATTTGATTCTAAAGTAACACGTCCACCCCATACCGCTACATAACGCCTTCCTTTGAATCTTAATTGTATTTCATGTGTATTATCTAAATCCGAGATATCAAAAGTAAATGTATATGTCGTATCAAATGAATCGCCATTGGGAGAGTGATATAAACCGGAGCAACTTAATTCTTTATCGGATATTGCATCATAGATTTGTAAATACATTTCAACATCGCCGTAAATATATATGTGCATATTAATGGATATAGTTACAGTCGTATACCCGATTTTTTTAAGGGCGTCGACTGATGTGTAACTGTTAAAGAAGCCTGATATTGTGTCTACTGTACGCCAACTACAGAAATCATTAGGTAATGGACTATCGGATACGTATGAGCTGCCGATCGATTCTTCTATTAATGTCAAATTCCAATAAGCGTAAAGTGTTAGGTCCTTATTTTCGCTAAATAGGCTTTCTAATTCATAGTCTTTTGCTCCATTTATACTGGTTGACCAACCGGTTTGGGCATAATTTGCCTTTACTTCATTTAAACTGTTTGCGAGTTTAATGGTTTCATCACTTTTCTTATATGTTTTTTTGAGAATCTCGCCTATTTCGCTCTTATATATGATAGGACTGAAAGCGATTTCGGCGGAAAAAGTAATATACGTGTTATTGTATGGTTGAGAAGCCGAGATTTTAAGCACAAATGCGCAGTTGGGAGCGCCTGTTAACACCTTGTCTATAACTGCCTGGCCGTTAATGGACCAAGATAAATCCTTTTCATCAAAGGTTGCAAGCGTATCCCAACCAATAAGAATAAACGTTTCGCCTTCTTCTATCGATTTATTTGATACACTAATATTTCCATTGATGCGATTAAAAATAGCAATGTTTTTCATATGGACATTAGCCCGCGATTTTTCCACGTAATCTTGTGTCCCGATATAATAGATTGCCGTGCCGTCAATTATTTCAATAAGATATCCTATATTATTGTCTCTTCCGCTCTGACCGGAAAGCGCAGATAGTATAAACTCATCACAGAAATCGTTTCGATCACCCGCTTTTTCAACAAAAGTAGAATTTGAGGTTGAATAAAGCTTATATGTCAAGCCAAAACTCTTTCCGCTTATGCCTTTATAACGCAACTTTAAACTGACGCTTTGCCCCTCTTCAAGTTGTGGAGCGTCCACATTAACCGTATAGTCTATTATTTGTGAATAAGTTAAATCGAAAGAATTATCTAACGAAGCCACAATGAATGTGTGTTCAAACCAAATATCGTTATCATAGGTTTTATATGTAACGGTCACTCTCGATCCCGCATTAGTTGTGTTGTCAATATGAAGAAAACCATCATTACAGCTAGCATTTACCGCTTTTTTATCATTTATTTTGACTTCGCCCCATGTTATGGTTTTATCGCTTGCGAATCCATGTCCGTTTATAATTACTAACTTCTGTAAATTCAGAGGAACATCCCTTGCGATTAATGCTTGATCTATGCGGGCGGTCATAGCCGGGACATAGACTAGTACAAAAAGCTGTTTTGTTATTTCCGATTTTTCTCCTTTATATTTAAGTGTAATCGGAATATTAGGATTATCCTCGATCATATACTTTAAATCAGCGATAGTAATTGTATCGCTTGATACAGATAGCATCGTGCTATCTTCTATTAAATCAAAATCAAGTTCCGTTACATTATCTTTATCGAATTCCACTTCTACTTTTAGAACATCTGCCGGAATAACATTCACAGATTTATCAGTAATAGAAACGCCATCCTTTTTTATAACTACGTTTGTAATATTGTTTGCCGATACCGGCACAATAGACATGGTATGAACAAACGGCTCTACATCTACCCCATCCCATGCTCCATTAAAGTATGCAGTATAATTTATAATACTGCCTTTGCTCGTGATTGATTTGGGAAGTGACAATATTCCTTTGTTATTAACCGATGCTATATTCTTATCCAACCCGTTAAGCGTATATAAGAACGGATTGCTACAATCATTCAAAAATGTAGCGTATTCGGGAAAAGCTTTTACACTTAAATCATACGTCCTATTATTCTCGACATTATTTGGCACATCATCATTAACAAACGATATTTTTTCCACAGGGACATATATCGAAATACCTATCTCGTCAAAACCGTCACTATACGCCGCACGAACTCTTATTTCTGCATGAGGCTGACACATATCGTTCGTCCACGCAGACGTGGATTTAACGGTAAAGCTTCCGTCACTGCGAATAAGTCCGTTTTCGACATATTCACGCCCTTTTACAATAACATAATTTAAACCTGTCGTGTTTACACCGTTGACGGTTGCACTTAACTTCACTGTTTCACCGATAACACTGTTTGCAACGGCAAGCGTGTCATCGTCGGGAGTCTTTCCGCCTAACGGCGTGGATGCCGATAATTCGACATTTATCGTCGGAACATAAAAAGACATAACTATACTATCCGAGATAGACGGATTATCTTCCGAAAATGCCGTTACAATTACTGTGGAATCTGCTTTAACGTCGGAAACATTCGAAATGGCCGTGACTATTCCCGTGTTTTCGTCGATATTCTTTACATATTGTGCCCCTGTCCCCGATAATTCGTATCTGATATTTTGGTTTGTTGCGGTCTGCGGAAAAACTTCGCACAAAACTTGTTTACTTTTACCGACATGAAGCTTATCGTCGGAATCGGCAAATGAAAGTTTTATTTGCTCCACCGGAATTTTAACAATAGTTAATCTAATCTCATTACTTGCTACATCGTTCGCATTAGCGGTAACGGTAAACTCACTGCCGACTTCTGCTTCAGGCGAAACCGTAATTATCGCCGTTCCCATTGCTTGCCCGTTTTTAATTTGTATTGTGCTGATATCTGAAGCAACGGCAACTCCGATAGGCAAAATATCAAAGTATATCCTGTCCGTAGTTGTATACCATGGACTCATTTCGAAAGTTATTGAAAAGCTTTCGCCGGGTTTGATTTGTTTTATATGAGAATCGGTATCGATTTGGATAATTTCAACCGGGACTTCTTCAAATGTATAATCAATACCGGAATCTTCCGCCGCCGCTTTTGCTTCATTGTGACTGAAAAACAAAGCAAGCAGCAACACAGATAAAACACAGCAAATAATAAGTAAATTAATCTTAATAGACTTGCTTGTGCATGTATTTTTCATCGTTTGTGCTCCTCCAATATATTTGTTATATCACCGGTACCAATAGCGCTGTTGTCCATTAAATAAACTTTTCCGTCTTCCCCGATACGATAGTATGCTACAATTTGTTCGTTCGGGATGCTTATTATTGCAGTACCGTTTTCCAGCAATGTAATAGTAATTCCGTCTATATCATAACTGCCTATATAAGGAATTGCAGAATAGTTGATAGGACGAACAGCCCCGCAAAATAATACTTGCTCAAAGACCGTCTTTTGTGTTCCGTCAAGTCGAATGAATTTAGTAAGTAATAACCCGTCGACCGAAAATGAAATGTCAATGGGTAGGTCGTCCTGTGAAAATATGTCGTATTCATATGCCGAAACAAAAGTTTTAAGATCTATTTTTCCGTTATTAAAGCGATATATCCCATAGGCATTAGCCGAAACCAAGCCGTTAACAAAAGTTGAATATGAATAATTTCCATCTACGGTTAAAACAAGTTCGCAAGACAGTATATCGCTTTCGTCTACGAACAAAGAGGTCCAAGTATTGACAAATGAATATTCACTGTAGTCAACGGGTTCGTAACTCGGTTGTTCCGGCTGTTGCGGCGTTAATACCCAATCACTGTAAACTAAAATATTTTTTCGTACAACTATGGAAAGCAGCTCATCTTTGGTAATTAACTGAGTCATGGCCCCGTCTGTAAAAAGATTGCTTGTATCCAATATTAAATTCAGTGTGGAAACGGCATTTGCATCAAATTCCGAAATAGCGCTTCTTAATGTTTGCTTACCTACAATATCGTCTAATCTTTCCTGCCCGTTAGCATATTTTATCGTTAAAGTAAAATCATTATATAGTTTCGAAACACTTATAACAGTATCACTGCTAAATACATAAGACTTTAAATCTTCGAAATAATATTCATTATTGTGTATATGATAGACATTTAAATAATTATTATTGTCTTCATCGAAAATAAAAGCCAGACGTTCTAAATCAATATCGGCCATGATTCCATTCCATCCGATCGGGTAAACTACCGAATGAATGTTTTGTCCGACAAATGACAATGTCGTCATGTCCGTAAGCTTAGTAGTATATGTGACCGAAGCGGGATATTCGCTTCCCGTCATAGTAAACACTGCGTTGACAATGGTGGCATTAAGTCTTGTGCCTATGCTAACACCGTCAAGAACTATACTGTCTATATTTGCATTTGTTGCAGTAATAGTAACTTGAGCTCCGATGGGAATCCTAAAAACCGACCCTGTTCTTGCAACGGAAATTGTTTCGTCGGTTGTTTGTCCGATAACAAATTCATATTTCCATCCGACCGTAAATAAATTCTCATCCGGCAAATGCAATTCTCTTGCCGTGACGGTCAACACGTAAACGGTCAGCGAACTACCCCTATTCAAATCTATACTATCAATTCTGTCATTGTCGGATGAATAGTATGCAATAGGCAATACACCTTTGCGATTCACAATTACAGAGGATACGCCTTCGCTATCAAAATTATAGCTGTCTGTGCGTAGCGGGTTTATAACTAACAATTCTTCATTTGATTCCCTATCTTTAAAAATCAGCTCCACCGTAGATGTAAGCGTAAAAATCGCGTAAACAGTTTTATCCGAGCCTATGTTGATAATGCTCGTAATAATTTCGCCGTCCATTGACCATCCCGTAAATTCATAACCCTGTTTTTCTGCCGTATCGGAAAAAGCAGCTTTTAGCTCGAATACTTCACCCTCCTTTAACCGTGTAGGATTATCTCCGAAGTTTATATCCTCAAAAACAAGTCCGCCGCCTATTTCGTACACTATATTAAAATACTTTTCGGGTTCATCGGGTAATTCAGCCAAAAGCTCATCGCGCTTGGCGCATAATTCATCCATAAGTTTCTGCTGTTCTTCGGATAGTTCTGTTTCACTCAATACCGAAATGACATAATTCAATGCCCCTAAATCCTCGGCACACAACCTATCAACTTGCGGTAGTAATTTTAACAGTTCCGACAACAGTCTTTGCGCATCTGAAATATGCTCTGCTTCTACAACTTCTATATCTATAACGACGTATTTTGTAACATTGTGAAGGGTGTATGATATACTTACGCTTGTATCTGCAACCGTCAACGGTTTTATCGCGTCAAGCTGCCAATCATACACTCTTTCGTCCGGCGCATTATCGTGCTTTGCGTACAGCACAAGCCCGAGGAAATCAAAATATTCACCCTCGGTATATCGGAGCTTATTCGGCAAACGATCAATATATAATTCTTGCAAATGCTTCTGCTCAACAATAATAGGTATTTCCGCAGTCATGCCGCCGTACGATATCGTGACAGATTTGTCCGATACCGATAATGCCTTCGTCGAATTACATACCCAATCGTAAACTATCGCGCTCTCCCCGTTATTATAATAAGCGGTCACTTCTATTCCGGACGGATCGAAAATGGAGCCCTCAACATAAACCGTTTTCTCCGGTTGCCTTGTTACCTCTATGTATAAAAAACTCTTTTCTATTACACTTATGCCGAAGGTAGCGGTCTTGGTTTTTTTACGGTTGGTATATGACACGGTAACTGTGTCGTCACCGAGTTCCAATACCGATTTATCCACCGAATAATCGAATATTTCCACGACATCATCTTTATAATACGCTTTTACCACTAAACCCGTTGTGTCCAACGTTTGTTTTTCGATATACTCGGTTTTGTCAGGAGGCGTCGTTATCTCTATTTTTGTAAGCTCTGGATCCGCATGCATAGCAAGCAAAACAACAAGCAAAACAACAGCCGCCACTGACATAACCGCCGTGATAATAATTACCGCAAGTTTATTGCGACTGAATTTATTGCCGATGTTTTTCTGTTTGACGTTTTTCATTATGAATAAGCTCTTCGTTTACAGTGCTCCCGGGAGCCAATGATCTATTCCGTGATTTTGCGGTAACTCAGTGTCTTTGATGTTGTAATGTCTTTTTGTAAATGTGGCCGCCTTTTGCAATCTTAAACACGGTCTCATATCTCCGTCAAGCAC
>JAFLVF010000039.1 GCA_022508425.1 Clostridiales bacterium | reverse complement strand
GAGCTTTGCAAGCAGTTTTTGTCCTCCCTGCGTAAAGCACCTGTGTCGAAGGAAACCGTCTGTTATTACTCGCCTTTGAACGGCAACAACGCCATAACACGTGCACGCTTGATAGCCGTCGTTATGTCGCGCTGGTGCTCGGCGCAAAGTCCGGTCGCGCGGCGGGGCAAAATCTTGCCGTTGTCGGCGATGTACTTCTTGATACGCTCCACGTCTTTGTAGTCAACGTGGTCGACATGGCCTTGGCAGTATTCGCAGACGCGCTTCTTCGCGGGGCGCGGGCGCCGACGAATCTTGTCATCGCTGTCGTTTACTTTGGTATGATTCTTATTCTTGTCCATGATTGGAAAAACTCCTTGATAAATTTTCTGTGCCCGATCGGGCTATAGATTAGAACGGCAGGTCGTCGTTGTCGACGGGCTGCATTTCGGATACCGGGTGCGGTTCTTCGGGCATATACCCGCCGCCCACGGAACTGTCGCGTTGCGAGTTGGTCTTGGGTGTGAGGAACTCCACTTCGTCGGCTACGACGTCGAAGGACGTGCGCTTGATGCCGTCGCGGTCCTCGTACTGTCTGCGCTGAACGGAGCCTGTGATACCGACCTTACTGCCCTTGTACAGATATCTCGAGCATTTGTCGGCGAGCTGGCGCCAGCAAATGACGTCGAAGTAATCGGCGAGCCTGTCTCCTGCCGCATTGGTAAACGGACGGTTGACCGCAATGGTGAAGCGGGTAAAGTTGACACCGCTTTGCGTCGTGCTCGACTCGGGGTCGCGCGTAAGATTTCCTATCAAAATAATCTTATTCATTATAATTCTTCAACTCCTTCATACTCGTCGATTTCGAGGCCTTGCCGGCCCCAAACCGATTACACTCTCTCTACCATAAATCTGATTACATCGTCGTTGATGCGCATTTGACGCTCGATCTCCGCGGGGATTTCGGGCGGTGCGCTAAACTTCATGAGAACGTAGTAGCCGGTCAAGTGCTTGCCGGAAATTTTGGTCTGAATGGGATATGCGAGCTTGCGCGAGCCCCATTCGTCGACGGTCACTTCGCCGTAGCTTTCGACGAGCGCCTTGAACTTCTCCACCAACGCCTTGTGCGCGTCGGCGTCTTGTTTGTCGGACAAGACATAAAGGATTTCGTAATTGTTCATAGATCCTCCTTGTGGTCTAATGACCCACGGTCTTAGCGTGGGTAAGGGTGCGGCAACTGAAAATATTTTTGCCGCATGGAGTAATTATATCATAGCTTTTCGCCTTTTGCAAGCGAATTGACCAATCTTTATGCTTTTACAACCGCCGCAATCGCATCAAAAAAAGCGTGACCGCCGCCACGCTTTTGATTTATTATATCTTCAGTCGCTGATTTTGTTCATTACGACAACGCGCGGTGATTCGATGTTTGCATCGAAGTCCACACGATCGAGGTCGAGCTCGTCGACGTCCTCTTCGACGCACTCGTCGTCGAACAGTCGCAAGAACGGATCGACCTTGTCGATATCTAGCTCGCAATGCTTGAGCTTGTAATGCATGGGTATTACGATCTCGGGCATCAGCCTATCTACATATTCTTTGGCCTGCTCGGCGTCTATTGTATAATTGCCGCCCACAGGTATCAGCAGAACGTTGACGGGCAACAACCGCTCGATAAGCTCGGGCGAGCACGGCTCGCCTATATCGCCCATGTGACATACGTTTACGCCGTCCATGCCGAACTTGAATATGACGTTCTTGCCGCGCTTTGCCCCGTCCTCGTCGTCGTGGAAAGACGGTATGCCTACGATATGTATTCCGTCTTTTTCGTACTTGCCGGCCTTGTCGATGACCGTCTTATACCCGCCGACGCTCTTTAGATAATTGTGATCGCCGTGCCCGTGCGACGTCGTTACGATATCCGCTTTTTGCGCGGGCGCACCGTATCCGACCATGTTAGGGTCGAACGGGTCGGTAAGCACGACTGTACCCGTGCTCTCGGTAAGAACAAATGACGAATGCCCCAACCACTTAATTTTCATGACTACCCCTTTCTATTATTGCATGGATATTGACCGACCGCGACGAAACTTCTTCGCCGTCGTCGAGAGTGTATTTTAACTCCGCGGTGATATCGTCGCCGTCCATTCCGATACTACAACTGTCGGGCGTGAAAGCATAGCACAGCGCGCCCGCCGGCGTAGTAATCTTGACGTCGGCAGTACAACTAAAATCTAGCGTATACGAAATCAGACCGTTCACCGCCAGAACAGTCCTTTCCCCGTGAGTCAAAACATATTTGCTTTCGTCTATTATAAACGCCAAAGTAAATCCGTCGCCGTCTTCGGTGTACTCACCCTTGACTTCGACGGGCTCAAGCTCCGACGATATAGTTATCTTCGCCGAGCGTCTACTTCGGTAATGATCTGTGTCCATACTGATATTGTACAATAGTTGTGCGCGTATGTCAATGGTTTACCGCACATTGTTTAAATTAGGCGTGCTACTTTCGCAAAACGATTGCTTTTATGTCGTTTACGGCTGTTTTGACCTTGCTGTCGGAGGCGATCAGCCCCGAAATCTTGTCGCGCGCATGTATGACCGTGGTGTGCTCGCGCCCAAAGCATTCGCCTATCTTCTCGAGCGGGAGCGGAACAAGTTCGTTAATTATGTACATCGCTATCTGGCGCGGCTCGACGATTTCTTTGTTTTTCTTCTTGCCGATGACGTCCGATTTTGCCACATTGAAATATCTGCAAGTGCAGTCTATTATCTCGTCCGCCGTAATCTCGTCGCATTCTTGTACGCGGTAGTCGTTGAGCGCCTCTTGGCAAATCGCTAGGTCTACGCGCCTTTCGTACAGCTTAGACATGAAAATAACCTTGGTCAGCACGCCCTCCATCTCGCGTATATTGCTCGACACGCGCTCTGCGATGTACTCGAGCATATTGACGGATATGTTTACCTTGGCATCCTGGGCCTTGCGTTGCAAAATTGCTATGCGCGTCTCGAGATCGGGCGCCTGAACGTCGACCACGAGGCTTGACGCAAACCTTGATCGCACGCGGCTGTCAAGGTCGGGAATATCCTGAGGCAAGCGGTCGGACGCAAATACCATCTGCTTGCCCGCCGTCTGCAATGCCTCGAATGTATGGAAAATCTCCTCCTGCGTTGACGGCTTCTTGCTGATAAACTGAACGTCGTCAATCATAAGCAGGTCTACGCCGCGGTACTTGTCGCGGAATGCCTGATTGTTTACTCCCTTCGCGTTGCGAATTGACTCGACAAACTCATTGAGGAATGTTTCGGACGAGACGTACAGCACTTTGAGATTGGTTTCCGACATCTTTACGGCGTTTCCTATCGCCTGCATCAAGTGCGTTTTGCCAAGCCCGACGCCGCCGTATATAAACAGAGGATTGTACACCTGTCCGGGATTCTCGGAAACTGCTTTTGCCGCCGCGTAAGCCATTCTGTTACAGCCGCCGACGACAAAATTTTCGAAGTTGTACTTGGGATTGATTGTGCTCGGCTCGTACTTGCGCTTGTCGGTATCGGGTTGCACATTCTCGTCGGCAGTGCCGACAGCCGTTACACCCTTTACGACCGCACTCGGGTCGTTGGCCTCGTCCTCCGAAATAAACGATATTTCCTTGGGCGCGCCGTCAATCGAGCGCAACGCCTCTTTGAACAGCGGCAAGTACTTGGCAATCACCTCCGCCTTGGACGCAGGCGTGGGCGACGCGACAATCAAAACGTCCTCTTCTATCCTGATAGGACGAAGGGGTTTAATCCAAACGTCGAAGCCGAGCGAATTGACCTCGATTTCGAGCGTAGACAGCATTTCTTGCCAAATTGTTTCAAGTTCGTTCATTTCTGTCATTATATCATTCTTCACATGAAAAATCAAGATAAAAATAAAGCGATAACGATATTTTTTGAGCGCTTGCGCTATATATCCATATCGACGGCGACCTTGTATATCTCGTTTTTTGCTACGTGCCTGTCGGACGCGACTTTTTTGACGGCGTCGTTCTTTGTCAAGCCCATGTCGAGATAGTGTTTGATATGCGCTTCTATATCGAGGTCGTTAAGCTCGCTCCTGCCGTCATAGCCCTCGATGACGACGGCAAACTCGCCTTTCTCGACAATATCGAGCTCGTCGCCCAGCCGCCCGCGCGTCACCGTCTCGAACATTTTGGTCATCTCGCGGCACACCGCGCAACGCCTGTTGCCGAACGTTTCTAACAGAAATTTCAAATCCTTTTTGATATCGTGCACCGCGCTGTAGAACACGAGCGTAGACGGCACCGTTTTGTACGGCTCGACGTAGCGCAATCTGTCTATATTCTTTTCGGGCAAAAAGCCGAGCACGGTAAAGCTTCGCGTATCGAGCCCTGACAGCACGAGCGCGTCTATCGCCGCGCATGCACCGCTTATCACCGTGTAGTCGATACCGTTAGCTATCGCCGCGTCGATAAGTATATGCCCGGGGTCCGAAACAGTGGGCATGCCCGCGTCCGACACGACGGCTATACTTTTCCCGTCCTTTAGCTGTTTTATCAAGCCGTCGACGCTCTCGCGCTCGTTAAATTTGTGGTACGCCACCACCTTGGCCGTAATGCCGTACTTGGCTAACAATATCGCGGTGTGCCGCGTGTCCTCCGCGGCGATAATATCCACGGTTTTCAGCACGTCGATTGCGCGAAACGTTATTTCATCGAGATTGCCTATCGGCGTCGCTACAAAATACAGCATCATTCCACCTCTACCGTCATGCCAGCCTTGCCGCCGAGCGTACACATTGCGCCGAATGTCTTGCGGCTTTTATTGATAACGAGCTTCTTAATTCGAAGGTCGTGATCGACACACGTGCAAATAATCTCGTCCAGCCTCGTCAGCGTGTGTGTAAAAAAGAACTTTCCGCCCATTTTGAGCGCATTGGAAGCGACGAAAGCTATGCGCTCGAAGTCGATCGTGAGCTCACTGTTGGCATGCGGCGCTATCTTGGTATGCTTGCTCTCCGCCTTGAAATACGGCGGATTACACACAACTGCGTCGTACAAATGGTAGCCTAATACGTCGCGGATTTCAGTCGAGTTCAAATTCACGTTGATAAACCGCGCGTCGATATTGTTGGCATAGCTCGCGCGGTTAGACATGTCGCACAAAGCCTCGTCAAGTTCGGCGCCGATGACGTGCGCCTCCTTTTCTATACAAAGCAGCATGCCGATAACTCCGCACCCCGAGCACAGATCGAGCGCTTCGGCGCCGCGCGCGATATTACTACCCGCAAAACGGGCAAGCCAAAGCGCGTCCGAGCCGAATCTATATCCGTCGATAGGCTGAATCACAACGTATCCGCCGCCGAGCGGCTCCGGCGCCTCGCCCTCTTTTACTACTGCGCGCGCCGCTATTAGGTCGTCTATAAAATCAGGCATGTTTTACAAAATCAATTCATAAATTCCGTCGATATTTCTGAGCTGTTGGTTGTAGTCGAGCCCGTAGCCGACGAAGAATTTGTCTGTGTCGATGACGAAGCCCGTGTATTCGGCGGCGCCCTCTTTACGCGCGACCATGGTGCACATCTTGACGGAATTTGCGCCGCGCCCCATGAACAATTTAGTCATGAGCTCTTTGGTCGCGCCCGTGTCGACAATGTCCTCGACGATAAGCACATCCGCGCCCTTGGAAATAGTCGTGTCTTGAATGAGCGCGGGCTCGCACGCCTTGGTGCCTTGATACGAACGCACCGACACAAACTCGCAACGCATGTCCGTCTTGAGGTGCTTGATTACGTCGCAGTACCAAATCGCAGCGCCGCGCAAAACGCATATGCACACGAGCGGATGCTGTGTATCCTTGTAGTCCTCATCGATCTTGGCGGCAAGCTCCTTCGCCCTCTCGCGAATCTGCTCGCCCGATAAAAATTGCTGCCCGAGTTTCATATGTACCGACCTCCTTAAGCCGTTTTTAAGTTTTGTTTGTTGCGCAATTTCTTGCTAATTGTCCCGTGAACATTCGATAGCCACAGCGTCGGTCGTGTCGGCAGTGACTCTCACCTTGTCCGAAATCTGATAGCCGACGATGACAAGCACTTCGTCACCCCGACAAATCAGCGGAATCCTATCCCTTAACCGCGACGGTACTTTTTCGGTTATCAAATATTCTTTTAGCTTTTTCTCTCTGCCGTTAAACGGTGTGAATATGTCGCCGTCGCGCCTAAACCTTATTTCCGCACCGTCCAACTTTCTAAAATCGGCTATGTTTCCGTGCGTGCTTTTAAGCTCGACATTGTCCAAAGAAATGGGCGTGACGTCTATCTTCAGCCCGTCGAGTATATTAGCGCCCTTGTGCAATACTATGCTTCCTTCGTACTTATAGCGTTCGACATACAATACAATCCCGTCGTACTCGCGAGCCGCCGTCGTGCCGTTTGACAGCTCGATCTTCGCGCCGACGCGTTTGTCTTTTAATCCCGCAACGCGCTCTACTTGAACTCGCGTAACGTCGGTAAGCGAGAAATATTTGATTGCGGCGCGGATGTATCTGTAACACAAGTCGCTGTCAAGCGCGGCCGAAAAAACCTTTACGGCCCCGCCATCGCGCTTGATTAGCGACATATCGAGACGGCTATCCAACTCGTCGCACGCGTCGCCGCACTCGGATGACAGCGCGTTTACGGCGCGCACAACGCCGCTGTACCGCTTCTCTATCAGCGGAATAACGTTTAGCCGTATGAAGTTCCTGTCGGCGTCGTCAAGCAGATTGGTGCTGTCTTGCACGTAATGTATTCCGTTGGCCCCGGCATACTCGTCGAGCTCGTTCGGGTGCACTGTGAGCAACGGGCGCAAAATCTTTCCCGTTCTGTCGACACCGCTCATGCCGCGAAGTCCGTCGAGCCCTGCACCGCGAAACATGTGCATGAGCACGCTCTCGGCGTTGTCGAGCGCATGGTGCGCCGTCAGCACGGCATCGTAGCCAGAGTTTAACAGCGAATAAAATATATCGTATCGGAGCTGTCGCGCAGTCAGCTCGACGGATTGACCGACCGCCGTTTTTTTTACGTCGACCGAATGCGCCGAAAAGGCTATACCGTTGTCCTCGCAAAAGCGCTTGACAAACAGCATGTCGCTGTCCGCTTCGTCGCGCAAGTGGTGATTGACGTGTACTGCCGTCACGTTCGCTCGCGAAACTTCGCCGCAGTTCACTACGGCATGCAACAGGCACATGGAATCTCTCCCGCCCGACACGCCGACGGCAAGCCGCTTAGCACTCATTTTATTTTCCCTCAAGAATAAGGCTACCGTTTCGCGCAAATCGCTCATGACAAAATTATAACGCGTTTAATCGCAAAAGTCAACCGCGAAAAGTACAATATTGAATATACCCCGCCGAACTGAAAAAGCCGCAAATATAAAAACCCGCTTTACATATAGAAAATACTCTATATGAGCGGCGCTTTCGCAATATTAAAAACAATATAGCAACAAAATATAATACCCGCACAGTTATAGACTGTATGGATTATGTATTCTTTACTGTAAACTGCTTTTGAAATAAACTAATTGTCTTTTAATACTATGACTTCATGATATGTCGGCGAATACAGTATCTTAATAGGTCTGTTGATATAATCTTTCCAAACATTATGAAAACCGTACGTGTCATTAGTAGCACTTAATTGTTTGCCGCGACTTTCGTATTTATAATCGTTCCCATCATAGTTAAATTCTACTCTAATTTTATAAATATTATTGACAGGAATTGGGGATTTAATTACATCTATTTCACGTGCATATGCATCCAACTCAATAGCGTCTGATAGCCAAAGATTTATTTCTTTTCTATATTTTTCATTTCTAAAGATCAAAATTCCAAGCACAAGCGGTAACGCAAATGCCATAAATAAACACCCTAATATAGATAAAATATCGCCTAATCCATTAACGCCGCCGTTTTTAGTAAGCTCTTGAATAACTATTGATAGAAGCAATCCCATTCCCAAACCAATACATACTAACGAAAATAATATATACGCCACAATAAGGATTTTTCTATTTCCGCCATCAAACCAGCCGTATTTTAATGTACCGGCTATTCGTTTCATATCTAACTCTTTTTGTTGCTGACTCATTACCTTATCTCATATAATTATTGTTTATCGTACAATCATTGTAGCATACTAAAAGCAAAAAGACAACAGCGAAAGCAATTTTGCAAAATTCGGCGTATAAAAACAGCAAAGCAAAAGCCCCGAGCTTTAGAAAATTCGGGGCTTTTGAAAGTTTTAATTTGCGCCGACCGTATCGGTATCGTCCGTTTCGGCCTTGGATACCGAGCGCTCGACGGGATAGATGTTCCTATACGTCTTTACGCCCGTGCCTGCCGGAATGAGTTTGCCGATGATGACGTTTTCTTTCAGACCGATCAGCGGATCGACCTTGCTCTTGATAGCCGCTTCGGTGAGTACGCGTGCCGTCTCTTGGAAGGACGCCGCGGACAGGAAGCTGTCGGTAGCGAGCGCCGCTTTCGTGATTCCAAGCAAGGTATGCTTGGCGGTACCGGGATGGCCGTAGTTTTCCATAGCTTTGGTGTTGGCCTCATCGAACTCGGCAAGATCGATGAGCTCGCCGGGAAGGAGGTCGGTGTCGCCGCTATCCTCTATCCTTACCTTCTTGAGCATTTGTCTGACGATAACCTCGATGTGCTTATCGTTAATTTCAACGCCCTGCGAACGGTAAACGGCCTGGACTTCCTTGACTATATATTCCTGAACAGCGTTTCTGCCCTTTGTACGCAGGATGTCGCCCGGATTGAGCGGACCCTCGGTGATTGCGTCGCCCGCCTTGATATATGCACCGTTCTTGATATACGACTTGAATCTCGCGCCGTGAGGAATGGAATAAGTGTCCTCCGTCTTGTCGTCGCGCTTGACTATCAAATCGCGCTTGCCGTCCTTTTCGATTATGCGCACCGTGCCGTCGTGATCCGCAATGACCGCAACGCCCTTGGGATTGCGCGCTTCGAACAGCTCTTCTACGCGCGGCAAACCTTGCGTAATGTCGTCGGCCGAAGCTACGCCGCCCATGTGGAAGGTACGGAGCGTGAGCTGTGTACCGGGCTCGCCTATACTCTGCGCGGCTATGATGCCGACCGCTTCACCGATCTTGACGGGAGTGGAAGCCGCCATGTCGCGGCCGTAGCACTTGGAGCAAACACCGTGCTTGGATTTGCAGGTGAGCACCGTGCGAATGACTACGTGCTCTATGCCGCAATCGACTATGCGCTTTGCAATCTGTTCCGTAATAAGCTCGTTGACGTCGACAATCACCTCTTTCGTCTTGGGATTGACGACGCGCTCTGCGCTGTATCTGCCGACCAAGCGGTCCTCGAGACCCTCGATAACCTTCTTGCCGCCTTCGCCCTCCGTTATTGCATAGGTGTCTATGCCCTTGGGCTCGGAGCCGGCACAGCAATCGTCCTCGCGCACAATGACGTCCTGCGCAACGTCGACAAGCCTACGTGTAAGGTAACCGGAGTCAGCCGTCTTAAGAGCTGTATCGGCAAGGCCTTTACGACCGCCGTGCGTCGAAATGAAGTACTCTAGAACCGTCATGCCCTCGCGGAAGGACGAACGGACGGGAACATCGAGCGTTTTGCCCTGCGGGTTGATCATCAATCCGCGCATACCGGACAGCTGAGCAATCTGCTTGATGCTACCGCGCGCGCCCGACGTCGCCATCAAATTGATGGGATTATACGCGTCGAGCGAGCTCTTGAGCGCCGTCGTGACTTGCTCGTTGGCCTTGCTCCAAATCTTGATAACGGCGTTGTAGCGCTCTTCCTCTGTGACGAAGCCGCGCTCGTACAGCCTTTCGATCTTGACGACCTCTTTTTCGGCGTCGTCGAGAATTTTGTACTTTTCCTGCGGAATGTGCATATCGAAAACGGATGTCGTAATCGATCCGATCGTCGCGTAACGATAGCCCATATCCTTGATAGCGTCCAACACCTCTACGGTGCGCGAAGCGCCCTTCTTTTTGAAAGTGGTGTTGATTATGCTTTCGATAATCTTCTTGTCAACGGTAAAGTTAATCTCGGGCTCGAACATATGTTCGTACGTGTCGCGCGGTGCGAAGCCGAGATCCTGCGGAATAGGCTCGTTGAAAATCAAACGCCCGACCGTTGTCTTGACCGTGTGACGGTAGACCTTGCCGTCCACTGCGACGGCGTTTTTGGGAACGGCGACGCCGCTCGCCTGAATATCTGCGACGGTGCGCTCGATTCTGACATTGATAAGCGATTGAAGCTCGATTTGCTTGTTGAAATACGCCATCTTCGCTTCATCGGGATCGCCGAAGGTCATGCCCTCGCCCTTGCAACCAGGCTTATCCATGGTAAGATAATAGCTACCCATTACCATGTCTTGAGAGGGAGTACATACGGGCGAGCCGGACGACAGCTTAAGCACATTGTTGGGTGCGAGCATGAGAATGCGCGCTTCCACCTGCGCCTCTACGGACAGCGGAACGTGTATAGCCATCTGGTCGCCGTCGAAGTCCGCGTTGAACGCGCCGCAGGCAAGCGGATGAAGTTTAATCGCCCTGCCGTCTACGAGCACGGGTTCGAACGCCTGAATACCAAGTCTGTGAAGCGTGGGCGCGCGGTTTAACAATACGGGATGATTCTTGATAACCTTCTCGAGCACGTTCCACACGTCTGCGTCGGCACGCTCGGCTATGCGCTTTGCGGTCTTGGCGTTGTGCGTCTTGCCCTGCGCGACGAGTTCTTTTATTACAAACGGCTTGAACAATTCGAGCGCCATTTCTTTGGGAACACCGCACTGATAGAACTTGAGCTCGGGGCCTACGACGATAACCGAACGGCCCGAATAGTCGACACGCTTGCCGAGTAGATTTTGACGGAAGCGACCCTGCTTGCCGCGGAGAAGCCCGCTCAAGCTCTTGAGCTCACGGTTGCTCGCGCCCGCGATGGGTTTGCCGCGACGGCCGTTGTCTATGAGCGAGTCGACAGCTTCTTGGAGCATGCGCTTCTCGTTGCGAATGATGATATCGGGCGCGCCAAGCTCCATGAGACGGCGCAAGCGGTTGTTTCTGTTGATTACACGACGGTAAAGGTCGTTGAGGTCGCTCGTAGCAAACCTGCCGCCGTCGAGTTGGACCATGGGCCTAAGCTCGGGCGGAAGCACGGGCAATACGTCGAGCACCATCCAGCACGGCTCGGCGTTGGACTTTAAGAACGCGTCGAGGATGTCGAGGCGCTTGATTGCGCGAAGCTTCTTTTGTCCCGTCGAGTTGTTGACTATCTCGCGCATCTTTTCGTACTCTTCTTGAACGTTGATGTCCTTGAGGAGCTGGCGGATAGCTTCGGCGCCCATGCCCACCTTAAACGCTTTGGGACCGTACTGCTCTTGATACTGACGGAGCTTGTCGTCGGTGATGATTTCTTTGTACTCGAGGTCGGTAATGCCGGGATCGAGAACTATATAGTTGACGAAATACACGACCTGCTCGAGCTGTTTGAGCTGAAGGTCGAGAATAAGTCCGATACGGCTGGGCACGCCGCGGAAATACCAGATGTGCGTGACGGGCGCGGCGAGCTCGATATGGCCCATGCGCTCGCGGCGCACTTTGCTCGTGGTAACCTCTACTCCGCACTTGTCGCAAATTACGCCCTTGTAGCGAATGCGCTTGTACTTGCCGCAGTAGCATTCCCAATCCTTTGTCGGTCCGAAAATGCGCTCGGAGAACAAGCCGTCCTTTTCGGGCTTTTGCGTACGGTAGTTGATTGTTTCGGGTTTGGTGACCTCGCCGTATGACCACTCGCGTATCTTGTCGGGACTTGCGAGCTGAATTTGCATCGAATCGAAATTGTTAAGTTCAAACATATTTCCTGCTCTCCTTTAATCGTTGGCGTCGTCAAAGTCGTCGTCGAAGTCGCTGTTCTCGAACGGATCGTCGAGATCGAGGCTGCCCTCGTCCTCAAAAAGTCCGTCGTCGTCGGCAATAGGCAATCCCTCGTCGTCATCGTCGCCGAGCGCGCCGAGGACGTCTCCGTCGTCATCCGCCATAATGGACGCGTCGTAATGCTTCTGGGTGGGCTCTGCGTCGTACATGACGGGCTCGTCGTCCATAAGCTCTTTGATGCCTATTTCTTCTTTGTCCTCTGTCAGCACCTTGACGTCAAGCGCCAAAGCCTGCAATTCCTTGATCAATACCTTGAACGATTCGGGTACGCCGGGCTCCGAAACGTCGAGCCCGCGTATAATGCTGTCGTACGTCTTGGAACGTCCTGTGATGTCGTCCGACTTGACAGTCATTATCTCTTGCAGCACATTCGCCGCGCCGTAAGCGTACAACGCCCAGACCTCCATTTCGCCGAAGCGCTGTCCGCCGTTTTGCGCCTTGCCGCCGAGCGGTTGCTGGGTGACCAGCGAGTACGGACCTGTGGAACGTGCGTGCATCTTGTCGTCGACAAGGTGAATCAGTTTGAGCATATACATATATCCGACAGTCGCGCGGTTTTCAAACGGTTCACCCGTCCTGCCGTCGTACATCTGTATCTTGCCGTCGACATCGCCCGTCGGGGAAACGTAACCGTTTTCGGCGAGCAATTTCTCGATATCCGACTCGATCGCACCGTCGAACACGGGCGTGGACACCTTCCAGCCGAGCGCCTTTGCGACAAGGCCCAAGTGCACCTCGAGTACCTGACCGATGTTCATACGGCTGGGAACGCCGAGCGGATTGAGAACAATCTGCAACGGCGTGCCGTCCGCCATGAAGGGCATATCCTCCTCGGGCAATACGCGCGAGATGACGCCCTTGTTTCCGTGACGGCCTGCCATTTTGTCGCCGACCGAAATTTTTCTCTTCTGCGCGATATAAACGCGTACGAGCTTGTTGACGCCCGGCTTCATTTCGTCGCGGTTTGCACGGGTAAAGACCTTGACGTCTACGACGATACCGCCCTCGCCGTGCGGAACTTTGAGCGACGTGTCGCGCACCTCGCGCGCCTTGTCTCCGAATATTGCGCGCAATAGCCTCTCTTCGGGAGTAAGGTCGGTTTCGCCCTTAGGCGTGACCTTACCTACGAGGATATCGCCCGAATCAACCTCTGCGCCGACGCGGATTATTCCGTCCTCGTCGAGATTCTTGAGCGCTTCGGGGCTGACGTTGGGTATGTCGCGCGTAATTTCTTCGGGACCGAGCTTGGTGTCGCGCGCTTCGGTCTCGTGCTTGTTGATATGAATGGAAGTAAATACGTCGTCTTTTGCAATACGCTCGCTAATCAATATAGCGTCCTCGTAGTTGTAGCCTTCCCAGCTCATGAAGCCTACGAGTACGTTCTTGCCGAGCGCGAGCTCCGCTTGAGACGTGGAGTGACCGTCGGCGAGCACCTGGCCTTTTTTGACCTTGTCGCCTTTGGCGACGATGGGCCGCTGATTGATACACGTGCCCTGGTTGGAGCCGACGAATTTTTTGAGAATATACATCTGGCGCGTGCCGTCTTCTTCTTCGACGATGATGCGCTCTGCGTCAACGTAATCGACGGTACCCGCCGCGCGCGCTATGACCATAACGCCGGAGTCGTAAGCAATCTTGTGCTCTATGCCCGTGCCGACGATGGGCGCTTCGGTCTTGAGTAGCGGCACCGCCTGACGCTGCATGTTGGACGCCATCAGTGCGCGGTGCGAGTCGTCGTTTTCAAGGAAAGGTATGAGTGCGGTAGCGACCGAAACCATCTGACGCGGCGAAACGTCGACGTAGTCTATCCTGTCGCTCGACACCTCGCCGATGAGGTCGCGGTAACGCATCATGACGCGCTTTTTGACGAAGTGATTATTCTCGTCGAGCGGCTCACTCGCCTGCGCTATCATAAATCTGTCCTCTTCGTCCGCGGGCAGGTAATCTACGATATCGGTGACCGTATGCGTCGCCTTGTCCACGCGGCGGTACGGGGCTTCGACGTAACCGTACTCGTTGATACGCGCGTAGCTTGTCAGCGACGAGATAAGACCTATGTTCTGACCTTCGGGCGTCTCTATCGGGCACATAC
>JAFLVF010000038.1 GCA_022508425.1 Clostridiales bacterium | reverse complement strand
CGGGAACGTGTCAAGCACGGTGTTGAGATTTTCTTTAATCTGCTCGAAGTCTTCCGCCAAGACGTCGGGTACCGCCTCTTCTTGACCCTGCTCGCTTACGTCCTCGTATGCGGCGGGATTATCGAGCCGCTCGAGTATTGCGTTGACGCGTTCCGTAATGGGCGTAAGCGCGTCGAGCGTAGCAAGAGCCGCTTCGCGTGCGGAAGAAACGTTTTCGCCGAGCGGGACTACCGAGTCGAGTATTAACGCGGTATTATCCTTTACTATAGCAAGTTCGTCGGGAACTGTCGCGAGTTGAGCAACTCTATCCGCGACCTCGTCGACTACCGTCAAAAGGTCGGGCTGTTCGCCGGCCGCCATATCCTCGGTGAACGCCGCCTGCTCTCTGTCGGAGAGTGCGCCGTCCGCCATTTCGCGCAAGTACGCAATATCGTCAAGAAGCTTTTGCCTGTCGGCAGTGGACGCGTCGACGTTGGCGGCCGTAAGATCGGCAAACGCCGAAAGGTCCGAACGAAGCTGTTCGACCGCGTCGATTACCGCGCTGTTGGTAACGGCATCCGAAATAATAAACAGCGAATCCTTAATGGATTGAGCTTCGGCGATTATATCCGCTTTGGCTTGCTGAGTTTCGGTAATTATGTCCGCTTTGGCCTGCTCGAGCGCTTCCGAAGAGCCTTCCGACTCGCCCAAGCGGTTTAAAATATTGGCTTCGGATTCAACAATTACATTGGAGAGATCCTCGAACAGCTTGTCGAACTGCGCCGTGATTTCGCCGACAAGCGCGTTATACTGCTCGGTAAAATCTATCGTGCCGGAAATATTAAGTATGTCGGCGCGAAGGTCGGGGATCTGTGCCAAAAATTCGTTCTGCTCGTCGAGCTTGGCGTGTATGTACGCAAGATCGTCAAGCGTTTGCTGTCTGTCAATGGCTTGTTGCGCGTCATCCGCTCCATTGTCGACGGGAGCTTCCGAATTCTGCTGAGCGGTGAGCATTTCCGAAATTCCGACAAGCTTATCCGAAACATCGAGATAGTTCGTACGAATTTCCTGAAGCGCCTCGTCTATGCCTGCCGCATTGTCGTTAACGCCTTCGGTGACTGTCGCCTTTGCGCGAACTGCAAGTTTAAGCTCGTTTAAAGCATCGAGAATTTCTTGCGACGCGACCGACGAAGACGCAGACTCGGGCACAACGCCGAAGTCGTCGCCGAAGTCGTCCTCTACCGAACCGGGATCTTGCTCGTGGAAAGAACCGGTGACAGGTTCGGCTTCGGGTTCGGGTTTGGGCTCCTCCTCTTGCGGTTTTGCGGCGTTTGTTTCTTCGATTAACGCCTTAATCTCGGCAAGCTTATTTAAAATGCTTTCATCTCCGACGGAGCGTGAAGGCTTGTAAGCCTTGAACTCGCCGATAAGCGGAAGCTCCGTAATCTCACCTACCGTGAGATTGCATAGTCTGGAGACAAGTTCTTTTATAGTACGTTCGTCGCGTTTTTCGGCGAAAAGCGCGTCGGTGACTTGTGTAAAGAGCTCGCTGTTTTCTTTTTCGTGACGGTTTTCTTCAAGCACGTTGCGCTCTGCAATAAGATCGTGCAGATAGTCGCTATATCCATCTATATTGGCGGCTTCTATCCTTTCGCAGATTGCGAAGAAGCGCTCGGCGCTGTCGCGAACGGTAACAGGCAGCGGCGTGCCGTTTGATGCGAGGAATGTAGATAGGTCAGCAAACACGGCGCGGTTAAGACGCTGTGCATTAAGACCCTTGATAAGCTCGTTGGTAGCATCCATAAGCTCGACCGCGTCGGGCTCATTGCTTTCCGCAAGTTTTTTGGAATAGCCGATAACGCCGCTAAGCTTATCCTTAAACGGAACGCTCTCGGAATGTACGTCAAAGCTGACCTTTTTATATTCGGCAATAAGCTCGATAAGGTTTTGCGTACGCTTAACTGACGCCGCCGACGAGGAGCCGATGGCGTTTTTAATTTCGTATAACTGGCGTAAAAGCTCGCTTGCGCTTACGTCGGCTTCGCTTCCGCTGTTTACGACAACAGTCGTCGAAGGCTGAACGGACGCGGGAGCGCTCTTATCACCCATAGCGGCGCGAAGCGCGTTAATATCGTTGGAAAGTCTCGAAATCGCGTCTGCACCCACAGCGTCGGCGCTTGACGCAGCCTTTTTAATAGACTCCAAAGCATTGCCGAGAACCTCGTTCGAGGGGAACTCGTCAACCTTCTGCTTTAACGCGGCTATCTCGTTGCGAATACGAGCGTCGCTATCTTTTGTCGTGCGCAAAACAGCTTCCGTAATTGAAAGAAGCTTATCAAAATCTAATTGATTACGATCAGATTTACCGCCCTCAAGCCGAGCCGGTTCCGATTGTCCGGGACCTAAAAGCTCACTTTGAGGGCTTGACCCGTTTTTTAGTAAGTCCTCAATACGATCTTGAAGCCGCTTTATCTCCGCATTATACTGAGATTCGGCAAACTTCTGGTCGCGCGCCATATCTTCCTTCAACCGCGAAAGCTCTTTTTGCATTTCGAGATTGCTCTGGTTTTTGGCAAGCTCGTCACGCAAACGCGAGATTTCGTTATACATAACGACCTCGCTGCCTGCCGGCGGCGCCGAAGGCTGATAGACATACTGCGGAGGAGGCGCAAACGGCATTTGAACAGCCGGCGTCTGCGACGACATACTGCGCTTGAGCTCGGCAATCTCGTCGAGAACCTTGTTCAAACGGTCGTCATAGTAATCGTCGTCGTAGCCGTCGTCGTAGTCCTCTTCCTCGCCGTAATCCTCGTCTTCGTAGTCGTCGTAATCCTCTTCCTCGCCGTAATCCTCGTCTTCGTAGTCGTCATCCTCGTACTCTTCGTCACGATCGATGACTTCCTCTTCTACGATTTCTTCATCGTCTAAAGAAAAGGTCGTTTTGTCTTGATTTTCCATAAAATGTTCCTCGCATTTTTGTAGTTATTATTTGCTGAGTGCTTCTATCGAAGCTTAACCGAATTAACGGTTCGTCACTTTGTTAGTATGCGCGAAATTTGTAATTTGTAGGCTTTTGTTTTGCGCATACGCGTATTATCAGCGCTTCGGACGAGCGTTACCCGAAGGTCTCGCGCCGGGTCTCGCCGCCGGTCTCGCGCCCGGTCTTGCTCCCGGTCTTGCGCCGGGCCTTGCCGCAGGCCTCGCGCCCGGCCTTGCTCCCGGTCTGGCGCCCGGTCTTGCTCCCGGTCTTGCGCCCGGCCTTGCGCCCGGTCTCGCGCCCGGCCTTGCACCGGCCTTGCGTTTAGGTATCCTATTGACGCGCTCGGTAACCTTGCGGACAACACGCTGAGGCTTTTTGGCAAGCTCTGCTTTGAGTTTTGCCGTCTCACCCTCGTGCTGAATGTCGTCCATCGTCTTGTTGTAGAAGTCCATAAGCTCGCTCGAGCCGCGCTCGTCCTCGTCGAAGGACAGTTGGACGTTGTACAGCTGTTCGCGGAGATTTTTCGCGTCTTCCTCGCCCTTAATCTCACTCATGCGGTTGCGATAGCCTATGATTTGCTCTTTGCGCTGTGCGACCTTTCTGGCGATGGCTTCCTTGCGCTCGTTTTCAGCCTTTAGGCGCTCTTCTTCCTCAAGACGCTTGGACTCGGATTCCTCCTCCGCCTTGCGACGCATCTCGTCGATTTCTTCTTGGGCTTTTCGCTTAGCTTCTTCTTCCGCCTCACGCTTAGCCTGCTCTGCGGCCTCGCTCTCTTGACGCATGCGCTCTTCCATTTCGAGGCGTTTTGCTTCCGCCGTTTCTTCTGCCTCGCGGCGAGCTTGTTCTGCTTCCTCCGCTTCGCGTTTGGCGCGCTCTGCGGCTTCTTCCGCTTCGCGACGAACCTGTTCTGCGGCTTCTTCTGCCTCGCGACGTGCTTGCTCCGCAGCTTCCTCCGCTTCGCGTTTGGCGCGCTCTATGGCTTCTTCCGCCTCGCGACGAGCCTGCTCTGCGGCTTCTTCCGCACTCTGACGTGCCGCCGCGGCCGCCTCGCTCTCTTGGCGCATACGCTCTTCCATTTCAAGACGCGCCGCTTCCGCCGCTTCGAACGCTTCCTGAGCACGACGTTCGGCGTCCGCCTTAGCCTCGTCGGTAGCACGTGCCGCATCTATGCGAGCCTGCTCTGCCGCAGCCTCTGCCGCTTGTGCCGCAAGACGTGCCTGTTCGGCCTCGTTCTTGGATTTTTCAAGCTGCATCTTGAAGTTTTCGGCGTCGCGCTTTTTCTTGTCTTGGCTTATTACACCGCTTCCCGACGAGATAAGATCGAGCGGGTTGGTGTCGTTTATAATTTCGTCGTACTTGTCGCTGATGACTTTCAGATCGGCGTTTGCCGCGTCGAGCTCTTGGCGAGCCTCTTCGAGTTTTTCGTCGTAGCCGCTCTGCGCTTCCATCTTGCGCTTGGTACCCTCTACTTGAGCCTCTTCAATTTGCTTGGTAAGCTCGTCTACGCGCTCGGACTTTTCGCCTTGTTCGACGATAAGCATAAGCTTGGCCTCGTCGTCCGCCGTTTCCATTTGCGCGTTGATCTCGTCTAGCTCGGACTTGGTTGTGGCAAGTTCGTCTTCGAGATCTTTTATAGCGGAAGCTACCTCCATAGCGATAAGCGTAATGTCGGTGTCGGATGCCGACAAACTGTCGAGAACGGCATGAGCGTCCGCAACACGTTTTTCCGCCTCAGCACGGTCGACGTCTATGTTGGTCTTTTGAATATCGAGCTCTATATTGCCGATAACAAGGTCTTCCGCCGCGACAACCTCTTCATACGGAATGTCGTTCTTTTCGACAAACTCGTTGGCCTTGCGGCGTGCCGCATTGAACTCGACGTTGAGCTCGGACTTACGCTTGTTGGACTTGGTAATTTCCTTCTCGATTTCGGATAGGCGAGCGTTGGCCTCCGAAATACGGGTATTGAGCGTATTGATAACGTCGAAGTCTGTGGCGCCGAGTATTTGCGATTTTGCCTGCGCAACCTCCGACTTGAGACCCTCGCGGTCTTTTTCCAAAACCTCTAACAGATTTTGGGACTGCTTAATCTCGTAGTCCGCGGAGTTGACGGCAACAAGCATAGGCGTAAGCTCGTCTATCTTTGCCTGCATCTCGCGCTTCAACCTAGCCTGCTCCATACGCGCGGCGTATGCCTCGTAGTCGGCGCGCGCCTTTTGCAAGTCTGTCTCGAGCGCTTCCTTTTCGGAAAGCTTTTGATTTTGCGTACCGTCGAGCTTTATCAGTATCTCGTTGATAGTAGCGCCGCCGCTTCTCAAGCTGTCGAGCTCGACCTGCCATCTTTCGAGGTTGGACTTGTTGCGCTTGATCTTTTCCTCGTTGATTGAAATATCGCGAGTAATCCTGTCTTTGTCCTTGGCCTTGGCCGTAGCAAGCTTAAATTCAAGCTCTTCAATGTCCTTACGGTGCTCGGCGTTTTCTTCCTCAGCCTTGGCAATCTTAGCGACAAGCTCTTCCTCGAGCGTCTTGTTTTTGTCGCTCTCGGACTGAACCTTGTCGAGCCTCGATTTAAGCTCTGCAAGCTCGCGCTCGATAATTTCGTTGCGCTTTTCGAGCTCGTTGAGCCTTTGTTGCTCGGGCGAGGTATCTAAATCAATCTTTTCCGCGGAGAATTCGTCGTTGGTCTCCGGAGGGATAACAACGAGCGGCGAGTCGGGATCGAAGCCGAGGTTTACAACATAAAGCTCGGGCTTGACCTCTTCCTCGACGGTCTCTTTGGGAGTAGATACTACAGCGCCCTTTTCGAGCTCTTTCTCGCTCATTATTGCCTCGTCCATAGGCATAGGCGTCTTGTAGCGATCGATTATGCGCTGTTTCTCTTTTTCGAGCTCGCGCGCCTGCAAATCTTTAGACTTGAAGAACGTGCGACGAACCATACCCTTCGGCTCGTATTTTTCGGTAAAGATACGCTCGAGCAGCTCCGCGTCGCTGATGTACTTGGCGATAAGGCCGTAGTAATCCTCGTTCTCGTTCTTGGGCTCCTCGGGTGCGGGTTCGCTGTAGCTCTGCGTGGTTGTTTCGGGCAGAGGCGGAGGCGGCGCCGGAGTGGACGCTACGCCTGTCGCAAGCGCGAGCGTGTCGGGATTGGGCGCGGGACCTGCCGCCGGACCTGAGCCGAGCAGCATTTGATTTGTATTGGGGGTAAGAGCCTGCGTCGCGGCAACGCGTTGTGCCTGCGTCGCGGCAATCGTGGAATTAAGCTTAACTATATAGGACGAAATAGGAGCCTGAGACGCCGCTTCGTCTTGCTTGTGCTTGGATATGGAGTGAATAAATATCCATACGATAAACAGTATAACCATTATGCCGCCGATTATCGCCGCCGCAATAATCAGCCAGCCCTGCCAGTCCTCAAAGCGCGCCCAAAAACTGCCCGCCTTGATATTGACCGCAAACTCTTCGGTGGTAATCGTAACCTTTTGGCTCTTGCTGTTTGTGAACTCAAGTTGAACCTTGGCGTTGGTCTGTCCTTGAATTTTGTCTACAAGCGGCTCGAGCGTAAGTATGTTGGTCGCCTTGTCGAAATGAGCGCTGAACTGTTCCTCGTTGAGCGATTTTGCGTCGGTCATTTGATAGCCGTCGCTGACAAGCTCGGAGAAAAGATCGTCGCTAAGCGCGTTGTATTCGACTGCGCGCTTTCCGTTAAACGTGGGGAAACTTATTTTGTAATTGCCAAACCCGTTGATAGAAAAGCTTACGTTGATCTGCTCTTCCTTCGTTTGGTCGGTGGACGTATGATAGCCGACGATGAACATTACGTCGAAGCTACCGTTTTGAAGCGCGGTAACTTTGTACGCGGCGGGACGCTCGGGACGTTCCTCGCCCGGGAGCTGTTCAACACGGTAGTACTCATTGGTTTGAGACGAACCGTTGTTAACAAAGTGCAGTCCGCCGAAGCTTACGGGCGCAGAATACTCAACCAAATCGGACGGACGAATAATAATGGCGTTGTAGCCCATTTCAGAGCCGCCCCTCGCGTCCTCAATGCCCTCGGCGTTATAGAACGTGCCCTTGCCGCCGTTGTAATCGTAATAGTACGTAGAAGTAACGTTTAGCGACAGGTCGGTGGACGACATAGGCGTAATCTGAGGATTCCTCGGGAATACCTTAATAGGAATCAACAGCGTGTAAGTCTCTTTGCCGCTGAGCGTTTCGATATTTACGGTGAGCGTGTGCGTGTCGTTCCAGAACGCGGCTATCTGCTCTTCCTTTGTCATGTTGAGGTAACGAAGGTCGGTGTACTCGCTAATACCGCTATTCGTAAGGTTTACGGTAAACGTAACGCGCGGGGATATGCGAGACCCTTCCGTCGGATTAACTATAACAGGCGAGCTGATGTCGCTTTGTGTGAATAGATTGATGCCGGTAATTCTGAAATTGGTAACGGACGAAATAGTCCAGAAATTGCTGTCCGCCGTTACCTGCGTGTCGTATTCGGTGGCTTCGGCAGAGCCGGAATCGACCTTCTTTTTGACGTATAGGACACGATTTTTAAGGCGGTCTTCAAGGTTGACCGTAACTTCCGTAAAGTTGTTTATGCTCATAATCACGTCGGACGTGTTCTCTTTGCCGTCGATGTTAACAAGTCCGCCTATCTTTACGGAACGGTCTTGACTGCTTACGTTTTCGAAGTATTCGCCCTCTGTGGAGGATACAACTTCCTTGCTCGGAATAGGCGCAAGCGTAGCGGAAACCCTAACTCCGACGCGGAGCAAAATGTCGCCGCCGCGATCGTCCTGTGCGGTGTATTTTATTTGAACGGTAAATCTTCCGTTGTCGACAAGCTCGTTATCGGAAGCGGATACTATCAAATACTGATTGTTGTTGTAAGTGCTAACTTCGAATGCGTTGCTGTTCTTTTTGATGCTGGATTCGTCGAAAGCATACGGATTGATATTGGAGGGTATTGATTCCGCCGCGTCCGGATGTTTTGCTTTATAGCTGTCGAGAGCCGCCTGTTTGCTTATACGGCGGGTTTTAAGGTGCATTTTGTTGTTGAAAGTTATGCTTGTCTTGGCATCGTTATTGCCGCCGAGATCGTCGCGATAATCGGACAAAAGCGATCCGTTCCTACCGTTTGCGTCGAGCTCCAACCACAAATCGACGTCCTGATGCGTGTCGTTTGACTGGTCGCCGGTATCGTTGCCTTCGGCACGCGCGGAAAGAGTGGGCAGTGCGAATATCAAGCCGATAACCGCAAACAGCAGTGCCAAAATTACAGTGAATATAATATTACGTTTTTTACTTATGTTTTGCATTTTCGTCACTCCAATAACCGCCCTTACATCGGCCCGTTGCCCATATCTGGAGCATCGAACACTATTGCATCGACGTCGAGGCTTTGCGTACCGAAATCATCGCCGCCAAAACCGCCGTCCATGGGAGGCGCGCCGAAGCCGCCGTCCATAGGTGCAGCGCCGAAGCCGCCATCCATAGGAGCGGCGCCGAAGCCACCGTCCATAGGAGGCACGCCGAAGCCGCCGTCCATAGGTGCAGCGCCGAAGTCGCCGCCGGCAGCTTGGGCCTGGGCTACCGCGGCCTTTTTAGCCGCGAGCTCGGCTTTCAGCTCGGCAATAGACTTCTTACCGCCCTTCTTTTTCTTCTTTTTGCCCTTTGTGTCGTCGGCAGCCGCGGCGTTGGGATCGGACATATTATCGATTGTAACGCCTAAGCCTTCCGCAGTCGTGTCGGGCTGTTCGCCGCGCTGTGCCTTTTTCATATCGTGAACCATCTTCGCGTAGCGCGGATCTTCCATCTTCATCTTTGTCTTAACAATCTGCTGACGCGTAGCCGACGTGGACTTGTTGTGTACGCGGTCGCGCATACGGATAAGCTCCTGATTACGCTTGATAAGCGCGCGCTGTTTTGCACGGCGCTTCCAGTAAATGACGAGACGGATAATAAATACGATTAGAAGCACGCCGAACGAAGCAAAGAACGCAACGAGCCAAATGGTCGTGTACTGCTGCTTGCTTAGCGTGGTCGAAATACCCGTTACGGCAATGCGGAACGAAAGTATCTGATTGCCGCCCGTTGTCTGCGTTGTGGGACGGACGGATACGTTTATAGATATGGGCGCGGGCGTATTGTAAAGCGGGTCGATAATTATGCGCGTGCCCTCGTTGTTGCTTGAATAGTTGAAGTAATTTGCGGCGGCTTCCGTGGACGTTACGAGGAAAATCCTGTACTCGTCGGGGTTGGCAACGCCTATCATAGCGAGTATGTATCTGACGGGAATATACACGCGGGTCTTTTCGTCTTTACCCTCGCTCCACCAGTTGCTGTTTTCCTGACCCTCTATCTTGTCCTGAGGATTGTCGCAATCGATATTTATGGTGTATATTACGTCGTTTTCTTTTACAATACGTTTAGACGAGCTCACAAGCTCCGACGTCTCGATTATGGCGGCGCCGTCGGCCTCGGCCTCTTCGTACGAGTTGTAGCCTTTACGCAAATCCACATAACGGACGTGAAGCTTGTATGCGCCGTCGGTGTTGGACTGCTCGCTGTCGAGCTCTACCCTCATACGCGGGTTGTTTGTGTCGGTATCGACAAACTTGACGCTCTTAATATAAGCCGGCATAGAGACTACGTTGCCATCTAAATCGGTGAAGTAAACGGCGTTGTACACAGTCTCGCCGCTACGCGTGTCGCCTTCTACCGTGGGACGCACGTAGTTGTCGCCGTATATTATGCCAAACTCGTCTATATCAGCATTAAAGCTGTTTGTACGGCGAAGCTCGTTAAGCATGCTGTTGACGTACACGTACTGCACGTCTATAAGCTCTATTCTGTCGCTGATTTCGGTAACGCCCGAGACGTTTACCTTGCCTAGCGAAACGAACACGCTCTTGCCGTATGCGCTTACTATAAACTGAATGGATACGGTACCCGAAGTAAGCGGCGTCGCCGTGAACTTCGAAGCGCTTCCCTCGACGGGAGCTACCTTAAGCACGCTGTTGTCCGAGCTCGAAAGCGAAGATATTGTAACCTTGTCGCCGTAAAGCTCGCGGTTGAGCGATACTATTCCGTCGAAAATATCGAACGTAGTAGTAGTCGCGATATAGTACGTGGTATCTTGAGCGACCTGGCTGGCGACAAGATCGACGTCCTTAATGTTGGTAAAGCGGAAGGTTACCGTAACCTTCTCGTCCGTTCTGCCCTCCACGCCGAACGATTGGTCGTGATTGGTGCCGTAATAGCGCTGTATGCTGAGCGTAAAGTAAATATCGTGCGTAAACGCAGGAGTTACCACAATAACGTCGCCGTCGGTGGGGTCGCGCTTAAGCTCGACGGTCTGATAGGAAGTTTCGCCTATCTTGTCGACGAACTGCTTGTTAAACTCTGCGTAATTCTTTGTGGTGTCAAAACCGTTCTTATAAGAGAAGCGTATGTCGTAAGTCCTGGAAGAGCCGGCGACAAAGTCGTCAAGCTTTACTTTGTATGCGCTTCCTACCGCAAGCGATTGGTTGTACTCGATTTCCGCTTCGTGCTTGCGCTGCGAGTTACCCGTAAATACTTCGCCGCCGATAGAGGCGCGAAGCGTGGGCTGAGAGTACGCGCACGCGACATAGTCCGAGCTGTAAACAATGCTGGGCGCGGTCGTGTTGGGACGGTATGCGTTGGAGCCCGTTCCCGCGTACTTTGTGGGATACTCGGCGACGTTGAGGTTTACGCCTAGGTGAGGAATATTCTCAGTGGTATTGTAGCCGTTTACGTCCGAGGTGTTGTAGGTAATTCCGCCCGAAGCGCCCGTAGCGGTAAAGCGGACTATGTCGTACCTAAACTCGAGAAGCGTATCGCCCGACGTCGGGTCGGTGTAAAATCTAAACCCGTAAAAACCGTACTTGTTGTTAAAGTCGCGGTAAATATCGGTAGCGCCGGTTATACTCTCGTCCAAAGTATAGCCGAGCGGAGTATCTCCGGGCGTCGCTTGTTTTAGAAGAATGTCCGAAATGGTTATGGTCTGTTTGACGGCAGATATGGTGTTGATACCGCCGTCGACGTTGATGGCGTCTATCTGGTGCATATCGCCGTCGCGGTCGGCAAACATAAACTTATACTTGTCGTTATACGCCGATTCCCAGTTGCGCAGGTAATACTTAAGGTCGCCCGCCTCTACCTTGGCTTTGTCGGGATAGCCGGCGTCGGCATGCTTCATCGCATCGTGAATACTCTTCACGAGCGGATCGGCGTCGTACTGTTCGTCCTGCTGAGTGTGAGGATCTTCGCCGAGTTCGTTCTCCTCTTTGCCCTCGAGATATTCTACAAGCCTGTGAACGCCCGTCGTAACGTCCATAAGCGCGACGGAGTACTGCTTGTTCTGGTCGTTGAGCGGGTCGAGGAGCGGCAGGTACGATTGACCTTTTTCAGAGTTGTCCTCTTGTACGAACGCGCTGATTACTTGATAAGATTCGGTGTTTGCAATAGTAAACGCAAACGACGCTTCTTTGTAATCGTAGTAGACTGCCTCGTTTTTAGAAGTCGTGACAGCACCGCCGTCGGCCTTTTGCGCGACGTAGTTGCCTCGATAATCGTAACGTCCGATAAGGAATTGTACGGTTATCGTAGCGCCGTTTGAGGACTGCTTGGGCGTAATCCTAAGCCCGACGCGAGTGTATTGAGTGCCACTCTCGTCTGTTTCGGTCTTGTATTCGAAAGCCCAATCGAGCATATTGGCTACCTGCGCGGGGCTCATTTTCACACCGCGAGAGTTGTCGCTTCCGAAATAGAACACCGGCGTTGCCTTATCGCCGAGCGGCTCGCCCAAATAGCTTTCCGCGGCGTTGCTCGTGGTGGAAGTAAACTCGATTTGGCTGTCAAAATCGTCGTTTGTGAGAATACGGTATACGTCGCCTATCCTGTTAGAGGCAACAAGCGGCGTACCCGCGCTACCTACTCTGCTCGTGTATTCGAGCTTGCCTTTGGTATAGAAATCACTCTCCGTGGTTTCATGATCGGCTTTGTCGCCGAAAGCGGATTTATTGTTTACGTTGTTGAGCTCGATGGAATCCTTGCTCGCATAAGCGTTGTCGATAAACGCCGTAAACGAGCCGAGTCTGGGCTCCATATCGGACGCGCCGTTTGCAACAACCGTAAAGTTAACGTGGTTGTTTGTGCTCGAAAGCTCCCAGTTGTTTATGACGCCGTTTGTGTCCTTGAAAGAATCGTACACCTCGCCGACAAACTTGTCGCCGTCGGTGAGAGTAAAACGCACGAGCTTACCGAGCTTGGTAATCGCGAATATATTGTTGCCGTAACCGGAGTAGACTGCGACAAACTTTGAAGAATTGCTCACCGTGAAAGTGCCGCTCTGCGCTTTTTTGGCGTCTACGTCGGAGAAGTAGACTTGGGTCGGAGCGGTTACGATGTTGTCGCCGCCGCGTCCCCACAGATAAAGCTCGCCGTCCTCGCTGAGCGCGCCGGTAACGAACGAACTCTCGTTTTTGACTGCCGCGGCAAAATCGGCCTGATCGTTGGTAAGCGAGCTGAACGTGCCGGTCTGGCTGTTAAACGCTCTTACCTGCCCCGAATTGCTTCTCGAGTCTTGCGCGGAAAGCTGTTTACCCGCGGCTACCGATACTATATTCTTTCCGCTAAGCGTCGAGACCTTTCTCGGCGTATCGGAATAGTTTAGACCGTTTAAGTTTTCCGACGTGGCAAGCTGGCTGTAAGTATTATCGCCCCAGGCGTACAGCGTGTAGCTCGAACCGCTCTGAGCAATAGCGTAACCTACGCCGTTTCCGAGCGAGACGGCGCTGTGAATAACTTGGGGAGTATTGGCGCCCGAGTTGAGCTTGGCGCCCGTAGCGTTTATTATATTATACTCGTAAACATCGGACACCTCGGGCTTGGTAGCATAAGTGAGATTGCCAAGCGCGCCGGTGCTCTGCCTTGCGTAGTAGATGTCGGGTTTGGTGCCTTCCGTTACGGCTACACCGTTAGACACGGAAGTAATATCCGAACCGCTGCCTCTGTTTCCGCCTAAAATCGAATTGTAAACGGTGTATGCGGTTGTTTTGTTGTACGTGTATATAATGTTTGAAACGTCGTCGGCGTCGGGACCTGTTCCCGTGCCGGTGCCGAGACTTCCTCCAGCGCTTGTCATGCCAACGGTTTTCGTAAAGTGAACTGCGCTTGTCTGGGTGCCGCCAATGTTCGCGTTTACGTTCATCTTTTGCGTATCGGATGAAATAGGCATATTTACATTGGTGAGGAAGTTTTTGCCGCGAAGAGTAAGCGTCGTCGCATTGGACACTCCGCTAACGGAGCTTCCGTTTACGCCGACATTGTAACCGCCCGCAACTGCGGTAATCGTATTTTGATTATCGTATCTTGTTTGATATACCGCCCTACTGGAACCCCAAACGTCGGAGGCGGTGATATCGTTTCCGTTTATGCCTCCGTCGTATATGTAGTTGGAATTGGGATCGGGCTCGGTGTTGGATACGGAGTACAGCAATGAACCCCATACGAAAGTACACCATTTGGGAGTACCGTCCAAATAAGCGATAATATAGTTATACTCGCCGGCGGCGATACTTATATTTGAAAAGCTGTTGCTTTCGGGATTAATTAAAGGTAAGCCGTGCGTAGACGCCCCGGTAAAACCGGCTTCGTCGTAGTAGCTGTAATTAATCTGCGTCGGAACGTACCAGGCGCCGGAAGCCGCGGTATTTCCGGGCGTGCGCAGTAACAGGTGGTGCGGTCTTTCCGAACCGTTTTGATATAACAAATCGGTATAGGTGCCGGTGTCCTGTCCCCAAGTAAAGATATATCCGCTTGTCGTAATAAATGCCGCCGTATGGCGCGTTGCCGCAATCTGTTTTATTGCGCCTTGCCTTTGAGTAAGAGTTACCGCAATCTTTGTAGGCGTAGCCGTGTAATAGCCTCCGAGCGTCGAACTCGTAATAGACTGTTCGGTGTCGTTTGTCAAGCTCCAACCGTACAGATTGCCGTCGTACGTTAAGCCGATTGCAAAGTCCTCGCCGGCCGCTACCTGAACGAAGCGTATGTCGTCTGTGGCCGCGGCAGCCGCCTTGACCCTGTTTGTATCTATATTAAATATAAAGGAAAGCGTCGCACACAAGCAAAGCGCAACACACGCTATGATCGATACGAAACGCAGCCTTCTGTTTTTGGTATTTCTTTGAGAACTCATCGAACGGCAATCCTTTTTTTATTACTCTTTTTGTATATCGGAATTACCCGATAAAAGGGCAGAAAGCCGAATATATACACTATTCGACAATATGCACGTAGTAATTATAATACAAAAATTTACACTTGTCAATATTTACCGCTCAAAAAAAG
>JAFLVF010000037.1 GCA_022508425.1 Clostridiales bacterium | reverse complement strand
GGGCACAGATATTTCAAGGACAATCCGCAAAAGCTGAAAAAGCAAATCAAAGATATTCTTGCCGAGTACAATAAGACGCATCGCGTAATAGTGCGCACATGTTTTGCGTACGGTGCCGATCAGCTCGTCGCTGAGTGCGCGGCGGAACTCGGCATTGCAATCAAGGCGGATATTCCCATGCCGTACGAAGAGTATATAGCCGACGTCAAGCACGACGCGGAAAGAAACGGAGTGCCGTTTACTAAGGCCGACGAACTGCGCATGCGACATCTTATGGCGCAGACGGTGGTGTGCAGAGTGGTATCGGATCCCGTATTTACATACGCGGCGGCAAACGCCTATATCGTCGAGAAGTGCGACAAGCTGATCGCACTTTGGGACGGCAAGAAATTGGATCTGCACGACACCGCCGAGAAGCCTATCAACCGCGGCGGCACATACGACTGCATAAGAATGGCGGAAAGCAGGGGACTCAAGCGTGGCAAGGATATTATCATAGTCGAGTGTTACAGATAGAATAAATATAGCTTACAAAAAAAGCTCCGTAGCGAACATCAACCGCTTCGGAGCTTTTTCGATGATCCGATTATTTTTTCTTGACTATATTATATCCGCATTTATGCAGTAGCCACGCCGCGTCGTCCATGAGCTGATAATCGTAACGTATGACGTCGGCTTGCTCTTCGGATATTCCGCGCTGTGCCGCTATTATTTTGCGGTACTCGATAAGCCCGCTCATGGTAGTGATATTGCCGTGTACGCGCTTGTCCAAAATGCGGCCGCCGTTCTCTTCGATCTGCGCTTTCGTTGCAGGTATGACGCCGTTGCAAATCATGTTGGCATTCCAACGCTGATGCTCCTGAACGGCGAATGTTGCGCGCACCGACTGTCGTGTTTGTTCGTCGTTGCAGTAGCTCCATATCGTCTTGCCCTCGACGGAGAGTGGAGAGGGTGTGCGCTTGTCGCCAAGCTCGTATTCAGATTCAAACTCGTCGGTACAGTCCGTCCCGTCTTCTGCAATATCGTAGCCGAGTAGTTGAAGCTTCATTTTCAAGCTTAAACAAGCGTAAACGTTCGATTCGCGCTGGAACTGTTTATAACCGTACCATTTGTCGCGCGCGAAGTCGCCGAGCCTCTTTTCGGTCAGTGATACGGCGCCCGACGATTGTTTTTTCTGTTCGTCCTCGGCGATATACAGCAGATGCCTCAGTCTTGCCATATATTCGGTCTTCTCGTTAAGAATGCTTGCGGCATTGTAGACGCAGCTGCGGTTTGTTCCGAAGATTTGGATGAAGTCGCCCTCGAAATCGTTTTTGATTTCGCGCACCAGCTTTTCGTCCCGCACCTTTACGAAAATCCTAACGTCCGAAGGTATATTCCATTCGTGGAATTTCTGCTGTAATTTTTCTGCGAGCTCGATGTTTTCCATATCGGCGCCGAAGGAGACGATGACATAATTGTATGACGACTCGTTGGTAAGCTCCTTGCGCATCGACGCGTAGAACTCGGGATGCGATATATCGCAGGGGTGGAAGCTTACGTTCGCGGGATTTGGTACAAACTCGAGATATTCGCTTTGTCGATTGGCGTTTTGTTTTAGGAATTCGACGTACCGCATGTATCCGTGATTGAGACTCCGACTGTGGACGGAGCTGTTTTCCTGCGCGATTTTGCCTTCGGGGTAGTGGCGGTCGTAAATGTGGTAGTTAACGGGCTTGGGCAGTAATTTCCCGTTTTGCATTGTCATAAACTGGTTGTTTGACACGGACGTCAAGAACAGCGTCTCGTTGAAGTTGCCGAAACCTATCATAAAAACATTAAGATTGATGTCGTTTTTGACGGTGGCTGTTTTGTAATCGATGTGCTTTGCGGTCATGAATTGCGTAAGAGGATATCTTCTTACAAAGTCCATGGCGATTTGCTCGTGGCGGTTGATAAACTTGACAAGCCCCTTGGACTGCTCGACGTAGTGCATGAAGATCGATTCGTTCGATTTCGATCCCAATACATAGACATGCAAGCCGCAGTCTTCGGTCAGCGGCAGGGAAGTCAGATTCTCGGTTTCTATCAACCGGCAAAGCTGTTTGACATACCGCAGGCTTTCCGCGTCGTCCTCGCAGTTGAGTATTACCGAAACCTTCTTCTTGCCGAAGTTTCCGAAATACGACTTGATTTTCTTGCCGATATCGGCGTCCGAGGACATGCCGACATAGTTGGCGCGGTTTATAAATGCGGCTTCGCGCAGCTTTGAGTCGGAGTTTCCCATCAGCACGGCTTTGCCTATTTTCTTATTGATCGATTTCACAATATCTATGCTGTTGGGATTGTATCCGACTACCACGACAATACGCTTGCGGAATAGCCTCGTGCATAAAAAAGATGTTTGATTCATGATAAATTGTCCGAATAGAGAAAATATAAACAGAACGGCGTTCATGGCGACAAGCGTGTATGCGAACTCGATTGCCACCATATACAGCAAGCTTTCCGCCATGAGCGGAGCGGCGACAGAATACTCGTATTTAAGCGTGACAAGTTCCAAACTGCTTTTTATGGCAAGCCAGAAAGAGCCGTCGACGCGCGTTCCGTTGTAGCGGTACGCCAAGTAGTACAGCGGAATTGCCGCAAAGAAGATAAGTGCGAACTTGCCGCGCTTGAAATTCTTGACGTATTCAAGCTTTTCTTTTCTTGGCGATATTATGAGTCGGCATGTTACGGCAATAAGGATTGCCGACATGTACGCTATACATATCGCAATAACATAGTTCATGACATACACCTCAAGCAGATTATAACACTATTCATCAAATTTTGCAATAGGGCGAATATTATTTTTACGTAATTATGTCGAATAATAATTTTTTTTGACAAAAATATCATGACAAGTATTGAAATTATTTCAGTAATATGATATATTATAGTAGATACTTTATCTTGAGGAGTCTGCGGTCATGGAACAAGCCGGTGAGATGAAATACGTATTTATCAGTCACAAAAACGAAGAGCCGGATTTGGGCATTACGCATAGACTGAACGCTCATCTCGCCAAGAAAGGAATGTGCGTCTGGTATGACAAGAATTTGCGCGCGGGATTCTTTCATGACCATATTATAGATAAATTGCGCGGCGCTTCTTGTTACATACTCGTTGCGAGCGAGAAGTCGCTTGCACCCGATTCGGACGAAGTGGCTTTGGAATTGGAGCACATGTGGAAAGAGTGGAAGAATAACAGAAAGATTCTCATTCCGCTCGTAATAGACGATACATACTTCGGCGAGCTCAAAGGCACGGCAGGCATGCTCCTCGGCGCCAACCGCCATCAGGCGGTCATATATTCGCGTTTTGAGACGGAAGAGCAGGCGTTTGACAGGGTCGCCGACTACCTGTCGGACATTCTCGAAAAGTACAAGAACAACCAAGACGATTTCGAATACAACACCGACGCCAAGGAACTGCTCAAATACAAAGGCAGTGATTCCATTGTAACCGTACCGAGCTTTATTAAGAAAATCGCCGACGGCGCCTTTTCTTGCAACATGAGCTTAGAGAAAGTTATTATACCCGACAACGTCAAAAAGATCGGAAGCATGGCGTTTTTCGGCTGTGAAAATCTCATTGCCGTAGAGGGTATGGATGGCGTCGAGGAGTGCGGAGACAGCGTGTTTGAAAAAACGAAGGTCGTTCTTAACGAAGAAAACGGTTATTCAATCGGCGGCGTCGTATTGCGCGGGACGGTCAAAGACGGAGTTTTGGCGCTTCCGAATAACGCTCGCACGATTGCCGACAATGCTTTCTTCTATTGCGGGGACGAGATAACGGCAATCGAAATGCCGGCGGGATTGGAAAATATCGGGCGTTGCACGTTCAAAGACTGTTTCAATCTCAAAGAGCTGCACTTTCCGGCAAGTATCAAAAAAATCGGCGCCAAGGCTTTCTACGGATGCACCGACCTTGTCGACGTTACGTTTGAAGGCGATGTCCCCGACGGGGCGCAGGCGGCTTTCGAGCAAAAATTAGAGGAGTTCAAATAATGGCCAACACGAAAGAAAACGGGAAGAAAGAACAGTTCAAAGAGTTCTTTACATCTCTTGCCAACGGCATCGACGTCGACGAGAGCGCAAAGTGGTCTGCCGAGACGTATGAAGTTTCCGTCAAGATAAGGGACGCGCTCATCGACCGTATCACGCAGATGAATAGCAATAGCAGCTTCTGCGACGAGCGTTTTCTCGATTATTGCAATGCAATCAAAGCGTTGCTTGCGGTATACAACTTCGGTAATTTGCCGCAGGACGATACGGGCAAGACTTTGATCAAGACGGGTGTAGCGAAAATACTGTCGCACGTCGAGACTTACGGCTACGACGTAACACCCAGTCTCGACCATGACGACTGCATCGATATATTCGGAAGCGAAGGAGGGCGCGTTACGCCGGTCACGCTGTCCGCGACCACCGTTCTCACGACGCTGGTATATCTTCGCCGCGCGATCAAGCGCAAGGCGTTATTCAATCCCAAAGAGTTGGCCGACGGTGACGTTGTCGCTCTCAATCGGCGCGCGCTTGCCGTCATCACTGAGATACTCAATCTGATATATAAATACATCGACGACCAACCGAAAGAGGACAGATTCCGCGGTTGGGGCGTAACGCTTGACTTCGAGATGTCGAGGGCGAGTACCCTTAGCGATACTTATGCCGTTGTCGACGCGCTCAGCCGTTTTGCCGACGCGTTCACCAAAGATGACGAGAAGAAGGACAAGGAATATACGGACGCCATCGACGCGTTGTCGAGCGAGACGGGCGGATTCAAGTATCTGTCGATGCGCTGCGTCGAGGCGACGTTCAAGACGGCATACAATCTGTACACTACACGCGATATCAATAAGGTTTACGGCAAGAGCATCTTCCATTTCGGCTCTTCCATGGAAGGAGACAAAGTCAGATATACATATTCTCCGACTACATACGACCAGATTGCAAGCAGTACGCGCTCGTCCGCGCTGTTCAATCCGCTGTATATGGCGATGATCACGATGTACGGCTACAACGACCGCGAGGTAGTTATTCGCAGTCTTATGAACAACCCGTCGCGCGCCAAAGACTTGTATGACAAGTACGAGACGCATTGTCCAATCGACGAGGACAGCCTATCTCAATTCGCGGCGAAGTTCCCCGATTTCGTCAATACGGGGCTCGATTTCTATACGTGGAGTGCAAAGCTTATTGACGAGGACAGGCCGGCGGTGTCCTTCATGCACCAGGCTAAGTCTTATACCGACGCGAACGAAGAGGGTGAACAGAGAAATTCCGAGTGGCGGAATTATTACGATATCGCGCGCGTATTCCAGAGATATCTCGAATTGAAGCGTCCCGAAGAACTGCTCAAGATAGCCGAATACCGCGATTATTTGAACGCGACGAAGGACGCGATCGACCAGGTTCAGGTTATGTATCGTGACTTTGACAACAACCAGCGCCTCGGCGTCGTAGATACAGACTACGTCATGTTCTCTTCGTGCGACGTCAACACAGACAGAATCAATATTTCCAAGCTCAACAAGGCGAGTATCGCGGTCAACAACCTTCGTCCGTTGCTTTTGTCGTCCAAGATTATGATTGTTAACGCTCTGACCAAATATCCGCAGGCGGACATGAGCGAGCTGTATAACGCAATTATGGATTCGCGGCACCGCATCGCCAATTCCAAGGATTCGGAATGGCTGTGGAACGAGGACGAAGTCGACATGAATTCGACGGCGCGCTACTGCGAAGCGATTATGTACGACTACTTCGATTACTACGAGCGCTACGAGCTCGGCTTCAAGGCGATGCGCAACTTCCGCAGCGATATAGGCAATTACGTCAAGGAGAAGCTCGATCAAAAAGGAAGCGAGATAAACCTCGATATCGATATCGCCGACGCCGACAAGCTCGGCAACCTCAAACAGCTTGTTCTCGAGGTTACCAAGCAAAACTTGGATATCGTCAAGGAAGAGTACAAGAAGACTCTTCGCTCCAAGGACTACGAGATAGCGCAGCTCAACGCCGATCTCGAAAAGATCAGAGAGGACCATAAGCAAGAGATAGCTACGCTAAACGCCGAGTACAAGAGCAGTCTCGATATCGGCAACACGATGAAGAGCTGGATACGCAACGAGATAGACGTATATTTCCGTCAAATGCTTTCCGCCGTTATCATAAACAACCTCAACGAGTTCCAGGGCGTGGAAAACTTCAATTTCAATTATCTTATGGGCATTGCAGAACTCGAGGATATGCAGGTTTTCGACGCACAGTTCTCCGATGTCAGAGATTTCTGGAAAAAAATTGCGGGAGAGTATGCTAAGGACCCGGCCGCGACAGTCGCAAAGTATCAAGACTTCTTTAGGCATTCTATTGAGATGCAGGGATTGTTCGAAGCGGCGTTTGACGGAGTGCTCGAGAAGGATTACATTCGCAAAATCGGTAAAACAGGCCGAGGAAACGGCGAATTCGACAAGCGCAATGAGAAGATTTGGCAGGAATACGGCGACGTCAAACATCGCCGCAGAACACGCGTTCCCAAGAAAGACGACGAGCCGGATAACAATAACACTTCTGACTAATACATTTACGAGGGTGACATTATGAAATTTATTTCGTTCAATTCTTATAAGGGCGGGGCCTGCCGCACCACGACGTGTTACAACACTTTGCCGTATCTCGCGAAGAAATTGGGTGCGACGTCTAAAAACCCCATTATCGTCTACGACGCCGATCTCGACAGCATGGGGCTTACGAGCCTGTTCCATGCAAACCGCGATAAGAGCGACGACAAAAAGCGCCTGCCGTATTCCGCGCGAAATTTATTTATCGAAGACGAGTCGGGAATGATCACGCGCAAGGTCGCGTATTTTACGTCCGTTCAGCACGATGATTGGTTCTTCAAGCATTTCGAGAAGGTGGGCGAGCATCTCGGCCTCGAGGACGACGGAGCCGTACTGTTCTGCGGCGTTGACACCAATGCACCGACAATTACAGACGACCAATACAAGCAATTTGCCGACAACGCGCCTATTTTTTCGCTGTACAGGGCGCTCAATTTGACGCCTGCCGCCGGACAACCCAAGGCGGTCATATTCGACTGCGCGGCGGGCGTACAGATGTCCACGTTGCGTGTTTTGATGGTCGTCGCGCGATCTGTTCTGTGTATGCGTCCCACTACGCAGTTCAGAATGGGTACAGAAGATTACTTGCTCAACTGGATTCCCGAAGAATTGTCTAAGGCGCTCGATCGGCCCGAGATTATATTGCTTCCGACGAGCGTTGCCGACGTACGCGTGCCAGACAGCGACCCCAATTGCAAAGAAGCTGTCAACGAACTGAAGAAAATGCGCAAGAAGGCGTTTTTGAGTATACAGAGCGATATCATATTCCAATTCGAATCGGAGAAGACGCGGCGCGATTTGCGGTGCACGCTCAATTCGCAAATGATAGATATCGCCAACGACGAGGTCGGCATTCCCGAAATAGAACGTTTCAAGTGGGAAGAGGGCGAGAAGGAAGACCTTCTGTTCAGAAACCCGCATGCGCTGACCGAGCGCGAAAAATACCTGAAACAACGCTACGAGAAGCTGGCGGATCTTTTGGCGAGGGACTAAAGGATGGACGAAATCAATAAGAACGGCGGTGCAATCGACTACGAGGACAAAGCCGCTGTTGCGCAGATATTCTACGATTCGGTGCCCAATCAGGTGACGCGATCGATACTGTTCGGCGAGCCGGCCGACGTTGAGTCAACGGTGGCGAACTTGAGATTCGCCGTCTATCCCGAGAGCGTAATCGGAATTATGAAGAGCGTTGTCAACACGGCCTTCCTGATTGCGCTGTGTCGGTGGAAGGACCTTTGGGACAATCCCGATTGGGGCAATTCGCGCGACCTCGACTACTTCCGCAATTCGCGCTTTTCCAAGCTGTTCCAGAGCGCGATAGGCAAAGAGGATATTACTTACGATTTACAAATATTCGCGATAATCGAGCTGTGGGTGTGCATGAAGGACGCGCCCGGTCACGTTCGCGAGCAGTTTGCGGGTATATTTGACGTTTCGCTTGTGGGCGACGATATCGGTCTGACGTTGCAGAACGTGCGCGACACTATCAGGAACGCGTCATTTAGGCAGAGCGGATCTTTGGACAAATACACGGCCAAATACTGCAACGAGCTGTGTTGTAGGCTTTTGAAGTCGTTTGTAATCTTCAAGTCGGTCAAGATAAAATACCCGGACGACCTGCGTATCGACGATCCGTACGACTTCGCTATAGAGTATTATCTATCCAATCTCGCGAAGAATGTCGTGCTATATCCCAACAAATTGTTCGGGAAAGCGGATGACGACGATCAAACGCAAGACGGCGACAGCAAGAAGGGCGAGGGGCTTCACCTCATTCTTACTTTCGACCAGCTTCTTAAGATCAAGGCAAAACAGGCGGGCAACGATGAGGAGATTTTTAATTCCAGGATGGTGTCGCCTTATATTCTCGTCGAGACGACGGCTTTTAACGGCAAGCTTCAGCATACATACCGTTCCTTTGACGGTACGGGCGAGACCAGAATAGAAACAGACCCGCACGTCAATATGAATGGTGTTGTGGAAAAGAACGAAGACATTGTGGAAACGCGCAAATTCCTTTCGTTCAACTACGGGAATATCCGCGAATTTGCGCTCGTCGTCAGCGACGCAATCAAGAACAACCCCACAAAGCGCAGTCGCCTTTTCAACGAATGCAAGACCAACCATGAGAAAATAATCGCGGATATTAAGGACGCCGACGCGCCCGATATATATTGGGACAATATAATCACGCTCATGATTGTGGAAATGGGCCCGAGCGACTTCCTCGAGCTGATAATCGACAACGACAATATCTTCGATTCCATTCTCGAAAACGTCGGCTGGCGCATGATCGGAACGGACAAGGCCGAGAAATTCCGCGAGCAGTACGAGAACGAGTGCGCGGCATTGCAAAAGATTTGCGCACTCAACGAGCAGATATTCTTTCAGCAGCGCACAGAGCTTAGGGCGCGTATTATTCTGCGTGCAATCGGGTTTGACAAAACCATTCTCAAGGAGATACATCCTTTTGAGGAGAGTCTTTCGTTTAAGTACGCAAAGATACTTGCGCACATAGACGTTCTCAAGCGGTACGGTATCCCGGGCGAGCGCATCGATCCCGACGAGTGCTACAAGAGCGCCGAAGGGCTTACCAAGATTTTCAAAGATATCTTTATTTTCCTGCAGATATTCTATTGCGGTCTCGACGCCTATGCGATGAAAAAGGAAAATCTTCCGATTTCGTCGCACAAGAAGAACAAAAACGGCCCGCCCGAATACCACAAGGCGTGCTTCGGCGCTTTTTCGGCAGCTGCGGAGAAGAAGTACCACGAGATCAAGAATCAATCGCTTACGGAGTCGTTTGAGGCGTTCTGCAATCTGTGCGAGCTTTACAATTCAGGAAGCGGCGGTAGCGACTTTAATATCAGCGAACATGCCGGCAGAATGAAGCGACTCATCACGCGCAACTACATTTGCGATGTCGCAAAGCTTCGTTTCTTTGCCGAAATCGAGTTCCCCAACGGCGAGAAGTCCACAATATTCGAGATGATCGGTAATTTGGGCTACAAGTATACCACGCAGAAAAAATTCTGCGAGTGGCTGACCTATTTCCAAGACCTCTTCCTTTTCCTCATCTACAACGAGGACTACTACAAGCACGGACTGTTCAACGAGGAGGACGGGGTGCTCAAAGACAAGGATTGCGATCCGATTTACCCGTACCTTGTCACATACTACCGCGAGAATGTCGACCGTGACAACCTCAAGAAGTGTTCATACCGCGTTCCCGTGCCGACAAACGGGCTCACGGCCGAGCCGCGCGATCAAGGCTTCGTTGTCACGCTGTTGACGGAGGAATTCTATCTTCCCAACACATACTTCTGTATTCCGCTTCGCTACGGCTCGAGCGAGAGCTGGTGGATCAATCCCTTCCTCATTCCGAGAGGCGCGATTATGCGAATGTTCATCAATGACGATGAAGAAGAGGAAGAAGCATAATACAGTATGGTCAGAGGCTTATGAACCATTTCATGTATGACGGATATCACGCAAACGAGCACAGTTTGGACGATATCAAGACAATCAATAGCGTGCTCAACGAGATAGTCAGTACGCTCAATCTGGACGCGGCAATGCCTCCGTTTCTGTTGCCGTATTATTATGCTATGGAGAGCGATGATGACGGCATAAGCGCATTTACGACGTTGCGTGGCGGGCATATCACAATCCATACCTTCCCGCGGCGCGGCTGTCTGTTTTTGGACCTGCTATATGACGGATATTTCGACGAGGATAAGCTCGTAGCGATTTTGCGAAGAGTTTTCGAGCTCCAACCGCAGTACGAGCGCAAACTGCGCACGGAGCGGCGGTTTTTCGACAGCACCATAGACAGCAAACGCATATGGCAGGGCGGAGACAGCAAATCCGATTTCGGCCCGCACATCATTGCCAAGATCGAGAATGCCGACGTCAATTTCGAGCGCATTTTCGACATGCTCGACAAGATGCCGCGCAGCATCAATATGATTCCCATTTGCCGTCCGTATGTGCTGAAATCCACTCTTGTCAAGCCCGCTTATATATCGGGCATAGTTCTGATTGCGCAGAGTCATATTGCCTTTCACTACAGTATAGAAGAGAGGGTTTTGTATTGCGATCTTTTCAGCTGTTCGTTCTACAAAAGCGAAAACTTTATCAGTTATCTCAAGCGACATTTCGGCGAATTTGCTCACATGACGATTATTCGCGGAAGTAAGCATGAGGAGAATATGGACGACAACGAGCTAAGGCGTACGCTTAAGTACGGGAAATGGATGGAAAGCATTTCCGACAAGAGGTGATCATGGACTGTAAGAAATTGGCAGAAATCAAAGCGGGATTGCTTTGTTACGGTGTCAACGTAGACAAAGCAGCGGGCGAGGAGCTGTTGCGCGCCCGCCCGTATTTTTACGATAAAGGTTTTGTGCACGCCGTCAATGCAAATATTGCGGGCAGCAACGTTTGCGTAAGTGTCGCCGAGGGGTTTAGCGGAAAGTCCCCCTATCATTTGCGCGGCAACAACGGCAAATTCACAATCGAAATCGAATCGGGCGAGAGTGTTCCGATCTCGCTTTTCGACGATTTGCCCAAGACCGATACCGTTATCGATGATTTGGCGCGCCCACATTCCAATCACGTCATATCGCTGTGGCCGTCGCTCGTGTGCTGTTACGACCGCCCGGGCATGAAATGCAAATTCTGTAGTATCAAGCCGACTGAGGAACAGACGGTAGTGCCTGCCGAGGACGTTATTGACGGATTGAAGGCGCTGTTTGCCAAGACCGATAAGTATGCAATCAATATCGGCGGCGGTACGCACCTTCATCCCGACAACATGGCGGACTATCTGACGAAAATTATTCGTGGTGTGCGCACGTTTACTTCGACGCCCATTTCGGTGGAAATGGCGCCGCCCACCGATGTTAAACGCTTAAAAACGTTGCATGACGCCGGGGCGTCGTCGCTTATTATGAATCTCGAGGTTGCAAATATCGAGCTGCGCAAAGCGATTTGCCCCGGTAAATCTTCTATTTCGTATGAGCATTACTACGAGTGCTATCGTTATGCCGTCGAAGTTTTCGGCAGAGGCAAAGTATCGTGCGTTCTCATTGCTGGCATTCAGCCTAACGAGGATATCGTTACCGAGTGCGAAAAACTAACCGATATAGGCGTCATCCCTACGATTATTCCGTTCAAGGCGATGGACGATTGCGAATATCACAATCGCCCCAATTGCAACGCAGACGATTTACTGTGGATCAGCACGCGCGTCGGCGCTATCTTGCGCGAGAAAGGCCTTTCGCCGAAAATGCAAGAGGGTTGCACAAAATGCGGCGGGTGCTCGCTCGAAACAAATTATTTCGACATGATATAGACGACACGAGTTATGATCCTGTACGATAAGGGGAAGATGAATGACGTTTCCGCAGTCGGCGGGAAAGCAATAGGGCTTGCCAAGCTGGTCAATTACGGATGTTCCGTTCCGGACTTCTTCGTAATAACGGCGGGAACGGTTTTGGATGACGATTTTGCGGCGGAACTTATCGGTTTCGCCGCTATATTGCATTGTGAAACTTTTTCCGTGCGCTCGAGCAATGTGCACGAGGACAGGATGTCAAACAGCTTCGCCGGGCAGTATCTTACGTTGCTGAACGTGGCGAAAGATAATCTGTTTCGGGCCGTAAAGAATGTTGCCGATTCCGTTAATGCAAACAGAGCACAACAGTACGCAGGTCATTTCAGCACATGCCCGAGCGACATGGCAATTATCGTGCAGGCACAGATTGACGGTGTGCGCTCCGGAGTGCTTTTTACGCAGTCGTTTGCTTCTGCCGACGAAATGCTTATCGAGAGCGTGGATGGCGCAGGGGAACTGCTCGTCGGCGGGACGGTCACGCCTCAAAAAAAGATTATCTGCAAGGATAATCCGCAGACGGACTTTGAATATGAGTCCGAGCTTGTTGCAAAGTCGATGTTGCTCGAGCGGCAAGAGGGCTTCCCGTTGGATATCGAATGGACGTATTCGGATAAACTTTATTTTCTGCAAATGCGACCTATGACGGTTGTGGGTGATGCGTTGCCAGACATACCGAAGAGAAATTGGCAATTTTATGTTTACCGCGATTTCTGCACGCTTGTTCATTCGGTGCAGAGGCGCGCGTCGGAAAGTGATTTGCAAGAGCGAATTTTCGGGTTTTCGGTACCTATTTATGAGGGGCTTCTTGTCAACGGCAGAGAGTTCTATTCCGAGGAAAACGACGCAGCAACGAATAAGATTTGGGCGAGTCTTGACAACGGTATTTTTTTCGAGAAGTTTACGTCGGACATCGAGGCGCTCGTGCGTCGGACAAAGCGACGTGTAAATCATCTTAAGAAAATGTCTTTCCGCGATTACGATAACGCTCGTTTGTTGTCTGCGTACCGAAAAGAGATTGAATGCTATATAGATAGCTATGCGCCGCTTATGATGCGGCCGGACGATTATCTGGTTTCTGAAATAGAGAAGATAGCGCCGTTTTCGGCGGAGACAGCGGATATCCTTACGCCCGTGTGGAAAAAGACTTTTTACTCGGAAGAAAAGATTGACTTTTTGAAAGCAAGAATAAGCGGAAGTGCGGACGCCTATGTGGAAAAGTACGAATGGATAGGCAATCCGCTCGGGAGGACCGTAACTCGATTGAGAAAGGAAGATGTCGAGAAAAGGTTTGACAGAATAACATCGGCGCAGGCCGACAGTCGTCTAAAACAGCTGACGGCGTCCAAGGCTCGGAAGAGAAAGCGTTTTGACAATTATCTTGACGAACATAAAGATGCGGGGCTGAACAGGCTTTTGCGACTGATTTCCCGATTTATATATCTTCGCACTTATACTGCGGAGAATAGCGATCGATTGTTCTATTATATCCGCAAGAAGATTTTGTCTGAGATTGCGGCGCGGTTTAATATCCCGATCGAAGAGATACTGTGCATGAATTACGACGAGGTGGCGGAACTGAAAGACTGCCGGAGAGTGGATAGAACGACAATTGCAAAGCGAAAGAGCGGGGAGCTTATAACGTTTTTCGGCGGGGAAAGTCGCGCATATTACGGCGGTGCGGTCAGCGCGTTGCTAAAAAAATTGACGCCGTACGATGAGAAAATGCGCGACGGGATACTTTGCGGTGATGTTGCTTGCGCGGGCGAGGTTAGCGGGCGAGTGAAAATCGTGCGTAATTTTTCCGAGACGGAAAAGGTCAATGACGGCGATATAGTCGTCACTTCCATGACAACGCCGGAGATTGTTTGTGCGCTTGAGAAGGCGGGCGGAATCATCACGGACGAAGGCGGCGTCACCTGTCACGCAGCTATTCTTGCTCGCGAATACGGAACGCCCTGTCTTGTCGGAACAAAATGCGCAACGAGTGTACTGACCGACGGCGAAAAGGTATACCTCGACTGCGTCACCGGTCAAGTAAAAATTTTACCCGACGAAGATTAATGTAATTACCCATCCGTCTCGAACATGGTATAATGTAAAATTATAATCGCAATGTGATATTTCCGATATTATGGGAGTTTATAATCTATAAAATATTACTCGCAATGTTAAAAGGATTGTCTGAATCGGCAGCTTGAAACGAAAAGTGAGACATCCACTCTGAACAGCGTTATAAAAGGGGATAAGTACAAAGCAGAATAGCTTTAGTAAAAAATTGACGCTTATCAATCTCTGCATAAAAACTGTTTCAAAAAAACATAAAAAAGCGCTGTGTCTACGCTTCTTTCGATTGTCCGAGGTATAAAACTCCAAACTTTCGAAATGACGGAGTCAGAGGAAGAGGGTAAAGGCAAAAACTACTATATATTGTATATAGATTATACATTAGATACTATACCTTGCGCTTTTTGACAGACCCTCAAATCCCCACGCCCCGCAATCTCCCCGATTACTTACTGATTGGGGAGTTTGTGTTTTAATGACGGACTTCCCGTCCTTTTACGAGTAAAAAAC
>JAFLVF010000036.1 GCA_022508425.1 Clostridiales bacterium | reverse complement strand
AAAATCATCATGGTCGCAGGCGGTGGCGGCGGCGGCGGCGCTTGGTACGGCAACGCCAATCAACGCAGTAACGGCGGTGAGGGCGGCGGCACTACGGGTGGTGCGGCTAAAAACGGCGCAGGTACTTCCGCGGCGGGTGGCACTCAGACTTCGGGCTATGCATTCGGACAGGGCGGTACGGGCGCTCACGCCGACCAAGGTGGCGGCGGCGGCGGTCTGTACGGCGGTTATGCGCAGACGACTAAGGCCGACAACAACATAAGCGGTGGCGGCGGCGGCTCGGGCTATGTCAACACGAGCTTTTTGACGAGTGCGAGCACGACTACCAGCACGCATACAGGCCACGGCTCGGCGAGCATCACCGTAGTCAACGTCAACCAAGAACCGACGACGAAGAACAAGAATTATGCAACCTACAACCGCGGCACGGTCAGCATTCCCGTCAAGGCGTCCGATTTGGCTCAGGATCCCGAAGGTACGGCGGTATATTTCACCAACGGCACTTCGTCCAACTACGACACGTGCGCGGCCAACTATCCTTTCTATACCAACAGCGCGTGCACGACATCGGCGGCTCCTTACATAACGACCTCCAATGCGACGGGTAGTGCGGTAGGTACTGTAACTATAACAAATATCAAGAAATACCCGGCAGGCGGTGTATTGACGCTTTGGGCCAAAATTCGCGACAACTACGGCTCCAATACACAGCGCGGTGTGTCCGCTATTTCTTTCACAATCTCTGTAAACAAAGACATTCCCACCGCCAAAAACGGTGTTGTAATCAACAACGGCGGTGATGAGCATGACGACGCTTATCTCGGCACTTCGAAAATAACTACAAATCCCGAAACGGCCTCTCTAACCAATATTTACAATCCTAAGGGTGCCAACAAGTATACATTGATGCTGTCGCATCCGCTTCGCATTGCGTCGGTTGGGACGAAGGACGAGGACGTCGCTGTCAAAATCAATGCGAAGGATATACTGTCCGGATTCAGAGCGACGCACGACATTATTGTCATGTCTATCAACGACGTGACTCCGATCAGCAAGAGCGATCCGTCCCGAATTTTCAAGGTTTTGGAGCATGACAACGGGGCGGCGGTGACTTCGTATACCAAGTCTTCGACCGTGACGTCAATACGCAATGCGTACGAGACAATTACGCTCGTCGGCGTAAACTCAAATCCGACGTATCAAGTGCTTTCGGTTACGCTGTACGACATAGAGGTCGATGCGGTTAGGGGCAAAAACTATCAGCTTGAATATACCGATGCGATTGCGCTCGACATAGTATTCAAGGTCGACAACTCTCGTCCCGTGGTCAAGAGCGGCGGTAACGGCGTGTTCGAAATCAAAACGCTCTCCAGCGCGGACGTAGACCTGAACAAATACTTCACAGATGAGGACAATTCCAGTATATTGCCGACCACGCACCGTATAACGGGTGTTGTCGTGCCCGAATACGAATACATTGCACTTGACAAGTACGGCAACGTCGTAGAAACGATGTACACCGACAGCGCGGCGTATTTCAATCTTATTGACCCCAATAAGACTATGCCGACTGCCGAAGTGTTGAAAAATGCCACTCTGTCTACAGCCACGCTCGAGGGTACCCCGACGGGCTTCAAAAGCACCTATATTTCGCAGTCAAATGCAGATGATGCATATATTCGTTATTCATTCCACGACACCACGCTGAATATCACGGGGCTTAGAGCAACCTATGATATGTACAGCACCGATCGCGTCAATTATGTTTCCATTACGTCCGGTAGCATGTACGCAAATATCGACAGGACTGAGAACTGCACGGCAAACGCCGTAGGAAACAATGCGGGACATTTCTACATTCTCATCCATTTCCAAGACTACAACGATACGGATGACGAGGGTATATGGCTTCCTCTTGCAATAGTGGTAAAAGACATCGCGCCCACGCCGCTTAAAAGCGAACGCGGTCAAACGGGCGCTTCCGAAATGCCGACGGCAGAAGGAGACTCGGGGGAGGTATTCTACTTCGCGCCCATGGGTATTACGTACAACAGCGGCCGCTATGTGCTCGGCGAATATGTTCCCAACGAAACACAAGACAGCACTCCTGCCGACCTTACCAATTCCGAGCTCCGTCCGCTCGCTTCCGATGCGGATAACTTCTATTCCAACACAATGCTCAACGCGAGCGGCAAGCTCAATGAGTTCGTCACCGCCACAAGCGAAGCACAAGCCGTTCAGAACAGTGTGGGAAACAACAGCTCCGGCCAATACTTCACCGTCGAGATAATAAACATTTACGTTCCCAAAACCAATTTCGGCGGGCGTGTAAAGCAAAGCTCGTACACTGAGGGAACGGGCAACTTTACTAACTACATAGTGACGCGCGGTTATAAAATCACGCTCAACAACTGGACTAACAACAGGTATTTGTACGCAAGGGTAGATTTGATCGACTGCAGCGACGAGACCACTGCCACAGGCGATAACGTGGTCTACATTGCGATTAAAGTAAACAATATCGCACCCGACGTCATTCCCACCAACCAAGCGAGCAGTATTGCCACTCTCAAGATAAACGAGAACGGCGAGAATATCAGCTCGTCGTACAGAAAGCCCGGCCAAGGCGACGACGAGACGGTAAGCGCGATAATCACGTACAGCATCCCTGCGGACTACACTGTTATTATCACGCCCTACGATCTTGTCACCGACTTGAACATGAAACAGTCGGGCATCAACTATCCCGCGCACGGATTTACGCTTAGCGGTCTGTCCGGCTATATCGACGGCGACGGGTATTTCAACGTCGGACCGGAAGTCGAGAATAAGGACGGGTATATTTCGGGACTTGCTACGCGCGGCCGTAACGAAGATGCCAATCACCTCGGTTACGATTATTCGGGCGATTATATTACAAACGAGCTGAAGCCGATGCTCGACAAGCTTAAGACGTCCACGACTGTCGATTCTTATGCCGAAAACAAGGCGTTCGGCTCGCCGAAGAGCGGCTCCGTCTTGCCCGACGGACTGTTCTTCGAGCGTTCCACAGACTCTGCCAATGCGGACGGATTTACATTCAACCCGTATACGTCGGGGAATACGAGCAGAAACGCGTTTGTTGCGCCCGTGCTCTACAACGAATCGTATATCGATACGCCGGAATTCGGCACAAAAATTGTTTTTGAGGACGGCAAGTCGTACGACATCGATTATGTAGCCGTCAAAGCGGTGACGCGTACGCCCACCGCAATATCGTCGAGCTTTATGCTCAATGTGCGTGACAGGTCCAATGCCACTGTCAAAATTCAGATTGTAATCAACGTCGTCAACAGCACGCCGCACTTGAAAAATCCCAATGACGTCTATACGCTTACTACTGCGTCCAAGGATACCGGCACGCAGTACGAGAACGAACTCGTTTTGTTCGCCGACGGCGAAAAGGGCATAATGATAGACCCCGAGGGCGACAGGCCGATGATTGCTGTCGAGAAAGATTACTCCGTAGTATCGATTACTTACGGCGATCAAGGTCAAGAAGTGTGGGGTTACAGCGACGCCGAAGGCAATTCTTACAGCACGCATTATCTGTCTGTCAAGATTTCTTCCACTCAAATCACTATTAGAGCGCTTAACTCAACGCAGAGTATAAAGAAGCTGTGCGTGGTATTCTATGCTACGGACGGCCGCGAAGCCGGCGTGTATTCCGAACTTAAAATTCACGTCCAAGTCATCAACGCGCCTATTACATCCAACATAGGCGACGGTGGCTTCGGCAACATGTACGGCGACGGCAATAAACCTATTGAAAACCAAGGATTGTGGTCTATCGATACCGTTACGCAGGCCGACATAACCGCCGCGCGCTATTTTGTCGCGAGCAGTAGCACCGTGTCCGCGCTTACGTCGGGTAGCTATCAATTGTCCGGAAGCAACTTAAAGGTTTCCGATCCCACACAGACAAAAGTGCTTGTAAACGATACCGACAGACTTCAGGGCGTTTCGCTAAGCGCGGCTGAAGATACGAGGATTGACGGTAACACGCTCGTTGCGCCGACCAATCTTCTTACGGGCATAGAGAATCAGGTAGAAGGCAAGAAATTGCGCGAATACGTTCCTTTTGCGGCAATCTCGCCGGCCGAAGGCGTCGCCGTCACTTACAATCTCGTCAATATCTCAACAGGTAAACCCGTAGACAATTCGATTACCGTGGCCGAAAACTTCACGGCTGAAATTATTTATCTCGTCAACAATGCTTGGTACACTGCGACAGAGCTTAGAACAGGCGATATCATTACCGATAGTAATCGCAAGTATTTCTTCGACGACAGGGGTAGATGGATTGTCACCGATTGGGCAGTCGTTGTTACGCCCAGGAAGACATTCTCGGGATACCGTGTAATGTTGGATATAAGGATGCGCGACGAAGCGATGTTCGGCGGCGATACCGCTATTCTCAACGATCCCGACAGTTACCTCTCGAGCAATGAGAGCGGCAAGTGGACTACAAACGCCGTCGTCGTCAACGGTTACAGAAGATTTTCTTATTTCCTTTCAATCAAATCACCCGGTATCGTTACGTACGACTATTACGATAAGTTCAACGGATATTATGCCACGTCCAGCTTTATCAAAGGCGACGAAAACTATGTAGCCGCCGACTTTATCGGCACTTATGACGGCGATACCTTAACTACCACGTATCCCAGCGGCACTAAGGATTTGTACCTTACCGACGGCAAGTACACTACGGTGCCCAATGGCAGCGATCCTATTAAGACGCGCTCCAATCAAGCTGTGGACGGCACAGAAGCCGGCGTGCATGCGGGTACGCGCTATAATGCCGATACGATTGGCAACCTTGTAAATAGCTTTACGGGCACGGAGGCTGCGTTCAAATATTCGCATACGATAGAAGTTTCGGGCGACGTCAGTGTTACGACGTATGTTCCGATGAGCTATTTTGCCCTCAACAAACTTCTTGCACATCCTCGCGCCGAAGACGAGATAAATAATGCGAATGAATTTAAGGGTGAGGTGGTATACTCGACAGAATATGTGTCGTACAAACACAGCAGTACTACCGGATACAACCGCGGTAGAATCGAAGATATTCGCGGAGCTATCACCATCAGCGACGGAACGGAGGGCGGAGTTTGGACAGGCGGTAGCCTTAACGAGAATCCGTATGTTCTCGTTACCGCATATGACGGAAACAGCACCGCCGCTAAAGAAAAAGACAATTCGATATCGGGCGTCAAGATCGACGGAGTGACTTACAATTACTTCAACAGATCGTTGATGACCCCGTCTGTGAGCAGTAGCGGCGACGCGCTCGGGTTCGTAGATTACCTTAAGGAAAACGCTAAGGATTTGGTCGGCGACGAAGGGCAATTGCTGTACCTCAACAATCAAGAAACATATCTTCAAGAGCATCAATTCGGTATCGGGCTTAAGAAGCTCGGCAATGCCCGTTCGGCTACGCTTACGATATCCATTGACGTCGCTTTGAGCGCTTGGAGCAAATCGAACGGTTCACTTACGGTCAATGCGACGGGAGATAATCCCGAAGACAATATGGCGACCGTAGTATTTAAGCTCCATGTCGGAAACGCGCCTATGACGCTTGAGACTAATTCTACCGTCATAAGCGACGACAACGGCTATCACGTCGACGTTGAGCTCAAACACGACGGCGTTGAACACAAAGTCACGTTGTCCAAAGATACGAGCGTCGGAGACGATTCCACGACGCGTGTCGGCTATGTCGACGACGATCAATATGACAAAGCGTATTTTTACGGTGATTCGCTTTACAAGCTGTCGACATGGGGCAACGCGAGTGCGTATCAGAACGCAATGAAGATATCCAATACCAATGATAGCACGGATAAAGCTCCCGTGTTTGCATATACTTCCATCGACCAAAGATATCCGGCCGCGCAAAAGTCGATGATCAATTACTTCGGCGCAACGGATATATCGCAACTGAATCGCATTAAAGAAAATTCGTACGCATATCAACCTAACGGCGGCATGTACGGCACTAACGTCGGAACGGACGGATCCGGCAAAGAGGGCTTTAGTAGCTTCTTCTCGGTATCGTTCTCCGATTTGCAAGACAGCATAACGATTACGCCCAGGGCCAAGACGCTTCTCAACTGGGCTGCCGTTACGTCAAATCCCCAAGTCAGTGCGGTCAATTATTATGCTGCGCGCGGCCTTGTAATCAAAGAATCCAGCAACGGCAGGCCGGTTTCGGCGTACTATCCGCTGAAAATTTTGATTTACGACAGCTGCGGCGACGGCTTCTTCGACGCCACGTATGTCTGCTTGGAAATTCGCGTCTATATCGGAAATTCGGCGCCGACATTGTCCGACAGTCTCGAAGATCACGAGGGACTTGACGGCAAAAAAGACGGCGACAAAGAAATATCCGTTTCCATCGCCGTCGGACAAGGCTATTCGTTCAGCGTTTCCGATGTTGTCAAAGATAACGACCTTTTGACGGACGACGGCGGCGTATTTTGGAAATCAACCTATAACAGGCTGGGTGAGAAAATCACCTCAAACGAAGCCGGTGTTTCCGATCGTTTTGCATACGATACCGGTGATTATCTTGTTTCGCCGTATGAAAACTATATAGCATACAGAGATACCAATGCCGCCAATACCGCGCTTCGCAACGGCACTGCCGGCTTTAGTGTAAGAGACGACAACGATCACTCCTCCGAGCCCGACATAATAATGTACATGTCGCTTCGTCCCGCTGACCTGACTAATCCTAAGGGCGCTTCGCCTTTGGATGATTCGGTGCGCTTCTATGTCAACCGTCGTACCTCGTTGGACAACGGCGAAACGCAACTTGACTTTGTGTTTGTGCTTACCTTTACGGACAGCTCCGGCAATACCGGATCCAACGAGACCAACAAGCTGTACATCAAGATACACGTCAACAACAGCGCTCCCAGCGTACGTGAGAATAAGGTCGTTTCTACGGTAAGAATGCGCGTAAACGACAGCTTTACCGTACTGACTACGCCGTTCGACGATTTCTATCCCGGATACGGTACGAACAATGCGTCGCCGTCCGCGAGAAATTCTTATACCGTTCAGAATTATGGGAATCCGGAAAAGAGAGTTAACATCAACGAGTCCCTCATGAACCTATATCCCGACGATACGACTTTCGGCGGCTACACGTTGATGACGAGCGCAAATCTTGATACCATATACAAGCTTCGCGATTACAACGACAAAGCTGCCGAACAGTATATCGAATATATCGATCCGGGCAAGACGCTCGACGATATTCGCAATCTCGGCTATACGGCGCTCGCAACCGACGACGCGCCTTGGGGACTGCGCATAACTCGCGTTGTCAGCAGGGATATTGGTAAATTCGAATATGACAGGTGCGACAGAATCGCGTACTCGGCCACGTCCGGCTCGACGAATACATGTGCGATGAACTATGTATTTAGGGCTAGGGAGGTTTGCGACACCACAATTTCGTTCCAGGTCACAGACTCCGAGGGTGCGTCGATGGAGTACGCTATTCATGTTATCGTCGAGAGCTCCAAGCCTATGCCGATTACGAAGAAACGCGTCGACGACGGATATAACGAGCTTAACGCAGGCTTGTCATTCACCGATACGGACGGCACGTACGGATTGTACATGGTGACCGATACCGGCAAAGGCGGAAGCGTCAAGATGCAGCTTGCCGACAAAAATAATACGGTAGTCGACGCTTACGGTGCGCTTACTGTTTATATCAATAATATAGCGTATGATCCCGACAAGCATGACAACGAGAATATCGGTTTGTTCCTTTCCGACAAAGATGTTCCCGCGTTCTCGATGAACGGTGTTCCGCTCGAGATCGATGAGTCGGGTGTTTATGACTATATCAACGACATATTGGCCGTCAAGATAGGCGAACAAGACAAGTCGTTCAAGATTACCTGTATAGGTTATGACAGAATGTACGACGAAGATGTCTTGACCTTCTATGTCAAAGACTACGGCAACAACGTGTTCGCGCAGGCGATACCAATCAACATCAACATAACCACGTTGTATTCGGCAATGACCAACAGCCATGCTGCGTCTAACACAACCCCGGTCGACGCCGGTATAAACAACCGCGTCGATAGGGTGGACACCGTCAAGGTCAAGTCGTTCGACGTATACTACGGCATGGGCGATTTCGAAGACAATGACCACATGGGTGAGTTCAGTACCTATCAGTTCCTCAGCTATGCCGACATGCCCGATTCGGTTGACCAGAATTTCGTCGACGAGCAAAAGGGCGCGTATATAGTAGATATCGACATGCTCAATCACAGCACGGCCCTTGACTATGACGTATACGTATATGCGCTCATGGACCAAATCGACAACGGATATAATTCCAAAGCGCTGACCGACCTTAACACCTATTTCGATGTTGATAAGAGCAACGGATATTTCAGGCTTCGCGATCGTGGCTCGATTACTACCGTCGGCGGTACCAATCTGCTAATCGGCGGAAAGAGGGCGTCGGGTGCTTCGCATGGCAACCTCAATACATACTTGCTCGCGTACATCAATCAGTACTTTACGTTCGGCATTGGCAAAGACGGCGTTTCGCTGACATTCAAGCCCGTAAATGCTACCAAAGACGTAAAAATACTGTTCTACGTCGAAGTAGTCAAGCAAACAAGTTCCAGCCGCAATACTATCCAAGCGCAAGATTTGCCTATCGCGGCGGGCACGCTGTTCTACGTCGAAGTCAACGACTCAGCACCGCTTGCCACTACCGCCGAGGAGGTCATCAGCTTCTCCGGCAAAGTCGGCGACTGGGCTAAGTTCAAGATCTTTGACGAAAATGATCCTTTGCACTCGCTGTTTACCGATTCCGATATCGGCGACTACGTGTCGGTCAACAAGGACAAATTCGCTATTGCCGACGCGCTCAGCGGCGTCGATCCCGCAATCGACGTTACGACCAACGGAGCTCCGTTGTCGGTAGAGATTAACAGCTCGAATGTTAAGATTAAGCTTTCCGACGCGCCTCGTGAAACGCCGGAGGACGAGCTGGACGAGAACTACAATCCCGATTACTGGTTAGAGCCGCATACATTGCGCGTCAAGATTATGCGCAGAGTGGACGCTAAGGACAAGGACGGGAACTATCTCGAAAGCTACACGCTCCCGCTCAAGATTGTCGGTCAAGATATTGCAGGCGAACAATCTACCGTCACGCTTAAGATCACTGTCGAGAACACATCGCCGACACTCGATTTAGCCGACCTTACCGAGAAAGGTCTCGCTACCAAGATTGACAGATTCGGTGTAGGCTATGTTATTTCCGAAGGCGACAACGATTACACTTACAATCTTGATGCGTTCGTTTCGAGAGATTTTGCGGCGCTTTCGATAAATGTGGTGCAATTGCTGTCAGATCCCGACTTTATCGGTTTGACTCAAGACCAAGATTCGTTCAGGCTTGTAGTCACGCAGGGTGAGGCCAATTCCAAGAAGTATATCGGCGATGACAAGTACGTCGGCAAGGACGACGAGAAAGAAATAGTCGAAATCGAGCCTACGTATTACGATCATATCAAAGATAAATTCCACTTTACAGGTATCACCGTTTCGGCGACTACGTACATGCGCGGCGTCTACAACGGAATAGCGTATCTGCGCGTCACCGACAGAAGCAGTATCGCGAAGGACGTTGACAAGAGCGTTATATTCGTAATCAACATTCACATTCTCAACTCCGCGCCGCAGTACGTCGACGAGAGCAAGCGCGACACAAGAGTCACCGTTATTGGCGCCGACAGCGGCGACGTAGATTCCATAGTCTTCAATATTGCCGATTACGTCAAAGATCCCAACCCGACAGACGATCTGGCAACGGCACCCGAGGATTCCACTACCTATCTCAGAATCCGCAATGTGTTTGTCGAAGCGGCCGATGACGTAAAATCGACTTCGCCGGACGGCAGCTTTAAGACAGACATCGTCGACTATGAGTACGGCGAAGGCATGAAGTCGTGCACGTTCAAGCCCGTCAATGGATTCTACGGCGTTCAGCGCGTCAATATAGTCATCAGCGACGGTGACACGAACGACGAAGAGAAGATTGATATCACCGTTTCGATTACATTTGAGATACTGTACAATATCAAAGACGTTACAAATCTCAACACTCTTACCGTTGTTCGCGGCATGTCAAATGTCGTCAAAGTCGAGTCCATCGTTTCCGATATCGAGAACACGTTCAGCGGCGGAAGCAGTGACGGCGGTGGCGGTGGTGACATATTCGGTCCGGAACAAGAGGTCAAGACCTTCAATCCCGGCAACGACTACGCCGTTTACAGTCTGTATGCTCCCAATACGTACACCGACTATGTTACGGTCGGCAAGAACAACGACGGCGAGTGGTATTTCAGAGGATTGTCGACAGGAACTATCACGCTCAAGGCCGATCTCGTTATTGCAGGAGATGCCGACAAAGAGAATGCTACAGTAGTGTCGTCGCCCGAATTCACGGTAATCATCGAAGAGAATCCCAGACCGCAGCTTATTCAGGCGTTTAAGGACGGATATATCTTCTATACCGAAGTAAACGGTCAGGGCGGATATACGCTCAACTCCGAGAACACCGTTTATTTGACGCCTTACAATTTGTTCACCGACAACGAGCGCGACATAATGAAGTTTGTAAGCGTATCGTCTAAGACCCCGTCGCTTGTTACAGCGACCATTGTAGACGAGAACCGCTTGTCGCTTAAGTTCTCCGCAAGGGGTGACGCAGAAATCACCGTAACTGTTGCGGACACGACGGAAGAGAGCGTAACTTACACGTTTACCGCTCGCAACCTCGACCTTCCTTCGCCGTCGTTCTGGCAGAACATTAAGTTCAGCTTCGAGACCAACAGAATGCTGTGGCTCATCATTATCGGCGCGGTCGTGCTTCTCATCGTCATCCTCATCATCGTCATAATCGCGCTCAAGCGCCGCAAGCGTAAGCGCGAGGAGCTGGAGGCGATGCTCGTATCCGAGATGGAACTCGAGGAGCAGATGATGCGCCTTGCCGCCGGTCAGTCGTCGCCGTACGATCAAGCGTTCGGCTTCCTGCCTCCGACGATGGGTGCAATGCCTCCCAATCCCAACATGATGATCGGTGCCGGCCCGCAGGGCGGAGCGCAAAATCCCAACGTGCTCGGTCTCGGCCAGGGCCAGGGCAACACGCCTCCCGCCGGTCACCCGGGAGCACAGCCCGACGGCTTCGACAACGACTTCTGATTAGAATAGTCGGAACAAAACGAATTTACGGCGCTATTCGACGGAATAGCGCCGTTTTTCGTGTGAAAATTTCTTTGCCTCCGTCAAAATTATAAAAAGTTGAATAAAAACGGTTGTATTTTGACCGTCAATGTGGTATTATTATAACGAAGCAAGTTGTTTGCACAAATACATTTTTATATCTTGATAGTGATTGTTGGCGTAACGCCGTTATATTTTTGTGCGTAACTAAGATAATTCCCGCATTGACAATGCGATAAATATTGCAGATTACACAATTTTCTAAATTGGTTTTAGTTTAGAAAACATCGGATAAGTAATTAGCCGAGCATTGTGCTTGGAAACAATATACAGTATAATAATATAATAATACCATATTTTTCGGAGGCAATTTTGCAGAAAAAGGTTGTTGAGCCTGTTTTGAAGGTCGTATTTTTGGGCGGCGTGGGCGAAATAGGCAAGAACATGACAGCGCTTGAGTTCGGTAATGACATCATCATTATCGACTGCGGCTCTACTTTTCCCACGTCGGACACGCCGGGCGTAGATTTGATTATACCGGACCCTGCCTATCTACTGCTTAACCGCGACAAAATCAGGGGCATAGTTGTCACGCACGGGCATGAGGACCATATCGGTTCCATCCCGTATTTCCTCAAAGAGTGCAACGTACCGGTGTACGGCACGCGGCTTACGCTCGCGCTTATAGAGAATAAGTTGCGCGAAATGCACATTGACAACGCTAAGCTGAACACTGTGATGCCGGGCTCGACAGTGCCGCTCGGCAGAGCGTTCAAAGTGGAGTTTGTCAAGGTTTCGCACTCGATAGCCGGGTCTTGTGCGTTGTCTATTTCGACGCCCGTCGGCGTTGTGTTCCACAGCGGCGACTTCAAGGTCGACTATACGCCGATAGACGGCAATATGATAGACTTACAACGCATTGCAGAGATAGGCAAGCAGGGCGTTTTGCTCCTGCTTTGCGAGAGCACCAACGTCGAACGCCCCGGCTCGTCAATGAGCGAGGCGACGGTAGGGCGGTCTATGCGCAACATATTCAACGAGAACAAGGACAGGCGCTTGATTATCGCCACGTTCGCGTCAAATATTCACAGATTGCAGCAGATAATCGATCTTGCGGCGGAATTCGGGCGCAAGGTCGCCTTTTCGGGACGGTCGATGATCAATGTTGCGGAATGCGCCGCGCGCATAGGCGAGTTGAGACTTGACAAGAATCAAGTCATCGATATAGAGAAGGTCAAAAACATCGATGACAAAGACCTCGTGATACTGACGACGGGCAGTCAAGGCGAGCCTATGAGCGCGTTGACGCGAATGGCGGCAGACGACTTTTCCAAAGTCAAGCTCGGCTACAACGACACCGTTATACTGTCCGCCCATCCCATACCGGGCAACGAGCGGCTTGTGTACGGCGTAATAAACAATATTTACCGCCACGGCGCGCGTGTGATATACGAGAGCCTTGCCGAGATTCACGTTTCCGGTCACGCATGCCGCGACGAGCTGTCGCTGTTGCATGCGCTGTTGAAACCTCAATATTTTATTCCCGTGCACGGCGAGCACCGTCACCTTCAAAAACATGCCGAGCTCGCTGTTGCAATGGGCGAGATGCCGTCGCATATAATAATAACGGACATAGGCGATTGCGTTTACGTTTCGCCCAAAACATTCAAGATAGGCGAGCAAGTCGCGTCGGGCAGTCTATTGGTCGACGGCCTTGGCGTGGGTGATACGGACAGCACCGTCTTGCGCGACCGCAAGCACTTGGCGGAAGAGGGCCTGCTTATTGCCGTTATATGTATCGAAAATCTTTCCGGTACTGTGTCGGCAGTGGATATTACATCGCGCGGCTTTGCCTACGAGAACAACGACGACGATTTCTTCGAAAAGTGCCGCGAAAGCGTTTTGCGCGTGCTAAAAGAGTACGATTTGCGCGCTTGCGACCGCACCGTGCTTAACAACACGATCAGAAAAGAAATCAAGAACTATATATTCAAGAACACGCGCCGCAACCCTATGATTTTGCCGATGGTGATAGATTGCTGAAAAATTCGACGAAAATAGAATTACTCGCGCCCGTCGGAGATATGCGACGGCTGGACGTTGCGCTCGGCTATGGCGCGGACGCGGTGTATCTTGCCGGCAAAAAGCTGGGCATGCGCGCCGCATGCAAGAATTTCGACAACGCCGAGCTGAAAGCGGCGTCGCTCGCCGCGCACAGTCAAGGCAAGCGCTTTTATGTAACCGTAAACATATTCCCGTTCGACGACGATCTTTACGAGATAGACGAGTACCTCGACTATCTTGCAAGCCTTTCTACGGACGGCATAATAGTGTCCGATCTCGGCCTGATAGCGCATATAACAAAACGTTATCCCAATCTTCCTGTGCACGTCTCAACGCAGGCCAACGTTACAAACTCGGAGACGGCAAGGCTGTATGCCAATCTCGGCGCGTCCAGAATAGTGCTTGCGCGCGAGCTGTCGATAGAGCGCATAGCGGAAATAAGAAGCAAGCTCGACAAACGCGTAGAGCTTGAGGCGTTTGTTCACGGCGCAATGTGCATTTCGTATTCGGGCAGGTGTCTGCTGTCCGCGTACATATCGGGACGTTCGGCTAATCGTGGCGAGTGCAACCAGGCGTGCAGAATGAACTTCGAGATAAAAGGCGACATGGCGGGCGAGCAACTCGAATTCGTTGAGGACGACGGCACGTATATATTCGGTGGAAACGATTTGAACATGATAGAACACCTCGACGACGTGATAAACGCGGGCGTAACATCGCTCAAGATCGAGGGCAGAGTCAAATCGGAATACTACGTTGGCTGTATAGTCAACGCGTACAGAAAGGCTCTTGACGCCGTTCTTCGCGGTGACAAGGTAGACAAAGTGTTTGCAGACGAGGTGGCTAAGGCTCCCAATCGCGGCTTTAATACAGGCTTCTATTACGGAATGCCGGAGCGTAAGCCGACCAATGCCGAATACTACGACTTTTGCGGCATGGTCGTCAAGAACACAAAAGCCGGCTGTGTGGTCGAAATGCGCAACCGTTTCAAGACGGGCGATCAATTGGAAGTGCTGTCGCCCGATGACAAGTATCTAAACAGCACGGTGACTATACCTGTTATGCAAACTACGGACGGCGAGAAGAGCGAAGTGACAGACGCGAAAATCACACTACAACGCTTGTTACTGCCCGGCATAAACCTTCCCGCATTGTCAATGCTGAGAAGAAAGAGGGAGTCAGTTAATCAGCCGCGAGTATAAATTTTTAATAGTATTCATACAATTTTGCAAATCGTCCAACTCATCGTCGGAAAATACGTCGTATTTCTCCGACGTTTTTTGTATTTGATTTGCAATCATTTCTTCGTACTTTTTGCGTCCGTCGTCGGAAAGCTTTACAATTACTTCGCGGCGGTTGTTAGGATTGTCAAACCTGTCAATGTATCCAAGCTTGACAATACTGTCAATCAAGGCGGTAGCTTGCTGTTTGGATATACCGAGCGATGATGCGAGCATCTTCATAGTCATTCCGTTTTGATTAGAGTCGAATTTCAAAATGTTTATAGTAATAAATTGCAGAGTAGTCATCTGCTTGTCATAAGCCGCAGACGCTTCCGCTCGTAATAGTGGAATGGTCGAGTTTCCCGTCTCTATAATAGATTTGATTTTTGTGCTTCTATCCATAGTTAAAGTGTATCATATATTACCTTTTTCGTCAAGTAAAAATAAATAAATATTTATAGTACATTTTTATTGACAATTTGCGAATTTTAGTGTATAATCTGTGAGATAGTTCGATATGATAGGAGAAAATAATAATGTGGTATAACGATTGTGTTATGTATCAGATTTACCCGATTGGGTTTTGCGGCGTTCCGCGCGTAAACGGCGGAGAAGAGCTGCACAAGTTCGGGCTTATCGAGGATATGATTCCGCATTTGTCGAACATGGGCGTAAACGCCGTCATGCTCAATCCTGTGCTCAAGAGCAGTACGCACGGCTACGATACGATTGATTTTTACGAAATCGACAATCGCCTGGGCACGCGCGACGAATATAAATCTCTGATAGCCAAATTCCATGCGGCCGGGATAAAAGTAATGTACGACGCGGTGTACAACCACGTCGGACGTGATTTTCCGCAGTTTAAGGACGTTTGTGAGAACAAAGGCAACAGTCGATATAAAGATTGGTTTTATATAGATTTCAACGGCAATTCGCGCTACAACGACGGCTTTTCGTACGCAGATTGGCACGGTTGCGCCGAGCTTGTCAAGCTCAACCTCGACAATCCCGAAGTGCTCGATATGCTGTTTGACGCCACGCGGTACTGGATTAGGGAATACGGCATAGACGGTCTAAGACTCGATGCGGCGTCGTGCCTGCCCAAATGGTTTTTCGGTCGACTTAAAAGCGTGTGCAACGAGACAAAGCAAGACTTCCCGCTCGTTGCCGAGATTGTCAGGCTTAGCGACCTATATGACGTGGTGGCGCAGGGCGGACTTGACGGATTGACAAACTACGAGTGTTTTACCGGCATGATATCGTCTGTCAATCAGCCAAACTTCTTCGAGATAGCGCACTCCATCGAGCGCAACTTCGGCGCCAACGGAATGTTTAGAGACAAAAAGCTATTGAGCTTTGTGGACAATCACGACGTCAAGCGTGCGGCGACGGCGATAAAAGACGGCAGAAACCTTCCGCTGTTGTATGCACTCATGTTCGCCATGCCGGGCACGCCGTGCATATACTACGGTTCGGAGTTTGCGGCAACAGGCGACAACGCGCACGGCGACGAGCATTTGAGGCCGTGCTATGCCGACATCGACAAGTCCGACGTTCGCGTGCTGGAGACGGTAAAAGTGTTGTCGGCGCTTCGTAAAATACACCGCGACATGATAGACGGCATGTATGAAAGGGTGTATTTGTCAAATACGGCATATGCGTTCTATCGCGGAAACGTTCTTTTTGCGTTTAACGTCGCCGATAGCGAAGTCGAAATAACGGTAAGAGAAAAAACTATAAAAATTCCCGCGCACGGTTTTATAATAAAAAATAACGATACTACGCTTGCAATCGGCTGAAAACGGTGTTAAAATACAAGTAGATTTGCTTGCTTGCAAGGGCAAATCTGCGCCGTATTTCAACATAAATGCGCGTTTTCGTAAGAAAACGCAAACGTCGAAAGACGTGCGCTAAAAGCTTGCTTTTGGCGTATTTAAATGTTATAATACTTACTGAGATGACCGGACGGTTGCGTGGAAACACGAGGAAAGTCCGAACACCGCAGGAC
>JAFLVF010000035.1 GCA_022508425.1 Clostridiales bacterium | reverse complement strand
ACGTGCGCGGCCAACTATCCTTTCTATACCAACAGCGCGTGCACGACATCGGCGGACGCTTACATAACGACCTCCAATGCGACGGGTAGTGCGGTAACTCAAGTTACAATAACTTCGATCAAGCGTTTCCCTTCGGGAGGAAAGCTGACTTTGTATTGTAAAATTCGTGACAACTACGGAACAAACACACAGCGCGGAGTATCGGTAATATCTTTCACTGTAACCGTAGCGGACAAAGCGCTGTACGTAATAGACACCACAAACAATACCAAAGGTACTGACGTAACGACCAACGGTACATATGTCGAGTACACTCAAACCTCTGTAAACGGCAATTACCGTTATCGTCTCGGCAAAGCGACGAGTACAAGTCCCACCTACGACTTCTTAAACAACGGCGGAATTTACAACAAGACCGCCAATGAGCTGTCGGTATTTATTCCCGATCCGCTTACTCCCAGCCGTACCGACGGATTTACAATTGCCGCGAGCGATTTGTTCTACGATCCCGACGTTGCCAACGGCACTACGTACGACGTAGCGGGTATCAAGGCGGTAGCTGCGGATTCTGCCAATTCGGCATACTATACAATTACTTACAACAAGAATGCATCGACGTACGGCAGTGCGTCGCTGTACGAATCGATTACCATCAAGCCTACGGCGCAGCGTCCGGCGGCGGCGGTTTACGTTTGCGTCAAGATGACGGCGCAGTCGTACGAGAAGAGCGCCGCGGCGTTGATAGGAGCGGAGAACAGCACGGTAACGTTGGTATTCAGGATAGCCAACACGCGGCCTTATTACGCTTCCGCAACGTCCGCAGCGAGCAAGAATTTGAAGGAGCCGCTGATCGAGCTTGATTTGTCCTCCGACGCAAACAAGACCAAAGATCTGAAGATAAACGATTTCCTGTTCGATCCGGACGGCACTATTCCTACTTATGTGACGTCGGGTGCAACGTTTATCAAAGTCCCGACCAACGAGTTCGTGTATGTCGGGCGCGAGAATAACATCATTTCGCTGGCGGCTACATCCAATTATTACAGCTCTTCGAAAGAAGCAAACGTTGTAACCAACTCGTACGCGACAGGCGAGGGCTCGGTTCCTACCGGCTTTGACGGACAAGTGCTTGCACAAGCGGGAAGTGCCGCGGCTGCGACGGCTTGCGTAACGTACGAGTACGTCAACACGTCTACACTCAGACTGACGGCGCGCGCGGCTACTCAGTATATGTACAAGAATGAGAACCGCAAAGGCGACTTCTACTTTATGGTCAGGATCAACGATCCCGGCGACCCGAGCGATACAGGTATTTGGTATCCCATAGCCGTCAAGGTCAAATCGGTTGCACCTACTGCGCCGGCGACCACGGCTAACTTCACTCTGGCGCTTAATGCTAAATCGGGTGACGCGACCATTGACGCCACCAACGGTACTCCCTCCACCAAGATAATCACACCCATCAGCTACTATGACGCGGGCGGCGCCCTTCACGGCGTAGGCACAACGCGCGGCACCGTTGTAGACGCTGCCGATCAGCATGTTGATCCTTTCTTAGCCGATGCGGACGCGTTTTCATACAAGCCCAACGACAAACCGTATATGAATCGTATCAACGATATCGTAGCGCTTGACGGGGAGAGTGTCAATAACTATATCGACGCTCTCAACACGAACGAGTTCTTCACGGTCAAACCTGTACAGCTATACGCTGCGGCGGGCGTGTTCTCCGGCTTGACCGCCAGCCAGCTGGACAGCTTGCATATCGTGAAGAGTGATGCCGATTACTACTCCTTTACGGGTCTTGAAATAACGCCGCTCAAGTCTACGGGCAACTACTTCTTCGAGTTTGACGTAAACGTCGTAGACTCGCACGGCGTAAAGGCGACAATCGGTGTATATGTCAAGGTTGCAAACACCGCTATTAACGTCAGACGTGACCCGAACTCCGGCACAAGCTATGCTATCAACCCCGCGGGCGGAGTAAGCTCGTATGTCAATAACACGCTTATCGGCGAAAAATATATCGAATTCAAGATAGAGAAGAGCCAAGACGTTTATTTGACTCCGTACGACTTTGCATACGATTTCGATACAGCCGACGGCATCAACCCTTACCACGACGGCGGTTTCACGTTCAATTCCAATCCCGCCGACAAAGCGGCATTTGAAAGCGCCGCGGCCGCAATCACCAAGACGTTTGCGGTCAAACGCACCGCCGATCCCGCGGTCGCCGCTACCGCTGCGAACGTTATGCACGATCAGCTCAGCTTCACGTCTACGGAGGATTTCGAGAACCGCATATCGGCGGGCGGATACGCTTCCGCCGTATCGGGCAGAATCAACGGCATTCCGTACATTATGATTACAGGTAAGGGCAGAACCAATTCGTACATGCTCCGCCTGTCCTTCTCGGTAACCGACGGTTATACCGTTATACCGATCAACATCGTAGTGACGGTTGTCAACGCCAAGCCCGTATTGCAGAGCAATCTTGCTCCGTACTACGCTATTTCCGCCGGCACCAATACATATCTCAACGGCAGTCTCGTTCTCAGTGAGTATGAGTTCACCGTAGGCACGCTTGTCTACGATGAGGACGACGATCCGTTGTCATTTGTTTCGGGCACGGTCAGGGTTGTCGCCAAGCACGGTGAGGATTACTATACCAAGCTTGACGCCGATTTCAACGGTGTGGACGAAGAGGATCGAGAGAATAAAGCCGTTTATATACTGTCCGATTACATCACGGCAATTTTGACCAAGGACAGAAACGGTCGAAACGTAATCAAAGTAACGGCTCTGTCATCTACACAGCTGTTTAATAAATCGGTCTACTTGGAATTCGAGGTCAGCGACAGCACGGTAACGGTGCCGTTGCGCGTACAGATCGAAGTTGTCGACTCCAAGCCCGAAATGGTAGTATCGGGCGACAGGTCGGCAGGTATCAAGGCAAGCGACGACGGATTGTCGTATACCTGGTATGTCAAGTACGACAGCGCGGCGGAGAAGACGACTTCGCGCTATATAATCAACGACAAAGAGCTTTACGATTCGCCTGTTATTTCGGCGAGCGCGTCCAACAAACTGTTGCTCTTTGACGATCCCGACAAACAGCAGACCGTAATGTTGAATGCGGGCGGCGAAAAGGGTACCGCCAATCATCCCGTCAATCAGACGAACGGGCTTGTCAAGAAAGCATATGTCGAGTCGGGCAAGATTACCGAAGATATCTTCGGTGATTATGACACTGTAGATCAATATCCCGTTGTGGCGATTGCACCTACGTACTACACCCCGACGCAGGGCGGCAATATTGAAACTAAGGATGACAGTTGGTATTCTGTCAACGTCCTCTTCTTCGAGAAGAGCGCCGAGGGAATGTTCACCAAGGCCGAAATCGTCAACTGGTCGGGCAAATATTGGGCTATCGAGATTAAAGACCCGCGTGGAGAAGAAACCGGTCCCGCTACGCAAATCGCGATAGCGACGCGCGACAGTCACAACGGACGGGAAATCTATCTCGGCGGCGGAGACAACCGCACGACTGCGATTGATGACAACAACGATAAATCTCTTAACGTAATCAACTTCTACTTCGATTACGAGGCGCTTTCGCTTACTAAGATGCACGAGCAATACCGTACCGACGGCAGATCGGAGTCCACTGTCGACGCGCTTAACCCGGTGGACGGTAGCAATACGGGCGGATGGAAGATAGTCGATAGGCGCAATGTCCGTGGTTATCAGTTTGCGAGCGGCGAATTGCCTTTTACCAATGCCGAAGATCCGTCTGCTCAGGAGGCTTTGCAGAACGCTACATTCTCCGAAAGATTCAAATATCAGTATTTCATAGACAAAGGATCGACGAAAAGCGGTAATGACGAACCGCAAGCGATTGACGGTATCGTTGCCAAGAAATATACCGAGACACCTTTCTATTACGAGCCTATATCGATTACTGCCGCCGAACGGATCGACGCCGACGGTATTGCGACGTACGTTCCTATCAGCTATCTGGCGATGCCTTCGGTGTATTCGAGCGGAGGTAACGAAACCTCTAACGCTACGCGCGTTATATTCGGCAACAATACGACGACCAACAACCCGGGCGACTTCTACGAGGGCAACTATCTCTACTGGGCTCAGGACCAGTACAAGGATACATATTTGCCGCTTGTATACGAGAACGTTTCATTGACAGACGGCAAAAAGACTTGGTCGGGTGACACGCTTAACGACAACGATTATATCAAGATCACGTATACGACGGTCTCCGAGAGTGAGGCAAGATCAAAGAGCCTTGTCAATATTCAACGCTCCGCATTGATAAACGGCGAGCCGGATGCCATGAAAAACGATCGCGGCGAGCGTACTATTTTCCGCGAGGACAAATACGGCTTCAACATCTGCAAGAAGGCGGGAGGAAAGCGTCCTACGGGCGCGCTCAAGCTTACGGTCAAGCTTAAGACCACCGGCGAGAACTCCACTGTTGAGGATGTGTCAGTCGACATTGTTTTGCGTGACTCCAAGCCGACCAACTTCCAGCTTTCCAACAACGGTATCAATACATACTCCGGTATATCCGTCACTATGGATACGAGCGATACCGCCGGCAAATACGTATTCTGGAAGAGGCAGAATTCCGACGAGAAGCTCACTGACGAAAAGACAGGTCAAGAAATCTCTGCGAGCAAGGTAACTACGCTAACTTATCAGGATGCCGACAGTAATGATACACTGAAGTTCTTCATGTTGTCGGCCACCGATCATGCGCTCGAAGATGTGTTGACAGACGAGCAGATTACATACATCGCGTCCTCGACCAATGCGAGCCTTGAGACGAACGGCTTTGCCACATATTTCGATGTCGATGCCGACAGAGCGAGTGAGTATACTGCAGAACAAGCCGCGAAAAAAGTGCCCAATCCCGGCTATCAAAACTTCTTTACGGTTTCGCCTGTCGATCAGGACGCTTCGGCATTGCAGATTATTCCCAAGGCAAAGACCCAACTCAATATCGCGACGCAGCAGGATTCCGTAATCAAGCAATATCTCGACGAAAACCATCTCGAGGCTGACATCAAAGGTGGTAGTTATGTGCGCGACGGCGACGGCGCCGCACAGATTTACTATCCGTTCAAGGTGCTGTACTACGACGATTGCGAGAACACAGGCATCACCAACGGCTGGTGGGGTGTAGCCGTAATCAAGGTATACATCGGCAATTACAAGATGACAAAGGCGTTCGATCAGGATACGTACTCGTTGTCATTGCAGAGCGGCGTCAAGCAGACTGTCGACATTTCCACACTTGTTTACGACAAGGATATCGGATCGGGCAAGGAATGGGTGTCTTGGTCCGACGCCGAAGAAGCGCGTCAGAATTTGATACAGCAAGGCGACAAGAAGAACGTTGCCGACAACTTATACCTTCTGACCGACTACCTTGTTCTTCCCGTGACGACGGCTGACAGCAATAGTGAAGATGATGTTACGCCGGAATTCGAATACTATGACAGCACCGACAAGACATGGAAGAACGGCGCCTCTTGGACCGGTCAGGTCAAGATTTATATACCCGATATCAAGAACAACCCGACGATTATGGTTGTCGAGGCGATCGGTGCATTCAAGGGTACGATACAGTTCAGGCTGACGTTCAGAGATTCGGGCAGCGGCGTATCCGACTCGCTCAAACTGCCGTTCTCATTCAGCTATCAGAACACGGCACCCGAGAGAAACGACGATACATACAACGGCCAGCAAACCATTTCGATTGTCATGAAGACGAACGATTCGTTCACATTGTTTGCCGGCGACGCTACGATGTTCGATAAGGACAAGGCGGGTGGATACAGTTCGCCCGATGCGTTCAAGAACAAGAACTGGACCGATTATCCTGCCGTTAGCGCGAAGGTGCTTGCCACGCCGTACGACAAAGATGACAGTCCCAACGGCTTCAAGTGGTACACCACGTCCAACTATCCCGAAGAGAACGCCGGCAACCTCGGCAGTCTCATAATAGGGCAAGACGACGCGGCAAGTACGCTCCGTTTCGTCGTAGATACCCGCACCGGTTATGTGGGCGAATTCGCCGAGTCGGGCGACGCAGACATGTTCGATAAGGAATCTGGTCACGAGCTCAACGACGAAGGATCTAATGCACAGTATCCGCGCCCGATGAGCGTCAAGCTTACGGCCAGGGGCGTTGTGACCAACGCGCAGTACACCGTTACTCTTACCGACGGCGACAAGACGACCAAGGTGGTCGTAATCATCACCGTGCTCTCTTCGGCACCCGAGGCGATGGAGCCTGTACTGAGCAAGACAGACCCTGTCACAGGCGGTACTGTAGACCGCAAATTCACGCTCGCCGACAAGGCTAACGGCATATACGACCTTAAGCTTAATTACGGCGAGACGTTCAATCTCGAGCTTGCGAATTTTGTCAACGACGTCGACGCCGACGACAAGCTCAACTTCGTGATGCCCGATATATACAGCGGAGACGTTTGCAGGGTGGAAAACCCCGGCGACAGCCAGGTCGTCAGCGTCAAGCAGGTGCGCGACAAATTCGGTACATTTAACTGTTTGTCCATAACCGCTATCGACTACATCATACAGACCGACACAGACTACGCCGACGTCATATTCCGCGTAGCGGACGCTCACGGCGCACAGTCCGACGAGCTTCACGTGCGCGTGCATATTGCGCCGCGCGAAACGGATATAACCGCCGAGCAGCGCGCGCCTTCGATGATAGAGCTTAGTAGCTATGTCGACTCGACGTTGAAGGGCGAGACGGCTACAGTCACACTCGTTTCGGCTACCAGGGGCAATGCGAGACTGCTGTACGACCCCGACGCAGACGCGCCGTCCGCTAAGTATGACGTCGTAGTGTACGCGCTTTACGAATACGTCGACGACGAGATTAAAGCAATTACCAGCGTTCGTGACGATATGGACAAGAGCATGATCTACAAGGTCACGCAGCGCCACGGCGGCAACGACATGAACGTGACTCCGGGCAGCGGTGAAGTTTACGACTACGTCAGCAAATATTTCGAGCTGACCGTGTCCGATGACGGCAAACAGTTGATTTGCAAGCCGCAGTCGGCTACTGTCGAGCAATTCGGCGCGACGACGAGAATAGAGCCTCTCAAATTCTACATCGTGATAGGCAAGCAGTATACGCACGACTACAAAGACACGATGGGCGAGACATTAAACAGCGAGAATGCCGGCGGCTATGCCAACATCTCCGTCAAGGATTCCGCGCCGCTCGCTACGGAGAACAGCGGTACCAACCGCGGCTATTCGTTAAAGGCCGAGACCAAGACCGAAAATGTCGGCGGCGAAGACAAGAAGGTCACTGTTTACACCGAGTACACGCGCCAAGAGGACTACCGTCACTTTACAGGCGTGGCCGGTGATTCCATCACATACAAACTGTATGACGTTGTTAATCAGGATCACGGCCTGTTCTACGACTACGATATGCTCAATGCGCCCAGCGGGCCCGAGATGTTGAAGTTCGAAAAGGGCAAAAGCAAAGTTCTCACGTCGTACTCGGACGAGGCGGCGGGCATCAATATCACGACTGTTCCCGAAGACGCGCAGAAGCTTAGCGAGCATGCCATAGTCGAAGGCAGCAACAAGGTGAAGCCGCCCGTTCTTGAAGTAATAGGCGGCTCGGGCGAGCACGCAGACAAGATTACAATCAACATCCTGCGCAAGGTTGCAATCGATAACCCCGGCAGTGATGGCGTTCCCGCATATACCGAAATCCCGCTTCAGATTACATGTAGCGACGCTTTGGGCATCGAGGTTTCTACAGTCATTGTCATACGCGTTGAGAACGACGTTCCCGAATTCAAGAAGAACGTTACGGTAGACGCGAAGGAAGGCGTTTCGCCCGCATACAGCCTGACGTACACCGAGATAGACGGTTACGAGCTTAGGGCTACTGTCCGCAGAAACGAAACGCTTGTGCTTCAGCTCAAAGACATCATCGACGACCAAGATATCGACATGGACGCCTACTTCTTCCATGAGATAAGCGGCGGTCTTACCGAGAATAAAAAGACCATAACCAACGTGGCCAATAACACGCTGTTTACGGTAGGGACGACGCGAATAACCAATGACTTCGGTATTTCGACGATGTCGGCTATCACGTTTACGTGCGTATCGACTTCGCGCGGCGAGATAGTGCAGACGTTGCTCTGCTTGGAGGACTCGACCAAGTCGGCGCGCACGAGCACATTGACGATTATACTGACTGTCGGCAATATCAGACCTTATGCGCGTAGCGAGAATATGTCGATTACGCTCATGGGCGTCGGGCTGGACAGTGAGGATAACACAATCACAGAACCGTACAATATCCTCGCGTATGTCTATGACGACAACGAGAAAGACAGAGTTATCGCGAGTGACAGCGATTCGGAAACCTACGTGTTTATCAGCGAATTCTCCATTCCTCAAATCGGAGACGTCGATGAGCCTATTATCTACGGTCCCGGCCTGACAGCCGGCGGCGGCAACGTCGGCGGCGGCGGTGGCGGCGGCGAAGAAGAAGACGGCAACGGTATCATGCAGGTTTGCTCGGTGACCTGGGCTGACGACACGACCCATCAGACGTTTGCTATAATGCTCACGCCCGGCGTGTACGGAACGCAAAAGGTATTCATTACCGTTACCGACGGCGGATATATCGACGGCGCTATAGCGGGCGTTACTGACTTCTTGTCGGCGGATATCGAGATTACTATCACGGTCACTCGGCCCATCAACGATATGGATATACCCGAGCTCTCGATTGCCAGGGGTGTAAACCGCACAATCACGTCCGAGTTGCTCCTCAACACGCCCAACGATCCCAACAATGCCGACGGGTATGTCATTGCCGACATTACCACCGAGAGCAACCTCGAGATTACGCATATCGACCCCAACGCCGACGTTTCCGCTTATGGCCTGAATACGTCTGCCAATACGGACGTGTGGAAGGTGCGCGGCAGGGCCGTCGATTCGAATGCAAGCATTACCGTCAAGTTCGATGTAGGCGGCTTGACAGTTCAGAACGTATTCAAGATCAACATTGCCGATAACCGTGCGCCCGTATTGAGGGAAGATCCCAACAAGGGTATATTCACCGTCAGCAGGCTCAACGACAGCAACATGATCACAATTCGTCCGGAGGATTGGTTCACCGATCCCGACGAGGAAGACGTTATGTCCTTCAAAGACCCTGTCAAGGTCAGGGCTGCGGTATATGCCGACGCTACGCTCGAGGGACGGAACATCGTTCTAACCTTCAAGGGCAGAGGCACGACCGATCTCACGTTCAACATTACCGATGAGTCCGGCACGATGTACACGCACACGATTACCATAGGCTGCACAGACATGGCGGAGCTTTCTTGGTTCAACTCGTTCATAGCGAGAGTGCAGACCAGCCCGCTTATGTGGGGTCTGATTTTCGGCGGCATCCTGCTGTTAATAATCATCTTGATAATCATTCTCATCGTTGTTCACAAGAAGAGAAAGGTCCGTGCGGAGATCGAAGCGTTGCTCAACTCCGAAGCCGAGCTCGAAGAGGAATTGCTCAGACTGTCAGGCGGCGGCATGAACCCGTATCAGTCGTTCGGGTATCTGCCCCCGACTCAGCAGACCATGAACAATCCCAACCTCATGATCGGAAGCAATGCACAAGCACCTCAAGACAGCAGCTTGCAGCTCAACGCCGGTACGGGCGCCCCTCAGCAAGGCGTCAACCCGATGGGACAGCAAGGCTACGACCCGATGGGACAGCAGGGCGGCGGCGACGGCTTCGACCCCAACAGCTTCTAAGCTAATGTAACAAATCATCAAAACGGACGGCATAGTTGCCGTCCGTTTTGCGTTGTATTCCCGATTACATACAATTTTTTCGCGCGCTATTTCACTTGACAGCGTTGGCAAAATCTGTTACAATTATTTTTGATGAATACAAGCGACACCAAAGTCAATGAAAGAGAAGTGTATACGTACATATACATTTCTCTTTTTTCAAAATAGGAGGGCGCATGAGTAATATCGACGAAAAGTACGAAAGCTGGCTCCGTCATGCCGCTTTGTGCCGCGAGGAGCTCGAGGCGATGACGGACGAGGACAAGACCGAAGCGTTTTACAAGGACCTTGAATTCGGTACGGCAGGGCTTCGCGGCGTAATCGGCGCGGGCACAAACAGGCTCAACGTTTACACCATAGGCAAGGCTACAAAAGGTCTTGCCGACTATTTACTCAAGCACAAGCCTACGGGTGCAAAGGTCGCTATCAGCTACGATTCGCGTCACGGATCGGAGGAATTTGCCCGGTATGCGGCGGCGGTGATGGCAAAGAGCGGTATCAAATCGCACATTGTGCGAGAGCTCAAGCCTACGCCTTATCTTTCGTACATGGTGCGCCGTCTTGCATGCGACGCAGGAATCATGGTGACGGCAAGTCACAATCCCGCCAAGTACAACGGCTACAAAGTGTACGGCAGCGATGGTTGCCAGATCACAGACGAAGCGGCGGCGGAGGTTTTCTCGTGTATTCAGGCTGTGGATATCTTCGCGGTCGAGGCGGCGGACTTTGATGACGGCGTAAAATCGGGCATAATCGAGTATACCGACGTTACGCGCGACTACTTGGACGAGGTGTACAAACGTTCGGTGGGCTCGGCGCGCAACGTATCCATAGTATACACGCCGCTCAACGGAACGGGATGCGACATAGTGCCGCAAATGCTCGCCGAGCGCGGATTTACCGACGTAACGATAGTGCCGGAGCAGGCGCGTCCGGACGGCGATTTCCCGACCTGCACATATCCCAATCCCGAAAAAGCCGAAGCGCTTAAATTGGCAATCGAGCTCGGCAAAGCTAAAAACGTCGATATAATCATAGGCACAGATCCCGACGCCGACAGGCTTGGCGCGGCGGTCAAGACGGCTGACGGATACAGGCTGATAAGCGGCAACGAAATGGGCGTTCTTCTCATCGACTATATTTTCTCGCATTCTAAGTCGCTTCCGAAAAACCCCGTTGTCGTCAAGACGATAGTTACCACCGACCTTGCCGCTCGCGTTGCCGAAAGCTACGGCGGCACGGTGCGCGAGGTACTCACAGGATTTAAGTATATAGGCGAGACAATCAAGAAATTAGAGAGCGTAGGTGAGGGCGAGCGGTTCGTGTTCGGCTACGAAGAGAGCTACGGCTATCTTTCGGGAACTTACGTGCGCGACAAGGACGCCGTCGTAGGCACTATGCTCGTAGCCGAAATGGCGGCGGAGCATCTTAAGAACGGCAAAACTCTTGTCGACGTCCTCGACGGTATTTACGCAAAGTTCGGGCGCTATTATCACCGCACCGTTTCGTACACATTCGAGGGCGCGGCGGGCGCGGCTAAGATGAAAGAAGTGTTGCACGGCATTCGCCTTAAACCTCCTGCAACGATTGACGGCGAGAAGGTGGTAAACAGTATCGATTATCTCGTACAGGACAAATATGACTTGCCCAAGTCCGACGTTTTGTCGTACAAGGCGGCGGATGGGAGCAAGGTGATTGTTCGTCCGTCGGGCACCGAGCCGCTCATCAAGGTTTACGTGACGGCGGCAAAGGGCGGGGAGAAGCGCATCGACGCGATTCTGTCCGAGTTCTCGCATTACTTGAAATAGAACGCTGGAGAGAGCCTCGGAGGCTTTATTCACAAATAAATCAACAGAAAATATCAACCACGGAGGGCGATATGACTAATTCCAAGCGCGAATTACTTGAATTCGTAGAAGAAAACGGCGTTAAGTTCGTCAAGTTGACGTTCTGTGATCTTTTGGGAAGGTTACGCAACATTTTGGTATTGAGCTCACAGCTCGAGGACGCGTACGAAAACGGCGTTGCGATAGACAGTTCGGCGATGACCGGCGTGGGCGGCACCGACTTAAAGCTTATGCCTGCTTCGGCTATCATGTCAGACCTGCCGTGGCGGCCGCATTCGGGCAAGGTGCTCAGCATATTCTGCCATGTGGCCAATATCGACTGCACGCCGTATATTTGCGATCCCATGGTGTTGCTCGACCGCGAAGTGAGCAAGCTGAAGAAACTAGGTTACACCGCCAAGGTTTCCACCGAGTGCGAGTTTTATGTGTTCAAGGACGATCCGGACAGCGGCAAGCTCGAGCCGCTCGACAACGCAGACTACTGCGCATGCGCACCGTTTGACAAGTGCGAGAGCTTGCGCCGCGACGTCATACTTTCGCTCGAGGACATGGGCCTAAAGCCCATATCGTCGCACCATGAGCGCGGCAAGGGCCAAAACGAAATAGACTTCGAGCCGGCCGACCCCGTATCGGCGGCGCGCAATTACGTTATGTTCAAGGCGGCGGTCAAGAACGTCTGCGCTATCAACGGCACGATCGCTTCGTTCATGCCCAAGCCGATTTTCAATCAGCCGGGCAGCGGACTTCACATGTCGATAAACCTTTCGGGCAAGAATTCGACAGAGGCGAGCCGCGCGTTCGCGGAAGGCGTATTGAGACGTTACAGGGAAATCACCTGCCTTGCCAACCCGACGTTAAACAGCTACAAGCGCCTTGCCAAGAACTACAAGATATCTTATCATCAAAACCGCGGCAAGAATATGGCGATGCGCTTCTTCGGCGACGATGTAGTCCAGTTGCGCACGCCCGACTCGACATGCAATATCTTTGCCGTGCTCGCGCTTGTGTTTGCGGCGGGCAGAGAGGGCATTGAGAACAAGTACAAGCTGCGCGAAGAGGGTGCGGCCGATTCCACCATGTTCGAATCCATCGGCGACGCCGTCGAGTTCGCGAGGAACAGCGCGTGGCTGCACGACTGCATTCCCGGCGAGCTTGACCATGTTCTCGACACGATAGAAAAACGTTACACCGAAGAGCAAAAACTGACAACCGACGAACAATTCTTCGACGTATATACCGATATCTAAGAATCGTATATCGCAAACACAACAAACAAAGGGAAAAAATTTGGACGCACTCATCGTAGCAAGCACGATACAACAGCAACACGCATTGTCCGATGTCATGCATCGAGCAGGCATCGACTGCGTGGTGTGCTCGTCCGCCGCAGAGGCGCGGCGGGAGTCTCTGTGCCGTCCATTCGATATCTTCATAGTCAACGGCGGACTGCCCGACGAGCGCGGTAACGAGCTTAGCGCGTCGCTCGCCGAGACCAACGACTGCGGCGGAATATATATCGACGACTTTGCCCGCGTAGATATGTTCGGCGACGATCTCGGTCGATCGGGAGTAATATCGCTCGTCAGGCCGCTCACCAAGACGGCGCTTGGCGACGCGGTAAGAATGCTTGTAGTAGCCAACGTGCGCGTAACTGCGCTCAGAATAGAAAACAGCGAGCTTAAGAGTAAACTCGAGGACGAAAAGTGCGTTTTCCGCGCAAAAATCCTGTTGATGCGCGCACTCGGCTACACCGAGGAACAGGCGCACAAATATATCGAAAAGAAAGCGATGGACAACCGTCAGTCACGGCGCAAGGTCGCGATGGATATTCTCAAAACTTACGAGGCATAGCATGTACGAAAAACTAAGAGAAGAATGCGGCGTATTCGGCATAGTTTCGCCAAAATCGATACCGGTAATTCCGCTGTCGGCGAGCGCACTTTTGGCATTGCAACACCGCGGCCAAGAGAGCGCGGGTATTGCCACTTTCGTTGACGGAATGCTAAAGTGCAAAAAAGGCATGGGGCTTGTAAGTGAGATTTTCACGCCCGACTATTTGGAGTTTTCGGCAAACACCAAGATAGGCGTAGGGCATGTTCGCTATTCTACGACGGGCGCTTGCAGTCTCGAAAACGCACAGCCGATAGAAACCGTACATTCCAAGATTTCCCTCGCGCTCGCGCACAACGGCAATCTCACCAACTCGGCGCAGATCCGTCACGAGCTCGTTCAATCGGGCATGGTCCTGCACACAACCAACGACACGGAAATAATCAATATCATGATTGTTCGCAACATGATAGAGACCAACAATCTCGAACGCGCAATTGTAAAGACTATGAACTTTATCGAGGGCGCGTTTTCTATCGTTATAGCGACTAAGGACAAGCTTATCGCCGTCCGCGACAAGAACGGGTTTAGACCGCTTTGCATGGGCAGATTGGGCGAGGCTGTGGTGTTCGCGTCCGAAACCTGCGCGCTCGACGCACTCGGCGCCGAATTCGTGCGCGACGTCAAGCCGGGCGAGGTCATCAGCTGTGATACAAAAGGAAACATCTCGACATTTATGCTCGACAACGCGGCGCGTAGCGGGCTGTGTTCGTTCGAGTTTGTATATTTCGCCCGTCCCGACTCGTATATAGACGGTATAAGCGTGTACGAAGCGCGCGTGCAGATGGGGCGGTCGCTTTACCGGCAAAAGCCCACCGAAGCCGACATTGTGTGCGGCGTGCCCGACTCGGGCTTGCAGGCGGCGGAAGGGTATTCGCTCGAATCGGGCATTCCCATGGCGCCCGCATTCGTCAAGAACAAGTACATAGGCAGATCGTTCATCTTGCCCGATCAGGTCAAACGCGAGAACGCCGTCAACGTCAAGCTCAATCCGCTCGTTGCGACGGTTAGGGGTAAGCGCATCATCTTGATAGACGATTCCATCGTGCGCTCGACGACAAGTACGCGCATAATCAAGATGTTAAGGCATGCGGGGGCTAAGGAAGTGCATATGCGCATTTCGTCGCCGCCGTTCAAGTATCCGTGCTATTTCGGTACGGACATCGACAGCCGCGACAATCTCGTCGCAAACTTCTACGACGTGGACGGAATTTGCAACAAGATCGGCGCGGACAGCTTGGAGTATTTGACTGTGGAAAATCTCAAAGCGATTTCCAAGTCTACGGGCTTTTGTCTCGGTTGCTTTACGGGCGACTATCCCGTGCCCGTCAATCCAATGCTAAAAAACTCATTCGACATTGTAAACAACGGTTAGAGGTTGATATATGGATCGTTATCTTATTATGAAAGACGGCACCGTGTATGCGGGCAAGGCAATAGGCGCAAACGGCACGGTGATAGGCGAAGCTGTTTTTACGACAGGCATGTGCGGATATCTGCTCACGCTGACTGACCCGAGTTATTACGGTCAGATTGTGGCGCAGACTTTCCCGCTGATAGGCAACTACGGCGCAATCACCGCGGACGCGGAGAGCGACAAGCCGCATCTTAGCGGCTACGTCGTGCGCGAGTTGTGCGAGGTAGGGTCTAATTCGAGAAAGGAAGAAGAGCTCGACGCGTATCTGAAAAGGCACAACGTCGTCGGCATTCAGGGCATAGATACGCGCGCATTGACGCGTAAGATACGAAGCGCGGGCGTCATGAACGCCATGATAACGGACAGCACGAAGGATTTGCAGAAAAAGCTCGCCGCCATCCGCGCTTTCAAGATAAAAGATGCCGTCGAAAAGACCACTTGCGACAAGCCGGATGTTTTGGTGCCGACGGACGACAAGCACAAGCACACCGTCGTGCTGTACGACTTCGGCGCAAAATACAATATAGAGCGCATGCTCGACAAATACGGGTGCTCGGTCATTCGCGTACCGGCGCACACCACGGCGGAAGAGGCGCTTGCACTCAAGCCCGACGGCATAATGCTGTCTAACGGCGGCGGCAATCCCGCAGACAATATCGCGATAATTGAGGAAATCAAGAAGCTTGTAGCCAAGAAAATCCCCATTTTCGGGATATGCCTCGGCCATCAGTTGTTGGCGCTTGCGACGGGTGCTACCACGATAAAGCTCAAGTACGGTCACCGCGGCGCCAATCAGCCCGTCAAGGACCTTGTCAGCGGCAGGACGTACATAACGAGCCAGAATCACGGCTACGCGGTCAAAGCGGACAGTGTGAACAAATCTGTCGCCGCGGTGCGGTATATAAACGCCAACGACAAGACTGTCGAAGGGCTTGACTATATAGACATTCCGGCGTTCTCGGTGCAGTTCCATCCCGAAGCGTGCGGCGGACCCAAGGACACCGAGTTCCTTTTCGGTCGGTTCGTCGAGCTTATGGACGCACAGGCATGACGCGCACAAATATTTTTAACGGTAACTGAGAATAAGGAGGAGCGGCTTAATATGCCTAAGGACAAGAGCATTAAGAAGGTTTTGGTTATAGGGTCGGGTCCGATTACAATTGGACAGGCGGCGGAGTTTGACTATGCGGGAACACAGGCTTGCCGCACGCTCAAATCCAAGAAAGTGGAAGTCGTTCTCGTCAATTCCAACCCGGCGACGATAATGACGGACAACGCCATGGCGGACGCTATTTACATCGAGCCGCTCGATATTCCGACGCTCGAGCGCATCATCGTCCGCGAGAAACCGGACGGCATACTGCCCGGGTTAGGCGGTCAGACCGGCTTGACTCTGTCAATGGAGCTTGCCAAGTCCGGATTTTTGACAAAGCACGGCGTCAAGCTGTTGGGCGTTCGTCCCGAGACGATAGACAAGGCCGAGGACAGGGAGCTGTTCAAAGAGGCGATGCTCGAAATCAATCAGCCTTGCGTGCCCTCCGACGTGGTAAACGACATAGAAGCGGCGGTCGAGTTTGCGGCAACTATCGGCTATCCTGTTATCGTGCGACCGGCGTTCACGCTGGGCGGCGCGGGCGGCGGCATTGCCGACAACGAGCAGGAGCTTCGCGAAATAGTACGCGGCGGACTTGAGCTTTCGCCCATTCATCAGGCGCTGATAGAAAAGAGCATTTACGGCTGGAAGGAAATAGAGTTCGAGGTTATGC
>JAFLVF010000034.1 GCA_022508425.1 Clostridiales bacterium | reverse complement strand
TGTCGCTCACATCAATATTGTGATATGATTGCACAGAGCCAGCCTGTGGCTGCGGAGAAGGGAGTGTAGACCCACCTACATGACCGAGCCGACCATCGTACACGTAGCCCGTATCACGCGATGTATACGCCGTCAGGGGTTACTTTACTTTGTCGACAAAGTCTTTCATCATGTCGGCAATTTTGATTTGTTGCGGGCACACGGCCTCGCAGCTGCGGCAGCTTACGCATACGTTGGGGCGCCTATCCTCCGCTATCGCGCCGAGCGCCATGGGTGCGAGGAAGCCGCCGCCCGTGAATATGTGCTCGTTGTACAGCTTGATTATCTCGGGTATGTCGATGCCCTTGGGGCAATGGCTCGTGCAGTAGCGGCACGACGTGCACGGCAAGCTCTTCGCGCTCGTCATTTCTTTGGCAAAAGCGTGCAACGTCGCTATTTCCTCCACATTGAGCGGCTTGTCGGTCTCGAACGTCTCGATATTGGCTTTGAGCTGGTCGAAGTTGGACATGCCGGACAGCGTAACGCCCACCTGCGGCAATGATTGCAAGAATCTAAACGCCATGCCCGCCGCCGTCTCGTCGCTCCGCAGTTCTTTCAGCTTAAGCGCGTACTTGTCGGGAAGGTTAGCGAGCTTGCCGCCGCGCAAAGGCTCCATTACCCATACGGGAATGCCGAGCTCGGTAAGCAGTTCTACCTTCTCTTTTGCGTGCTGGAATTCCCAATCGAGCCAATTGAGCTGGACTTGGCAAAATTCCATATCCTTGCCGTAGCGGTCGAGAAAACGCTTGAGTACGTCCAGACTGCCGTGTATCGAGAGCCCGAGGTGCTTTATCCTGCCCGCGTCACGCCGGGCTATGAGATAATCGTATATGCCGTATTTTTCGTCGAGGTACGCGTCTATATTCAGTTCGCATACGTTGTGGAAAAGATAGAAATCGAAATATTCGGTGCGGCATTTACGAAGCTGTTCTTCGAATATCTCCTTGACCTTGGGCATGTTGCCGAGGTCGTATCCGGGGAACTTGGATGCGAGCTTATAGCTGTCGCGAGGATACTTGGACAATATTTTACCGGCAACTATTTCGGACATGCCGTTGTGATATCCCCACGCCGTGTCGAAATAATTGACGCCGTGAGAAATCGCATAATCTATCATCTTGTCGGTGTGCGCCTCGTCGACGTCGCTGTCCGACTTCCCCTTCAGCGGCAGGCGCATCATGCCCAGCCCGAGCGCCGATAACTTTTCGCCCTTAAAATTCTTGTAAAGCATAGTGTATCCGTCCTTTTATTTTTTGCCGCCGTGCGCGGCTTGAAGCGCGGCTATTCTGTCGTGAATGGCTTTGAGCGCATCGTCGGGATTGCCCGTATCCTTTACAGCCATTTCCATCGGGCACAGCCCGTCGCCGTTGCGGTTGACTATGTTTTCGGTATAAGTATCGGCCTCGCAATCTATCCCGTGCGCTGTCAAAATGCTCTTAGCCTCTTGCGTCATTACGCAGGCGCGAACGCTGTGGATGCGCAACAATATATACAGATTGGCCGCCGCCTTGCCCACTATCCTGTCCGCCGCGTCACAGTCCGAATAATCTACGCCGCTGTCTACAGCCGCGACGAGCGGCTTTATTCCTCTGTCCGTGCTCTCGTATACGACCATACCGCCGCGCGAAAACACCACGGACCGCGACGATAGGAATTTTGCGACATCGCCGAGTTCGTTCATGATATCACTTTTTGAGCTTCTTTTTGAGCGCGCGCTTTTTGTCCTCCGGCAATTCCGCCGCCTTCTCGAGCTCGTCGAAGAACTTCTTCTGCTCCTCAGGATCGGTTATCTCGGCCGGAGAATACAGCTTCTCGTCGACACGCTTGTCGTCGAGGAAGTCGATAAGGGGCTGAATATTCTCCTGCTTGACCTCGTCAACGGGAGTTACAGTCGCGTTGATAAAATATGTGTCGTCGTCATTGATGACGCTCTGCATCTTGATTTGGCGCACACGGAATGCCACCGAGAACTTCTCGGTGCGCGACAGCTCGCTAAAGTCCATACCGCCCTGCGCATAGAACACGGGAATAAACTTTTCATACGCGACGCTTACCGACGATTCCTTGATACGCGCCGGCATATATTCGCGGAAGGGCGTGACGCCCACGCCGCAAACAACGAGCTTTCTGTACACGCCGCCCAAGTAATCGGAGAACTTGTCCATGCCCATTATAGCCTCGTTCCTTAGCGACGATATATACAGAATCTTGTCGTAGCCGCCGAGCAGCTCGGGCGGGAGCTTGTCGAGCGGAACGGCGTCACAGCCGAGTGCGTTGCCGATGATATCGACGTACCGCTTGACGTAACCGTGTTTGGAATTGAATACTACCAATAGTTTACCTTTCATACCGATATTACCTAATTATTTGTTTTCACCATTATACTATATACTGCGAAATATTTCAAGTTATTTCACGCATTTAATCCCGACACGAAAAAACCCGACATGGCATTACCTGCCGATGTCGGGCAATCACAGATTGAATCTTTGATTTCGTTACGGTAACTCAAGTATATCGTTATTTCCGTAATAATGATTCCTTTACATTATATCTCAAATATTACAATGAGATTAATAATTCTCTGCCTTCATCTCGAAGAAGGAACGAGGATGCGCGCATACGGGGCACGCGGCGGGTGCGGCGTCGCCGACAAACATATGTCCGCAGTTCATGCATACCCAAACGACTTGGGTGCCCTTCTTGAATACGCTGTCGTTCTCGACGTTCATCGCAAGACGGAGGTAGCGCTCCTCATGCGTCTTCTCGATAGCGGCCACCTTGCGGAAGAGCTCGGCAATGTGCGTAAAGCCCTCTTTGTCGGCTTCTTCTGCGAACTTCTTGTACATGTCCGTCCACTCGAAGTGCTCGCCACCGGCGGCGTCCTTAAGATTTTGAAGAGTGTCGTTGATTCCGCCGTTGAGGAGCTTGAACCACATTTTGGCATGCTCTTTCTCGTTGGCGGCAGTCTCTGCGAATATACTCGCAATCTGCTCGTAGCCGTCCTTTTTCGCCTGCGACGCATAGTAGTCGTACTTGTTGCGCGCCATGCTCTCGCCCGAGAACGCCGACATAAGGTTGGCTTCGGTCTTGGTACCTTTAAGATCTTTCATTATGTTTACTCCTTTTTTGAGATATTTTTGATTTCATTAATTATACCATTTACGGTGATTTAAGTCAACAAGTTTGGCGTGTGAAAAAATCGTGAAAAAACTTCCGAAGCCGACAAATCACATCATCGAATAAATAAGGCTTGCCGCGCCGATTATGCCGGCGTCGTTACCGAGCTGTGCGGCGAGAATGTCAAATCTCGGGGTGCCCAAAAATCCGTAGTTGCGCATCTTGCAATAAGATTTCAGCTTGTCAATCAGATAATCGCCCTGCGCGCACACTCCGCCGCCGAGTATGATTGCCTGCGGACGGAAGATGTTGGCAAAGTTGAGCATGCCCTCGCCCAAATATTTGATAAAATTGTCTACGACTCGGTTTGCGGATTTGTCGCCCTGCTTACTGCACTCGAAAGCCGTCTTGCCGTTTACTTCGTCGAGCGTCTTGGAATACTCCCACATGAGAGATTTCTTGTCGCGCTCCATCGCCGCTTTGGTTTCTCTGATCAGCGCGCTCGCGCTACAGTACGCTTCCATACAGCCTTTCCTTCCGCAAGAGCACGGCTCGCCGTCGACTACGAGCACCATGTGCCCAAGCTCGGCGCCCTTGCTCTCATTGCCCTCGTACAGCTTGTTGTTTATTATTATTCCGCCGCCGACGCCGGTGCCGAGTGTGAGAAATATAGTATCCGTATATACTCTGCCCACGCCGAAAGTGGTCTCGCCGAGCGCGGCAACGTTGGCGTCGTTGCTGACCTTGATCGGCTTGTTGATATGCCTTGATAGCAACTCGGCGAGCTGAACGTTCTCCCAATTGAGATTGTACGCACGGTCCACCGTGCCCGTCGCCGAATTGATAGCACCCGGACAACCTATGCCGATACCCACAAAATCCCTATCGTTAGGATCGGCAAGCTCTTTGACAAGTCCTGCGATATCTGCGACAATCTTATGCGCACCGCCCGCAACGTCGGTCACCACTTTGCCCTTTCGCAAAATGTTGCCGTCGCGGTCGACTACTCCCACCTTTACCGACATTCCGCCTATATCGATACCGACGCAGTACATACGATTTCTCCCTATATTTATGATCTGTAAACCGAATATTTGATTATTTGAGATTTATCTTGCTGATGCTCGATTCGAGTTTATCCTTGTCACTGCCGTTTTTAGACCTGAGATATTCGCTGAACGAATCGGATGCGCTCGTACTGTCAAGTATGACGTAGCGGCGCGTAGCCCGCGTTGCGACATGCTTGTCGACAGTGATATTTCTTGCCTTGGGCATATTGCGCGTCGGTGAGCCGGGGCGTTTGCTCTCGGACCTTTCCGGCGAAGTATTTACGGGTGTTTTTTCGGCCGCCTTTCTTTGAGCCTTTTCCGCCGCTCTTTGTGCGCGAAGCTCTGCCGCCTTTTGCTCGGCTGTTTGGACCGCAGTGTTTACTTTTGCGGACTTTTCTTCATACTCTTGCGCAGCATTCTTCGCGGCAGGAGAAGTGTCTTTCTTCGTTACAAACTTGACCTGCGGCTCGGCGTACCGCGAGCGCGGCGTTCGGCCGCCCGCGATTACCACCGTCGGCTCGACCGCGTCAAACTCTTCGTCTTCGTTGTCATCATCGTCGTCATCGATCTCGTCACCGAATTCGTCGTCGTATTCGTCGTCGTATTCGTCATAGACTTCCGATGCCGTATTATCGACGTCAAAGTTGTCGCCCTCTTCGACGGGAACGACGTCCTCTTCGGCATCGACGTCTAAATCGTCGACTTTTTCTTCGACCACTTCGTCGGAGCTTTCGGCAGGCTCGTACTCGTCCTGTGCTTCTTCGTCGAAACTCTCAACAGGCTCATACTCGTCCTGCACTTCTTCGTCGGAGCTTTCGGCAGGCTCGTACTCGTCTTGCTCTTCTTCGTCGAAACTCTCGACAGGCTCGTACTCATCCTGTGCTTCTTCTTCCGTTTCGTTACTGCCGCCAAACTCGTCCGTTTCGACGGAGTCGTCGGACATATCTTCAGTAACGTCTTCGGTGAAGTCGTTCACGCCACTGTCAAAAGCTTCTTCTTCGACGTTTTCCGTTGCGTCGCCAAATTGCTCTTCCGCGCCGTCATTTTCGTCCGGCGTATCTACGCCGAAATCGTCGTCAAAGCTGTCGTTGAACGTATCGAAGCCGTCATTTCGATTTTCCTTGATTCCCACGAAAGACGCGGGCTTTTGGGGCTGAGCTATGCGCCAATCAAACTCGTTGCCGTCTTCTACGGGCGGCTCGGCCGTCGGCTTCTCTTCTATCGGCTGTTCCGTCTTGGGCGGTTCGCTTGCGGACGGCGCGGTGACGGGTGTTTCATTTTCTTTCGCAGGTTGTTCTTTCTCTTTTGCGTGCTTATCTTTTACAGGTTTTTCTTTCGTGGGCTTTTCTTTGGTCGTCGTGGGCGTTGCCGCGGGCGCATTGGCCGTCTTCTTGGTGACCGAATTTGCCAAACGGTTTATGCGCGCAAGCTCCGCTTCGCGCTTGAGCTCGTCGGGCGTCTTTTGCACTTTGGTCGGCTTTTTGGCTTTTGCGCTGTCCTCCGCGTCGCCCTTTTTCTTGTTGGCCATCAAGCAGTCGCAGATTAGCGCCACGAACGCCAACAGCAGTACGGCTAACACCAAAATCGCGCCGAGCATCGTTTTGAGCGCAACGAACAGCTCGACAGGCAACGGCAGCTCACGCATCGTTTGGTTTATAATCAGTGCCGGAACTGACGCGTCAATATAGACGTCGCCGTCCATTCTGCACAGAAAAGACGCCGCCAACAGCACCACAGACGCCACTATGACGACGGAAGCAATGACGCGCACTATCACATCGAATGCGCTCGGCTTTCGCTTGCCGCGCAACACTACGCTCACAATCAGCGCTATGAACAGCACACACAGCGCGGCGGCGACGCCGACGAAAATTATATTTGCCGTTGCCGACAAATCCATAGTCGTCATGGCGGAAAGAGAATTCAAAAACAAGTTGGACATGGTTTAATTATACATCACCGTAAAATTTTTGTCAATGTAAAAAGTAAAATACAGCATTTATTAAATCACAATAACGCTCCGCTCGCCGCGCTTGCGCCGACAAGATCAGCATATTGTCAGTCAACGAAATTTACCGATCCGCGCCTTTCTTTAAGCGGCGTTTCCAGCTTGATATGGCCGACGGCGGCACAGCCGTAAACGCAATGAGTGTCGGGCACGCCTATCTCGGAAAGAATACTGCGAATGCCGACATGGTCGTTTGCACTGCCGCAAAGCTGATTTATCCAGCAGCTGCCAAGTCCCAACGCGTGCGACGCCAAAAACATATTCTCGAGCGCGCACGCCGCGTCCTCCGCCGGGAACAGCGCGATGCTGTTGCACGAAACGATAATCAGCGCCGGTGCGCCGTAATAGAAGCAATACGAATTGTCGGCCGAACGCGATCTGATGCGCTCTTCGTCGGCGGCGCTCATCTGCCCCTTGACTGCTTCGTTCAGCTTAGCCAAAACTTCTTTGTCGGTAACGACTGTAAACAGCCAGGGTTGCTCGTTGATAGCCGACGGCGCGTACATTCCCGCCTCGACGATTTTTTCGAGGTCGGCCTTTTTTACCGCCTCTTTCGTAAAGGAGCGAGTGCTGCGCCGCTCTAAAATAGCCTTAAATACGTCCATGATTTAATCTCCTAAAACATCTTCTTTTTTAGCATAATGATGGTGACGGGGATTATTATCGCCGCGATGATTCCGATGATTATCCAAAACGCATAAGGGTTGTTGTTGAGCGGGACTATGACGTTCATGCCCCACAGGCCTGATATAAGCGTCGGAATAGTCAAGAGAATGGTTATCGCCGTCAGTAGCTTCATGACTATATTTTGGTTGTTGGAAATGACCGAGGCGAATGCGTCCATCGTGCCCGACAAAACCTCGCGGTGTATGGACGCCATTTCTATAGCTTGCTTGTTCTCTATGATTACGTCGTCTAACAGATCGTTGTCGTCCTCGTAGTGCTTGATTGACGACATCTGTTTGATTCTGTCAATGACTATCTGATTGGCGTTTAGCGACGTTGAAAAATAAACGAGCGATTTGTCAAGCTCGAGCAATTTGATAAGCTCGGTGTTTTTAAGCGAACGGTGCAGCGACTGCTGGATATGATTGGCCTGGCGGTCGATGAGTTTTAGGCAATGCAAAAACTTCGTAGCGTCTATGTACAGTATCTGGTATATAAACCGCGTGCGCTTGTTTACGTCGAAGTTGCGCACGGAATTGCACGTAAAGTCGGCTATGATAGAGGTTTCGCGCAGACACACCGTCACGAAATAATCGGGCGTTTGGATAATGGCGAGAGGGAGCGTGGAATATACGTATGTACCCTTCTCCTCGTTTATGACCGGAATGTCTATGACGATGAGCGTGCAGTCGCCGTCAATATCGATATGGGCGCGCTCTTCTTCGTCGAGGGCGGCCTTTAACATGTCTTCGGGTATGGAGGTATAGCTCGAAACCAATTCTATTTCGAGGTCTGAAGGATTCTCCAGATTGATCCAGCACCCTTTCTCTATTCCCTTGCACTCGACGAGCTCGCGCTTGCCGGGTTCCATTGCGTAAACACTGAGCATAAGCAACGCGCCTCCCAATCACAGATTGCAATCACAGATTGTTTCTTAGATTTCGTTACGATTTTTCGTAGGTCATCGTCCTTTTCGTAATCGTGATTTGTTGTATTATCTAACAATCACAGATTGATTCTTCGATTTCGTTACGATTTTCGTAAGTTGTCGTCCTTTTCGTAATCGTGATTTGTTGTATTATATCACTTTTATACAGTGTTTGCAAGCATTTGTCAAAATTAAAAGAGTGCGAAATATGTTATTCCGCACTCGTTGTATGCTTTGAAATTATCTGACCTGCATTTGCCTGCCGTTCTCTGCGCAAACGTAAACGAAATGCTCGCCGTCGTCGAGCTCGTAACGATACTCGTAGCAAATCCTGTCGCGCTCGCCGTCATGGGTGGTAACCAACCGCCCCTCGCCGCTCGAATACGACGAGAACTTTTCTTTAGTCGCGCGCCTTGCGGTCGTTTCGTCCACTTTGACGCTCGGTACGTCGTGACTGTTGCCGCAATGCCCCGCCGAGAAAGCGCGTATTTTTCCGTCCGCAATCACTACCGACGCGCACTCGTCGCGGCAGTACGCGCCGCCCTGAACGTCGCATAGTTTAACGGTCGTCACGCCGTCGTTCTCGGCCGTGGAATACACCGTCAATTCGTAACCGCACTTTTGTGCGATGTTCTCTGCCGCACTCACCTCGTCGCCTTCAAAATCTATTCCGCCCGACGAGAATGCAAACTCGAATACTTTCTCGCCCTTGACCGTAACGTAACAGTCGTCGGACGCGAACGATACGTTATCGCCGTACTTACCTACGACGTCTATGCTTTCGCCGAGCAAGGCCTTGACGATTTTTCGCGCCGCCTCCTCGTCCGCCTCGGCCTCCGATTGTTCGCTATCGCCGTCCGTGAGCTCGCCGTCGTATTCAAACGGCGCGCCCTCCGTTACGTGTTTGTAGAACTTGCAAGACAGAGTGTACAGCTTGTCGAAAACTTCGTCGGGTATCTTCTTGTCGGACGACAATGTTTTAGCCGCGTCGTTCAGGAAGCCCTCGCAATCCCTGCAATCGCTCCACAAACCGTTCTCGCACTCGAGCGCCGTCTCTGCACGAATGACGTACACAAGCGCGAGCCTCGCCGCATTAGACGACGCGTCGTCGTCGCTCAGCCGAAGCACCGAAGCGGAATGTCTCAAGCCGTCCGCCGCGTCAACCAACAGATAATGCGACATTTGTATTTGGCTTTCGCCGTCGCGCGCTTTTCGTCTCAACCCCGCGACAAGCCCGCCTATCAGTGCTCCGACCAAGAATACAAACGAGCATAATAATGCTACTATAATCAAAGTGTTGCTTTTTCTTTCGTTTAGATTGTTTGTCATGATTGTCCTTTGCGGCGCGAAGCGCCTAATAAAATAGATAAGCGATAATAGTTATTGACCGCCTGCGGCGCACCTTTGCCGGAAATGGAGGCGTAGACGCGCGAGAGCAGATACCTAAGCACCGCCCGACGGGAGTGTAGACAGACCTACATGACCGAGGGCGGCAAACAGATAAGTTGTGCTGACGGCGGAGGTCCGCGTCAAACGGGCAACAGGCGACGAGGCGCGACGGGAGTTTAGTCAGGCCTAAATGACCGAGGCGGAAAACCGATAACGTTGAAAAGAACTTATACTGACGGCGTAGATACGCGCGAGAGTAGGAAGCGCGAGCGCCGCCCGATGAGAGTGTAGACAGACCTACATGACCGAGGCGGCAAACCGATAACGTTGAAAAGAACTTATACTGACGGCGTAGATACGCGCGAGAGTAGGAAGCGCGAGCGCCACCCGATGGGAGTGTAGACAGCCCTACATGACCGAGGGCGGCGCGAAGCCTGACAAACTATTCACGCGAGACATACGACGTCAGAGTGCAAAGTTATGTCTCCCGATTTTTATATGCACGGTCAACGACCATATCCAACTCGACGTGGCGGTTGCGGGATTATAGTAGTACAAGCATCCGCCCGTCGGATCCCAACCGCCCAAAGCGTCGCGCGCCGCTCGGTACGCCGTTTCATTGGGCGTCAGATTGATTTGTCCGTCGGACACCGCCGTGAAAGCACCGGCCTGATAGATAACGCCCGAGATCGTATTGGGGAACTTGGACGATCTGACGCGGTTTAATACGACCGCCGCGATAGCTACCTGTCCGTTGTACGGCTCGCCGCGCGCCTCGCCGTAAACGCACCGAGCGAGTAGATTGAGATCGGACGAGCTGATGTTGCCGCTCGAGCCGCCGCTGTTGGTACTTCCGCCGCCGAGCGTAACGCCGAGAGATTTGAGCGTAGTGCTACCTACAACGCCGTCTACGGTTAGACCATGATCGGACTGATACGCCATGACGGCGCACATCGTCTTGCTACCCCACACGCCGTCCACCGTCGATTTATAATATCCTGCATTTTTAAGCGCGGTCTGCACCGATTTGACATTGTCATACGTCTTTCCGGCGGAAATACCGCCGTTTCGAGCGGACGAAGAGAGCGTTATGCCGAGCTTTATAGCCGTGCCGCTGCCGACGACGCCGTCCGTTTTCAGTCCCTTGTCCGACTGATACTTAAGCACCGCCGCAAGCGTTTTATTGCCCCACGCGCCGTCCACCGTCGATTTGTAATAGCCGTATGTGCGAAGCCGCGCCTGCACCGCCGCGACGTTGGCAGTCGTCTTACCGGCCGAAATGCCGCCCGAAATCGGAAGAGTGATACCCAGCTTCTTGGCCGTAGCGCTTCCGACCTCGCCGTCCGCTTTCAGTCCGTAATCCGACTGAAAGCGTTTGACCGCCGACAGCGTTCCGCTACCCCATACGCCGTCCACCGTCGAGCGATAATACCCGAGCGTGGAAAGCCGCGCCTGTACCGCCGCGACGTTGCCGTATGTGTTGCCGCTACCGACCGCCGCGTGCGCACTGCCGACGGGGAACGATACCGCAATCATAGCGAATATCGCGGCGAGCAAAACCAATATTAAATTTCGTCTCAATACCTTTGTCATTGTTTTTTCCTTTGTAGTATTTTCCAAAAATAGCCTTACGAGAATAACTCCGCAAAAAACGATTTGTACTCGAACTTTCCGTTGTCGCCGTAGCACAGCGGCGGATAGATTACGCACCACCAGTTGTCGCCCTCGGCCTTGCCCAGCTCGATGATGAGCGCGTCGTAGTAGCCTTCTTGTACGGTAGTGTCGCCGTATGTGCGCGTAGGGAAATACTCGTTGCTAAGATACGACTTGGCGCCGTACGTAAATCCGTGCCGTGTAAGAACACCGCTCGCAATCTCGTCGAGCACATTCAACCTGGCGCCGATCTCGCGGTATGCTTCGTCAAACGAACTCTTGTGAATGTTATTCTCAATGTACTCGTTGACCGCGTCGCGCACTGCGAGCTTGACCGACTGGTCGATATCCGAGTTGGAATTGGCGCGGATATGCAACCGCAACAACTCGCCGTCATATCTATTATTGCCTATACACGCGCAAAATATCGACGGAATGCAAAAAAACATCGATATAACAACTATAAAGTTAATTGCCTTACTAATAATTTTACGTGTTTTACTCATACAAACGATTATTGCCAAAGCAAATATATTTATACGGTGAAAACTTATAATTTTTCGCACAAAAAAAAGCGCCGCGATACGGCGCGAATGACTTTCGCTTTAGGAAAAGCAAGGTAAAGCCTAATAGAACTATGCCGACTGCGTAGATACGCGCGAGAGCAGGAAGCGCGAGCGCCGCGCGACGGGAGTTTAGTCAGGCCTAACTGACCGAGGGCGGCGCGAAGCCTGACAAACTATTCGCGCGATATATACGCCGTCAGCGAGATATCCACTCGTGCAATATTCCCGTCTTTGCGGTGGTAAATATCCTAAACGGCGTTTTTTCGGCCGACAATGTAGAGGCCGCTTTTGCGACGTCCTCGATATTCGTGTACCACCCGAGCACCATTCCGCCCGAGCCGGTAAGGCAGGGCACGGCGCCCAATGCTTTCAATCTGTCGATACTGTCCGCTATGCCGTCGCATAAAGCTGAAGCGGGCTCGGTCAAGGCGTTGCCGAAAAACTCTATTGCACCGTTGTCGCCCGACAATATCCTCTCGCACAGCTTGTCGTTGTCGGAAGCGAGTAAACCTTCGCCGCACAGCTCGTCGAACTTTTTATACGCTTCCGCCGTTGACACCGACGATGTCATCAGCCCTACTGCAAATAGGTTAAGCTTCTTCTCCATAAAGAACAAATCTTCGCCCAAGCCTTTTACCCGCGCTATTCCGCCCGTCAGCATGAACGGAACATCCGAGCCGACCTCGAGCGCGATTTTTCGCATATCTACGCCGAGATTGGGCAACCGATAGAAAACGTCGAGCGCGCGCAACACCGCCGCGCCGTCCGCGCTCGATCCGCCAAGCCCCGCGCCGATAGGTATGCCCTTGTCTATGACGATATCGACGCCAGGGATATCCGCACACTGCATGACAAGATGCGCCGCACGGTATGCGGTGTTGTTGACCGCGTCTATATCGTGGCTACCGACAAATGACACATTGATTTTCTTGTCCGCTCTTGCTGTGACGGTGACAGTATCGAAAACATCGACCGTCGCCATAACGCTGTCCAGCTCGTGCATATCCGCTCGACGACCCACAATATTGAGCGAAAGGTTGGCCTTGCCGAATGCGCGTAAACATAGTGATTTCATGACGATATTGTACCATGTAATATCGGCATTGTCAATTCAAATCGTTAAAGCGTACCAAATCGCAACCACGCTTCCATCCACTCAAAAAAGCTCCGCCTTTCGAACAGAGCTTCTTTGTTGCGTCGAGCTGTCTTTTAGCTCTTAAGAAATTTCAGTAATATATCCGCCGCCGGGAATAAACGTTACGATATACGTTCCCGCTCCCGTCATTCCGGTCAAGCTACCTGTCTGAGGCATATTGTTACCCTTATTGATAATTAAGTATAACGACGAGTTGAGCGCACAGCTCGAATAACTATTGTCTTTAATATTGTCCATCTTAATCCCGGGCCAATTCGTGGTAAAATAATTATTCCATACATGGAGATAGAAATCTGCCGGGTCTGCAAATTCTCCGTTTTCCAATATGTACAATGTTACTGTATTATTACTTGTACCCGCGAATTTGACATCCACACCTGTGACCGAGGAAGGCACATCCGCATGGTTGATCACCGCCCAAATTTTATTGCTTTCATTGTTTGGCTTGAAGTAGAACGTGTAATTGCCTGAAACAACGATTGCGATATTCGGGTCTTCCTCGCCGTCGCCGGCTATAAAGAGTCCCTTAGCCGACGCTCCTTCTTCGATTTGGCTATATCCTGCCCATGTACCGTCTTTGCGGAATTTAACAATTTCGCCCGCATGCAGATCGCAGGTAATCGTCCACTGCTCGTATATCGAGCCGTCATCATGCTTGCCGTCGTTACGGATCATGAGATAGCCCCTGCCGTCGACAAAGCCGCCGTCGCCTTCAAACTTGCCGACCATGTACGCGCTACCGAATTCGACATTTACGCGGCCGTCATCCTCGCCGCCTTCGATATATATCTCCCATGCCTTGGTTGTTCCGATACGCTCGAGATACATGTCGAAGTCGCCGGTCGAAGAGATCCTTAGCGAAGTAGGCGTGCCTGCAACGAGCGTCGCGCCGCGGCTATACGGATCTAGAGTGAACGCCACGCCATTTCCGCCAACCTTGAACGTAAGGATATCGCCCTCGGTGAGCGTGACATAGTTGTCGCCGAAAAATGCGTAGCAGAGGTCGTATGTCGCCTTCTCGTTGTCGTCCATATTATCGGTGTTATCGAGCATACGCAATGTCGTGGAGCCGTTGATTATCATAAAACCTTGCGACAGCTTGGTCCACTTCGCGTATACATCGATGTTCTTTGTGACAGCATCGTCGAACTTAAACTCCGTCTCTCCGTCAGCGTCGGCAAACCAGCCGTTGAACACAAACTTGTCGGGATCGCGCTCGGGAGCGGGATCGGGAACGGTCACTTTATCGCCGTCGACTACGGCCCGGATAGCGAATACGCCGTCGTTAGGCGCGCCGTCATAGTTCCACTTGAACGTAACGGTGTGCTCTGCCACCCACTTAGCCGTGAGCGTAAGATTATTATCGACGTCGGCGTCGAAGTCTGCATACTCTGTTTCGCCGACGAACCAGCCGAGAAATCCGTACCCGATTCGCGTCGGATCGGCGGGTTTCAGATTGCCGATGGGCGTATCTTTCTTGATGTAAAACTCGACCTTGTCCTTGTCGCCTATATTGCCGCCGTTAGCGTTGAATGTAATCTTAACGAGCGTTTCCCACGTCGCATAGACCGACATGTCTTCGGTGATTAGCGTGGTCTTGTCAAACGCCTTGACTTCTGCCGCAACGTCGTACGCCCAACCGCAAAAATCGCAGCCCTCACGCGTAGGACTGTCGGGCATATCGTCGCCGAGCGCGGTATTGTACTCTATGTTCTCGATCTTGACATACTCTTTGCCGACCTTGTCCTCGTAGAACGTGACGGAAAGCTTAACCGCTTCCCACTCGCCGTATACGGTTATATTATCCTTGATAACCACAGAGGTTGTAAAGGTTTTCTCGATTGCGCCGTCCATGTACTTCCAACCGAGGAAGCGATAGCCCTCGCGATCGGGCGCGACGGGTATTTGCTCTGCGGTGAGCGTGCTGTATGGCGCGATGTGTGCTATCGTCTTATACGTCTCGCCGTTCTTTTTATGCATGAACGTGACCGTAAGCTCGGCAATCCACTTGGCCTTAAGCGTCATATCCGCGGTAACGGTACTGTCAAAGTTCCATTCGTCGCCGAGCACGCCGTCATTAACTACATACCAGCCTGCAAAGATGTAATCGTCACGAGCTGGATCTTCGAACGGCTTAGAAACTTTCCCGTCCTCGTCCGTAGTCCGATTCTTTGTGACGGAGTTGTCCGACCACTTGCCGCCGTTGGCGTCGAATGTTACCGTGTGCGCCTGCGGAACTGCATTGTCGAGCACCCAATGCGCGTAAATTGGACAGTCGTCGGTGAATGCATAATCGGTCGTGACCTCGGTACCGCCATCTATCGCAGTGTACCAACCGATGAACATATTATCGGCTTTTGCAGGAGCCGCCGGCAATTCGGTCAGCTTGCCGTTCTCTCCCGTCTTGACGGTCACCTCGCCGACGAGCACCCCGCCGTTCGGATTGAGAGTGATTGTATGTACGGTGTTGTCGCCGTCTACAGACGGGAGTGTTTGTTTGTCGTTCCACTTGGCGTACAAAGTCTTATTGACAGTGAAAACGCTGTCAGAGGTGTATGCTGTGCCCGTGCCGTCCGCATTCGCTACCCAACCGCCGAATATATCGTCTTCGCGCGTAGGGTTCTCGGGGAAATCAGCCGTTGAGATATATCCGTTTTTGTCAGTCGTGACGACCTTATCTAAGTCGGTACCGTCCGGCCAAACGCCGCCGTTAACTTTGAAAGTAACAGTATAAGCGGTAGCCTCGATCTCAATCTTATCCTCACCGTAGTTATCGACATTATTATTGCATGCCGTCAAGCAAAATACAGCTGTCGACAGCATGACAGCAATAAACGCGGCGAGTATCGGCTTATATACTTTCATCGCGTATCTCCTCTCCCCCTCGTATTTCCGTAGTGTAACTTATATGCAAGTATAGCGCATAAAATCAAAAAATGTCAATATAAACAACCGAATTTCTTTATTTTCGATTACCTCTATTCCCAATTTTCACGACAACACCGCACACAAAAAAGCTCCGTTCTTACGAACAGAGCTTCTTTGTTGAGTTGTGACACATGATTTTAGTTCAGTTTTGTAAATACGTTATTGCCGCCCTTCAAATTATCATTCCATTGTATCTTGACGCTGTAAATACTGCCGTTTACCCAGCTACCTGAACCCGGACCAGAAAGGTCTGCCGTTTGATAATTGCCGTTACCAGTATCGCCTCTGTTAATAATAACACGAAGATTTGCCAAGGTGCTGTTAACCGTTATGGATGCACCATTGCTAACAAGCTGCTGTCCGGGCCATTTCGTGCCTTCTCCTCCATTCGGCCAAGCGTGTATGTACGTGTCACCCATATCTCTATCGAGAGTGTCTTTTTCTTCGACGGTAATGTAAATATAATTGCTGCTATTTACATTTATCTTCATATATCTGCTACCGACATATAAAACGTCTTTATCAGTTCCCGAAATCTTGAGATAGAAATCGTAAGCAAAATTATCGCCAATCGTGTATGCGCCATTGCTGTACGACACTTTGGTTGTCGAATAGGTGTTTTGTTTGTACGATATTACTTGACCTCCGTAAATAACGGCTATCTTGTCATTCTTGCTAAGCTCTACGCCGGTGGCCATAACTTCGGTTGTTCCGTTAGACTTCCACGAAGCCTTCAACGTCTTGCCGTTGACATACAGACCGTTAGCCATAATCGTCCACTGCGCGTAAACCGTAACATCACCGGTAAACACATAAGACGTTGTGACCTTCACATTACCTGTTTGCGTAGTATACCATCCCTTAAACGTGTACAAGTCACGCGTAGGATCAGAAGGCAAGCCCGCGAGTGTAGCGTCAGCGCCTGTCGTCATGGTAGCCGAGCCGGTAAGCGTACCGCCGTTAGCATTAAACGTAATTGTGTATTCCTCTTGCCAGTGCGCCGTGAGCGTAAGATCGGCCTCGACGTTGGCGTTGAAATTGGTGTACTCTTCGTCGCCGTTAAACCAGCCTAGGAATATATGTTTCGTCCACGTCGGATTGCCGGGCTTCTGATCACCGATAGGCGTGCCCTTCTTGATCGAAATCTTGTAAGTGCTGTCACCCTTGACGGTACCGCCGTTGGCGTCGAACGTAACCTCAACCATGATGTCTTGCCACTTGGCGTACACGACCGTATTGCTATTGATAGCGACAGAGGTTGTGAAGTCTGTCTCGGTCGTGCCAACCATATACACCCACTTAACAAACTTTTGGGCGTAGCGATCTTCAAGGGCGGCGGGTATTTGCGTGCCGGTGAGCTTGCTGCCAATATCAACAGTAATCACGTCGCCGACCTGCGTGCCACCCGTCTTGTCGGTCATAAACGTGACGGTGACTTGCTGTATCCACGTCGCATATACGACCGTAGCGGCGTTGATTTTGACAGAGGTTGAGAAGTCTTTCTCGGTCTCGCCGTCCATGTACTTCCA
>JAFLVF010000033.1 GCA_022508425.1 Clostridiales bacterium | reverse complement strand
ACCCTCTGCTTGTAAGGCAGATGCTCTCCCAGCTGAGCTATGCTCCCATGCGCTGTGCTTATCTATAATATCAAACATGGAAGAAAAAATCAACCTTTTTTCGATAGTTTCATAAAAAATTTATTTATTTTTGCGCTCTTTATCACGAACATTCACATTGCCGTCTTACATTTTATGCTCAATTGTGCGTAAAATGCGGTCGCTCTTCATAAAATATTTGCGGGAGAGTTTTATGTTTCAGTTGACTGTAAGCGTAGACGAACGAAAAGCGGAGTGGCTTTATTCTATAGAGGACATTATTAAAAATAAGCTGAACAGCTGTCACGCGGTCGCCGCGCTCAAAATACACGGCAAGCGCGTGTTTTGCAGTTTCGGTTGCGAAACGGAGAACAAGACGAAGTTGGTCGCCGCAGTGCGTGATTGCATTATCGAAATGTTTGCCGTTGTCGCTAAGTTCGATTTTATCAAGCAAAATCTCTCGCTTGCTATCCCGCCGGCGCGATATGATATTCTTTTGCATACGCTCGTGGCATTTGACAGAGAGAATGAACACAAGCTTCTCAGAAAGCTTGTGCGCGTCGAGGATGGCATAGCACTCGATGGTTTTTTTAATTTCCGCATGGGGGAACTAAAAGAGCGGTGGCTGGAGATTTGTCGGCTCACCAAAAGCAACGGGTCTTACCTGCGCGACGACGATATGTACAACGAATTGCTGCGTTTTCTTATCAGCGCAGTCAATCCCAAGGTAACTAAGCTTGTTTTGCGCGAGAATAGCGGTGCGTACTCATTGAGCGGTGCGCTCAAAAACGGCAGTCTCGACATCACGGCGGTGGACGCGTCGGAGCTTATGTATTACTTGATAGACCTCGCGCCGCTCGAGCTTGTTATCGACGGCGGCATAACCAATTCCGAATTATCTCGGCGGCTAATCGGCATTTTCGACGCAAAATCGTGCGACTCGTGCAAAAATAAGACAAAAAAACAGTAAAAGAACAAATTTGAGCACAATAATCATTTGCAATTTTTTTGACATTGTGTTAAAATAAGCATAATAAATCAAGGAAGTGAAAAAATGGTTAAAAATTTGTTTTTGAACGCAGAAAACAACGGCGCCATGACCTGGGTATTCGTAGGATTGCTCATAGTGCTCGTTGTCGTTTTGCTCGTCGTGCCTATGTTCACCAACAAAAAGCGCGCAAAGCAGACTATGGAGCTTCACAACTCGCTTAAACCCGGCGACGTCATCAAGACAGTAGGCGGCGTAATCGGCACTATCAAAGAAATACGCAAGATTTCGCCCGTTGATACTGAAATGGTTATCGAGACAGGCACAGGCGACAACAAAACTACTATGACTTTTGATATTCAGGCACTTTATCAAATCATGAGTCGGTCGAACAACACCGTCGAATCCGGCTCGGCCGTGCACGACGATATTTTCGACGCTCCCGCAAAAGCCGATGACGCGCATGTCGCAGTCGACAACAAAGACGACGTCAAGGCCGACGTAGCGGAAGAGACAGTCGAAAGCGTAGTAGAGCCCGTCGCGGAAGATCACGCCGAAGCTAACGACGCGTCCGCAAACGAGCAAGCCGCCGTTGTCGAAGAACCCGTTGCGGAAGCGGTTGAGGAAAAACCCGCTACAACCCACAAACCTGTTCAGAAAAAATCTTCGACCGGTGCAAAAAAATCGACAAAGAAATAATTATTTCATCAACTATTTTCAGTCTATATCAAACGACCTCCGCATATCGTAATGGTGTATGCGGAGGTTATTTTATGGGACGAAAACAGTCTGTAGATAAGGAAAGGGGATATATCTTCGAGATAGTCAAGGCTAATATTATAGCGCTGATTTTTGCGCTGATTGCAGTCTTGCTGTCCGCGCTAGCCGTCAAGTTATTCAACATCAGCGACGGCGCAATACCTATCATCAATCAAGTGATCAAGACGCTCGCCGTATTTGTAGGTTGTATTTTCTCGCTAAAGAAGCCTAACAACGGCTGGTTGCGCGGCGCTGTTTGCGGATTTATTTTCGCATGGTTGTCGTTTGTTGTGTTCTCGCTTCTCGACGGGAGCTTTACATTGGGGCTGAACATGCTCAACGACTGCGTGCTCAGTACAGCGGCTGGACTGATAACGGGCATTATTTCCGTCAATATCAGAAAATAACAAAGTACATTCTTTTGTCTAAATATTGCGCTTATTCGCTTGATTTTTGACAGTAAGTAAAGTATAATATAACAAAAGAAATTCGGAGGTTATGATGACCCATATTCGCGTAATCAAAAAGTCAACAATAGACAACGGCTGCGATACCGCTTGCGGCGAGTGCCAGACGAGCTGTCAGTCGGCTTGCAAGACGAGCTGCACCGTCGGTAATCAGCCCTGCGAGCGCAAAAGCGTAAAAGTTCTCAACCCGCAGAAGAAGCAGAAGTAATGGTTCATACTTTCGGACTTCAGGGCCGGTTTTTCGCGCTCGATACCGAAAGCGGGTCGTTCTTTGAGATCGACCGCATCGTAAAAGCCATTCTGGACGGCGACGACATGTCGCCGTTTTCGTCGTGTGAAATTAGTGACGCTCAAGACGAGATAGCGCGGCTGAAAGAGGAAGGCGTTCTGTATGCGCCGGAAATCGAATCTGCGCTCCCGCCGTATTCGCCGATAATCAAAGCGATGTGCCTCAATGTTTCGCACAACTGCAATCTCGCGTGCGAATACTGCTTTGCCGACGGCGGAACGTACAACGACGAACGGCGCAATATGTCGTTTGAGACGGCCAAAGCCGCTATCGATATGCTTATAGAGCGTAGCGGCAACAGGCGTAATCTCGAAGTGGACTTTTTCGGCGGCGAGCCCATGCTCGACTTCGACGTCGTCAAACGTACTGTATTGTACGCACGTTCGATAGAGAAAGACCACGGCAAGAATTTTCGCTTTACCATTACTACAAACGCATTCAAGTTGAACGACGATGATATAGACTTTTTCAACGAGCACATGTACAATGTCGTAATCAGCGTGGACGGGCGGCAGGCTATTCACGACCGAGTGCGCAAGACTGTAGGCGGTCAACCTACGCACGATACCGTTATCGCCAACGCCATGCGGTTTAAGGATAGGCGAAAAGGGCAATATTATGTACGTGGAACGTTCACTCGGTATAACCTCGACTTTTGCTCGGACGTGTTATATCTAAACGATCTCGGCTTCGACCAAATATCTATCGAACCGGTGGTGCTCGACGGAAATAGCCCGATGGCCATCCGCGACGAGGATTTGCCGACAGTACTGGCGGAATACGACAAACTCGCGCAAGCATACATCGAGCGCAGAAAGACGGACAAGTGGTTTAACTTCTTCCACTTCATGATCGATCTCGACAGCGCGCCGTGTGCGGCAAAACGGCTCAAGGGCTGTGGCGCCGGCGCAGAGTACGTTGCTGTCGCGCCCGACGGAACGGTGTATCCGTGCCATCAGTTCGATGGAACTAAGGAGATGGCGCTCGGCAAGGTGGGAGGCGAGCTCGACGAGGAAATTAGGAAAAAGTTCTACTACTGTTCTGTGCCGAGCAAACCGGAGTGCTCGGCATGCTGGGCAAAATATTACTGCTCGGGCGGGTGTATGGCCAACTCGTACAAGTTCAACCGCGATATACAAAAGCCGTATAAACCGGCCTGCGAACTGATGAAAAAGCGCGTCGAGTGCGCGCTTGCCGTAAAGGCGATAGAGGAAAGCGACGACGATAGAAAAAGTAATTAACTTTTTTGAACAAAATTTTTGTTATTCACGTGATAAATATTTGACTTAACCGACTGTTTTTTATATAATATAGAGGTATCATGTCGGTATTATGGAGTATAGTACTTAATTCGATAGCAACATACTGTGGAGAATAGTCTATGGACGAAACAACGTCTTTGACGGAGATCGAGAAGAACGCAGTAGGCAAAGGACAAAATAAGTTGCCCGATGCGCCGAAAGTTCCTCATAAAGCCGTCAAGAAAAAATCAACAATCGTTAAACTTGCTCTCATCGGGGTAGCACTCGTTGTAGGCATGATTTTGGCGTTTTGTCCGATGCGCTTTGGATTTACTTTGTACAATCCGTTTGTTAAATCAATCAGCCTCGGACTTGACCTAAAGGGCGGCGTGTACGCCGTATATCAGGCAACCAATACCGACACCGAAAACTTTGACTCCAAACTTGACGGAACACGGTCGTCGCTCGAGAGCTTGCTTGTCAGCAAGGGTTATTCAGAGGCGACGGTTGTAATAGAGGGCAACGACAGAATACGTGTCGAGGTACCCGACGTCGAGGATACATCGGACATTCTTAAGATTATAGGCGAGCCTGCCGAAATTTCTTTCGTTCTTGACAATACAAACGAAACCGTATTGACGGGTGAGGACGTCGTAAGAGCGCAAGCGTTTTACAGCGCAAACGACGGCGGATACGTCGTTTCGCTCAGCCTTACTTCCGCAGGACAGGACAAGTTCTACGAGGCTACGTCCAACAATATCGGCAATACTATGTCTATTGTCGTCACGATAGGCGGTGAGTCGACTACAATCAGCTCTCCGAAGATTAACGCGGCTATTCAGGGCGACGCCATAATATCGGGTAATTTCACTGCGGAAAGCGCTCAGCGCCTTGCCGACCAGATAATGAGCGGAACGTTCGACGTCGCGCTCGAGTTGAAGAATTCTCAGACTATTTCGCCGACGCTCGGCGAGAACGCGCTTAAGTACGGCTTGATAGCCGGTATAATCGGTTTCGTGCTTGTTATAGCGTTTATTTGTGCGGTGTACAGGTTATCCGGCTTGGCGGCTTCCATTTCGTTACTTTTATACGTTGTAATTTATCTGTTCTTCTTGGCTGTTCTGCCTTGGGTACAGCTTACGCTTCCCGGTATCGCGGGTATTTTGCTCAGTATAGGTATGGCGGTTGACGCAAATATCATTATCTTCGAGCGTATCAAGGAAGAGTACCGCAACGGCAAATCTATTATGGCTGCATATCATGCAGGATTTAAGAAAGCGCTGTTTGCAATACTCGACAGTAACGTAACAACCGTAATTGCCTGTATCCTTTTGTTGTTGCTCGGTACGGGCACGGTAAGCGGCTTTGCATTGACGCTTCTCGTCGGTGTGCTTCTCTCGCTGTTTACGGCGCTACTCGTTTCGCGTGGCATACTCAAATACTTTATCAACCTCAATTCTTACAATGCCAAGATTTATGGCTTGAAGCGCGGACGGATGTACGAAAATCTCAGTGCCGACTCGACCGACGCGGCCGTTCAAGAGGTTATGGATAGAGAAGCCGAAGAGAAACAGCAGGAAAAAGAAGAGAAGCGGCGTATAAAAGAACAAGAAAAGAGCGATAAGCGCCGCGCCAAAGAAAATAAAGGAGGGGAAACAGCATAATGAAAAAATTAGACAACCTCCTCGAAAAAGATTTTCATATCGTCGAAAAGCGTAAAATTATTTTCGCAATACCTCTTGCAATAGTGTTTGTTGCGATAGTCATGATGATAATCTTCAACTTTACGCTTGGGTCGCCGCTCAATCTCGGAACAGACTTTACGGGCGGGTATTCTATTGACGTAACGCTCGGCAACAAGCTGACCGACGAAAACTATGAGTCATACTATGACCAAATAGTGAATACAATCAAGACGGTTACGGCAGATAACGGTAAAACTTATAATATTACTGTCGACAACATGCAGCGCCAAGGCTCCGGAGCCAAAGCATCCATTCACGTCAAGTACTTTGCGGTTAAGGGCGCGACCGAGGCGGAAATGATAGAGGACGTAAACCCTGCCATTCAGCATGCTCTCGAAGATGCGATTCTTCTCATTATCCCCAATTTCGTTATAGACGGAAATACAGTGACTGTCACATATTCGGACGTAGTCGCTTCTTCGATTGATATACTCAAGTCGCAGTTTACTACGCTTGTCAACAAGCTTAACGCCGAACCTAATAATTACGGATTGACTTTTGACGGAAGCGTTGCGGATGCGGTAGCAATAGATGAGACCGACGGACACAAGGTAGTCATATCGTTTGCGAGCATAGGCAAGACCGACGGGCTTAGCGCCGAGATTAGAGATGGAATGCGTCTTGACGATCCTTATGCCGGCGACGTCACGCAGGGCGACTTGACGGGCGCTACGGTTTCGACGGAGCTGTTGTTCAACGCGGTGCTTGCGGTTGCTCTTGCGCTTGTGTTCATGCTTTGCTATATCGGAATCAGGTTCCAGTTGTCCAGCGGTCTTGCGTGTATCATCGCGTTGTTCCACGATATAATCATGATGTTCGCGTTTATGGCAATCTGCCATATAGAGATCAACAGCACGTTCATTGCCGCGCTCATTACGATACTCGGCTATTCGATTAACAACTCGATTATTATCTTCGACCGTGTGCGCGAGAATATGAAGTCGGTTTACTCCAAGAACATGACGGCAGAAAGTATTGCCAACAAGTCGATACGAGAGACTTTGCTGCGTTCAATCAACACGACAATCACCACATTGATAATGATACTCATGGTCGCGATTATAGGCGTCACAGATATCCGCATTTTCGCGTTCCCCATCATCATCGGTTTGATTTCGGGTACATTCTCGTCAATATGCATTGCGCCGTCGTTCTGGGCGTTGTTCCAACGCGTCGGCAAGAAGAACAAGGGCAACTTCACCGTTCAACCCAAAAAGAAAAATTCAAACAAGAAAGAGCTTGCAGAAGCATAAAGTTTAGTTATATTTATCGTAAAAAGCCTTCGAGTAAGAAGGCTTTTGCCATTGTAAGTATATCATTGTCATTACGCTGATCCGGATTTTAGTTTATGAATTTGAAAACGCAAAAGTTTAACGATGTTTTGCTTGATAGTAACAAGGTAAAACAGTTGAGTGAGCGGCTCGGGCTAAACGAAAAGCTTGTGGAGTTGCTTGTTTTGCGCGGTTATGACAATATAGACGCTATCAATGTGTTTCTCCATCCCGATGAAGAAAATTTCTACGATCCTATGCTCATGCTCGGCATGAGAGAGTGTTGCGAGCGGTTAGAATCCGCTATTCGTAATGGCGAAAATGTAGTAGTTTACGGTGATTACGATGCAGACGGCATTTGCGCCTCTGCGATTTTGTCGTTGTATCTTACCTCGCGCGGACTCAATGTCATGACTCATATTCCGGACCGCATAGGCGAGGGATACGGACTGAATGTGGATAGTATAGAGCGACTTATAGAAGAAAACAATCCCGATTTGATACTTACGTGCGATTGCGGGATTTCCGCAGTTGAAGAAGTCGAATATGCGCTCGATCTCGGCATTGATATTATCGTCACGGACCACCACGAAGTAGGCGAACGTCGACCCGAATGCGTTGTGGTCAATCCGCACCAACCCGAGTGCAAATATCCGTTTAAGGAGCTATGCGGTGCAGGTGTTGCACTTAAAATAGTTCAAGCTCTCGGCGGAACGGAAGCGGCGCGCAATTACTACGACCTCGCGTCAATTGCCACTATCGCCGACCTCGTCAGTCTCACGGACGAGAACAGATTGATTGTCCAGCTCGGACTTGCCTCGATGCCAAAGAGCAGCAATCTCGGAATTCAGGCTATAATCGAGGAGCTGAAGCTCAAGGCAGTCACTTCGTCGGATATAGCGTTTAAGATAGCGCCGCGCATCAACGCGGCAGGCAGGATGGGCAGTGCATTTCGCGCCTACGAGCTGTTTACTTCGGACGATCCCGAGGTTATTTCGGACAGACTAAAACAAATAATCGACGCCAACAACGCGCGTAAAACGTTGTGTGACGAGCTGTATAACAGCGCTATTGCCATGCTCAAGAATGAGAACTTGGTCGATCACCGCGCAATTATCATCACGAGTGATGAGTGGGAGAAAGGTATTACAGGCATACTCGCGGCACGGCTTGTCAGTGATTTTAAGCGGCCGGTGTTTGTCATTGTCAAGAATAATGAAGAATATAAAGGAACTTGTCGCAGTATTGACGGAATCAATATTTATGAGCTTTTATCACAAAATTCCGATCTTCTCAAGGAATTTGGCGGGCATAATCAAGCGGCGGGCTTTACGATTTTGCCCGAAAACATAGAAGAGTTCAAGACGCGCATTCTCGAGCAATTGAGCGTTACCGATATCGACGAGTTTATACCGTCGCTGAAATATGATATGGAGCTCGACGAATACGAAGTGACGAGGGAATTGGCCTCGTCGTTGGAGTTGCTCGAGCCGACCGGCAACAACGGTAATCCCCGTCCGTTATTCATGACACGTACGTCGTCGCTCGTGGCCACGCCGCTAAAGACCAACCCCGACCATACAATCCTAAAGACAGAGAATGGATTGCAATTTTTTGCATACAATTCCTACAAGCTTAATACTTTCTACAACGGCTCTGCGTGCCGCGAAATGATATACGAGCTTGTTGACAACGACTATTCGCCTAGGTTATACTTGCGCGGATGTGCCATAGACAAGCTCGCCGTAAACGATACTCTTGCAAAAGCAGGGTATCTGCGTATGCTCAACTACGTTCCGTCTGACAAGGCGAATAGCATTACGTATGCCGAAAGCGAGTTGGACGGACTTATAGACAATCCGTTCGGAATACTTTTGATTGCGGGCTGTAAGGCGACTTATGACAAATTTTCGTCCACTCCGCACAAAAATATAGTGTTGCACGAGATATTTAATGAAACGATGGTTAATGTATATTCGCGCTTAATCGTTTCGCCCGAGTTTAATAAAACTTTTATGCTCGCTAATTACAACAAGGTGATTTTCTTGGATTCGCCGCCGTCCGATGCCGTTGTGTCGTATATCAACAGGCACACCGACGCGACGGTGTATGTGCCCGAAAAGGATAATAAGCGCGAGCTGTTCTCTTGTGTCAGTGCAGATAGAGCAGTGTTCGGCAGATATTTCAATGCAATTAAATCAAACCCTAATGTAAAAGCACCCAACATTTACGCATATTTCAAGGCGTTGCGCATGCGCGAGAGAATGCTGGAGCTTCCGCAATTTGTAGCATGCTTATCTGTGTTTATTCAGCTCGGACTTATGGTTTACGATGTTAGAGACGGTAAAATTACCGTCACGGGCAGGTCCAACGATTTGTCCAATTCTGCTATTTACGGTGTTATAGAGGCTTGGCAGTCATGACGGAAGATGCGAAGAGGATTGCTGATATAGAAGCGGAGCACTTGCGTTCGCGCTATGCGCTGATGTACAGTGAGGAGCAAGTAAAGACGCTCGACACTGCGCTTAAATATGCGACTGATATGCACGACGGACAGTACCGCGCGTCCGGCGAGCCGTATATCATTCATCCGATTGCGGTCGCCAATCTGTTGCTCGACATAGGTATGGACTCATCAACAGTCGCCGCCGCACTATTGCACGACTGCATAGAAGATACGGCTTCCACGTCGGAAGAAATCACCGCGCTGTTCGGATCGGAGATTTGCATGCTGGTCAACGGCGTGACCAAGCTTGCAAAGATGGTTTTCAAATCGAAAGAAGAAGAGCAGGCCGAGAATTTCCGCCGTATGTGTTTTGCAATGGCAAAGGATATACGCGTAATAATGATAAAGCTCGCCGACAGGCTACATAATATGCGCACTATCGGCGCGCTTTCGCATGAGCGGCAGATAGCGATAGCCACCGAAACTCTCGATATTTACGCGCCTCTTGCTTCACGGTTGGGATTGTCGTTTTATAAATGCGAGCTCGACGACTTGTGTCTTAAGACTCTTCATCCCGACGCGTACAACGAGCTCGTTCAAGAAATTTCGTTAAAGCGTGCCGAGCGGCGCGAGCTAGTCGAGCGCATATGCGAGAGCATTCGCAACACCCTCAAAGAGCTCAATATCAACGGTCAGGTCAGCGGCAGACCCAAACATTTTTACAGCATTTACAAGAAGATGGTAAATCAGCACAAGACTTTTGAGCAGATTTACGATTTGACCGCAGTCAGAGTAATGGTAGAGAACGTGCGCGACTGCTATGAAGTTTTGGGCGTAATACATACCATGTGGAAGCCCATTCCCGGCAGATTCAAAGATTATATAGCAGTGCCCAAACCCAACAACTATCAGTCGCTTCATACCACCGTTATGACGACTTACGGCATGCCGTTCGAGATTCAGATTCGTACGTTCGAAATGCACAAGATAGCGGAATACGGTATTGCCGCGCACTGGAAATACAAAGAAAACCGCGCAGGAGAAACAGATTCAGACCTCGACGAGAAGCTGCGTTGGCTCCGCGGCGTTATGGAGACCGAAAAAGAAGCCGCCGCCGATCCCAAAGAGTTTTACGAATCGCTCAAACTCGACCTATATAGCGGACAAGTTTTTGTTTTTACGCCGCGCGGCGATGTAATCGCGCTTCCCGAAGGTGCTACGCCTGTCGATTTTGCATACACCGTCCATTCCGAAGTAGGTAACAAATGCGTTGGTGCAAAAATCAACAGCAAGATGGTTCCGTTGGAGACCAAGCTACAGACCGGCGATTACGTCGATATCATTACGTCGGCGTCATCCAAGGGACCCAGCCGTGACTGGTTGAGGTTTGTCAAGTCGTCAACCGCCAAAACCAAAATTCGCGCGTTTTTCAAGCGCGAAATGAAGGAAGAGAATATCAAGCGCGGCAAAGAACTGCTGGAACATGAGGCAAAGAACCGCGGATTCGCGTTCGCCACGCTTGCCGTACCCAAGTGGCTCGATATCATAATGTCGAGATATTCGTTCTCGTCGGTAGACGATATGTTTGCGTCGGTAGGCTACGGCGCATACACGCCCAATCAGATTCTTCTTAAGCTGATAGATTTTTATAAGCGCGAAAATCCTGCCGTTCCCGAAATTTCCAAATCCACTCACAGCACAAAGGGCGACGGGCGCGGAGTAGTCGTAAAAGGCCACGACGATCTGCTTGTACGCATGGCGCGGTGTTGTTCGCCGGTGCCTGGCGACGATATCGTGGGGTATATTTCGCGCGGGCGCGGGGTGATGATACACCGCGCAAGCTGTCCGAACGTCAAGAATGCAGAGCCTTTCCGACTGATAGAAGCGCATTGGGACAGCAACCGTTCGGCGCCGTTTGCCGTTTCGCTTACCGTGGAAACTAAAGACGCGGGCGGCGTGCTCGCGCGCATAACCAAAACTCTTTCCGATATGAAGCTGTCGATAGAATCTTTGACAGCGCGTGTTACAGACAAGGACAACAAGGCTATAGTTTCGCTCGCATTGCGCGTCGGGTCGCCCGAGCAACTCGAATATGTGATTACCAAGCTAAAATCGGTGCGTGATGTTATCAATGTTTACCGTGCTATGAAATAACTATGAATATGTTCACATTGCCTACGGGCATAAATATGACCAATACGTATATATTGCTAAGCGACGGAAAGGCAATTGTCATCGATCCCGGTTACGACGGCGATCGTATTATATCGTATGTGGAAACGCGCGGCGCGACAATAGAGTATATCCTCGTTACGCACGGACATTACGATCATATCGGCGCGGTTGCCGAACTCAAATGCAAAACCGGCGCCAAAGTATATATTTCCCAAGTCGATTTCGATTTGCTAAAAGAACACGATTTTCTGCAAGGACTGTGCGAGGGGTATTCCGTCGCGCCGTTTGATGCGGATGTTCTCTTGAAGGGTGGAGAAAAGCTCTTGCTATTGGGGCTCGAAATCGATGTTATAGCCACATCCGGTCATACACCCGGCGGAATATGTTATCTAATCGACAATGACAAGTTGTTTTCGGGTGACACGCTGTTTCGACTCAGCGTTGGGCGCACGGATTTCAGCTACGGAGATACTGACAAGCTGATAACTTCGGTAAGATCGCTATTCGAATTGCCGGGTACTACAAGGGTTTATCCCGGTCACGGCGAGTCGACGGAAATTGATTTCGAGAAGAAGTACAATCCGTATGTACATTGACGATATTAGAGCTGATACCGAGTTGCTCGACGTGGCGCGATTGTTTTTCGGTGACGACGTGCCAGTTATTTCGCTTGAAGAAAACGGAAAAGTTTTTACGGTAAACGCGTGCGGTATTGCGTACGAATACAATTATTCGGACGATCTATACGCGGCTATCCCAAGTATAAGGCAGTCGGCACGACTAAAGAAGATTGCGCTATACGATGCTTTGAAAGAAGCTACGGGCAAAATTATGCCGTGGGGCGCATTGACGGGCGTGCGACCGAGCAAACTGTTCTACGAGCTGCTGCGCAACGGAAAATCTACGACGGAAGCTACGCAAGCACTAATCGATATCTATCGCGTGCGCGAGGATAGGGCGTGCATATTGCGTCGCATCGAATACGCCCAACGCGGCAAAGTAAATTTCCCCGACAACTACATCAATCTGTATATTCATGTACCGTACTGCACGACGCGCTGTTCGTATTGTTCGTTCGTTTCCGAGCCGGTATGCAAAAACGCCGAGCGTGTGCAAAAATATGTCGAACTGCTGTGTCGAGAAATTAAATACTCAATCGACGCTATACAGAAGAGTAGCAAACGTATTCTTTCTGTTTATATCGGTGGTGGTACTCCTACGTCGTTGAGTGGACATCAGCTTGACAGCGTGTTAGGTGCGATAGGTCGTTTCGACGGCGAGTACACGTGCGAGGCGGGGCGCCCCGACACAATCAATGATACAAATTGCGATATACTGAAATCTCACGGCGTAAACCGTGTATGCGTCAATCCACAGACGCTCTCCGACCGTACTCTCGGTATGATTGGCAGAAGTCATACGGCCGAAGAGTTTTTTCGTGCATACGAAATTGTTGATAAACGCGGCTTCGATATCAACTGCGATCTTATCGCAGGACTGGGTGACGAAAATGTCGATGATTTTGCCAAGAGTTTCGAGGGCGTAAAGTCGCTAAGCCCAGAAAATATTACCGTACATTCGCTGTCTAAGAAGAACGGGAGCGGCATTCGCTATATTTCGGGTGAAAATGCTTCGGCGGCAGATATGGTGGAATATGCGCTAAGTTCGCTCGGCAAGTACAGGCCGTATTATCTGTATAGACAAAAACGACAGGCGTGCAACCTCGAAAACATAGGATTTTCGCTTAAAGGCAAAGAGTGTGTTAACAACATCACGACTATGGAAGAGACGGTCGGCGTAATGGCGTGTGGAGCGGGTGCGATATCGAAGTTTATGAACGGCGGCAAAATCATCCGTCACGCCAATCTTCGCGACGTCAAGTTGTATATAGAAAATTTCGACGAGAGACTCAAGCTCAAGCTCGACAACTTTTTGTCTTGCGAATAGAAAACGCTGTACAAATATTTAATAATATGGTACAATGTATTTGTATGAGTAGGCTGTATCACATACAAACATACGGATGTCAAATGAACGTGCACGAGTCCGAGAAGATTGCGGGCTTACTGTCTGCGCGCGGTTTTTCGTCTACGGACAATGCAAAGGACGCCGATATCATAGTTATGAACACATGCTGCGTGCGAGAAACTGCCGAAACCAAGGTTTACGGTCATCTCGGGAGGCTGAAGAGCATAAAAAAGCGCGGCGCCGTACTTATAGTATGCGGTTGCATGACGCAGAGAAGAGACGCCGCACGCGAAATGTATGACAGATGTAAATTTGTCGATATCATTGTCGGCACATTCAATCAATACATGCTCGGCGAGTATATCGATACGTTTCTCGCTACCGGGAAGCGCATTTTGGAAATTTGGGACAAAGCGGACGGCGGCGAGAATAATAAAGCAATCAGGCGCGACGACGGAGTTAACGGTTGGGTCAATATAATGTACGGCTGTAATAATTTTTGCACCTATTGTATAGTTCCGTATGTGCGCGGGCGCGAGCGGTGCAGGGCAATCGGAGATATAATCGATGATGTAAATGCGCTTCTCGACGCCGGATATAAGCAGGTAACTCTTCTCGGGCAAAACGTCAATTCTTACAATTTCGAGGGCAAGACGTTCCCGGATTTGTTAAAGAGTCTCGAGTTGAATAGAAAATTTCGACTCAAATTCACTACTTCCCATCCCAAGGATTTTTCCATCGAGCTTGCCGAGCGCATAGCAGATTCCAAGGTCCTCGCACATTACTTGCATTTGCCCGTGCAAGCCGGCAACGACAGGGTGCTTAATGCCATGAACAGGCATTATACACGCGCTCAATACATAGACAAAATCAATTCGGTTCGGTCGCTTGTGCCAGATATCGGGCTTAGCTCGGACGTAATGGTCGGTTTTCCTACGGAGACCGAAGAGGAATTTTCAGATACACTCAGTCTTGTCGAAGAGATCAGATACAACAACCTGTTTATGTTTATCTATTCCAAGCGGAGCGGTACGCCCGCCGCCGAGATGGAACAGCTCGATTACAAGACCAAACAGGCGCGTATAGATAGGCTTATCAAGACGCAGTTTGAAATTTCGAAAGAAATTGCTGCCGAAATGGTGGGGAAGAACTATGAAGTGCTCGTTTCAGAAATAAAGAACGGCAGAGCATTCGGTAAGGCCGAGAACGATATGGCCATTTCGTTTCCTTCAGGGACTGTACAAGTGGGCGATTTCGTGCAAGTCAAGGTTACAAGCGCGAGAAACTCCAATCTGATTGGAGAGGTTGAGGTGTAAAATGGGCTTATCACCGATGATGAAGCAATACCGAGCAACCAAGAACAAGTATCCCGATACGATACTGATGTACAGGCTCGGCGATTTTTACGAAATGTTCTATGAGGACGCGGAAATAGCCTCGCGCGAGCTCGATTTAACTTTGACAAGTCGAGCGTGCGGCGATCATCAGCGCGCGCCCATGTGCGGTGTTCCGCACCACGCCGTTCAAGTATATATAACGCGCTTGCTCAAAAAGGGCTATAAAGTGGCAATCTGCGAGCAGATGGAGGATCCGGCGCTCGCCAAAGATATCGTCGCGCGCGACGTTACGCGTATTGTTACGGGCGGGACGATTACCGATCCCGATTCGCTTAGTGGGGATAAGAACAATTTCTTGATGTCATTGTACCTTGACGACAGCGGCGTAGGCGCCGTTTGGGCGGATATTTCCACATCCGAAACGTATAACTATTTTATTCCGTGCCCGGTTAAGGTCAAACTGAACGACTTGCTTCTTCGCATACGTCCCGCCGAGATTATTTGCAACAGCCGTATGTTGCAAGAGAGCGTAGAACTGTCAGCTGTAAAGTACGGTTCGGTGTGCAATATGTCCGAGTATGACGACGCCAAGTACGAGCTCGAGAATGCAAAGGCGACTTTGTCGGCGGCAATAGGCGAGCGAGAGTTGAGAAGTCTACTCAAAACACCCGCGTGTGTGTGCGCGGAAGGCGCGCTTATTGCATACGTTCAGAGCATGCAGTTCCGCACCGACGTCAATGTCGGCAGTGCCGAAAACTATGAAAGCGATCTCTATCTCGATATCGACGCCAACACCGCAAGGACGCTCGAGCTGGTTGAATCGCAAAGCCGAAAACGCGGCATGTCGCTTATAGACGTTGTAAACAAGACGTGCACTGCGATGGGCGGGCGAATGCTTCAGACTATGATAATGCGCCCGTTGCGCGTCAAAGCTCGAATCGACGAGCGGCTTGATGCTGTCGAAGAAATTTTTTCGGATACCATCGTGCGCGAAAGCTTAAGAAAATCGCTGTCGTGCGTCAAGGACATCATTCGAATTTCGTCCAATCTCGCGCTCGGCGATATCAAGCAAAAAGACACGTTATTTTTGGGCGCGTCACTTGACGTATTGCCCGAAATCAAGACTACATTGTCTCGACTGAAATCGGCACGGCTAAATGCGTTAAACGATGAGATAGACGAATTGGCCGATATCGCGGGGCTTATACGATCGGCAATTGCACCGATTGATTGCAGCGGCGACAAATCCGACAGTGCACCCAGTATTATACAGCAGGGATATGACAGTGCGCTGGATGAGTATCGGACGCTCGTGGCCAATTCGCGCTCTTATATCGCGCAAATGGAAGCGAACGAGCGCGAGCGAACACAAATCAAACAACTGCGTATTGCGTATAACAGGCTGTTCGGATATTATATCGAAGTGCCGCGCCAATACGACAGCGCTGTGCCGAGCGAGTATGTTCGCCGTCAAACAGTCGCCAATGCCGAGCGCTACACAACAGAGGCGCTCCGCGCATTGGAATACAAGGTACTAAACGCCGCAGATCTCGCCGACAAACGCGAGAAAGAACTGTATTCAAAAGTTTTGGCTGAAATTAGGTGTAAATGTGCACAGCTCACCGCTGTCGGAAAGGCAATAGCGGAGCTCGATTGTTTGACGTCGCTTGCTACCGTAGCCAAAGAGAACGGTTACGTCAAACCGATAATTACAGACAACGGCGGAATAATTATATCCGAAGGGCGGCATCCTGTCGCGGAACTCATACCGAGTGACGAGATGTTTGTGCCCAACAATACCGCTATGGACGACGGCGACAACCGCATTATGCTTATTACAGGGCCGAATATGGCGGGAAAAAGCTTGTATATGCGCCAAGTCGCGTTGATAGCCGTGCTTGCGCATATAGGCTCGTATGTGCCCGCAAAATCGGCGCAAATCGGACTGATTGACAAGATATTTACGCGCGTCGGCGCCAGCGACGATTTGTCGACCGGCCGAAGCACATTCATGGTTGAAATGAGCGAGGTCTCCGACATCCTTAGCAATGCTACCGACAACAGCCTTGTGCTCCTCGACGAGATAGGGCGAGGGACTGCGACGTACGACGGGCTTAGCATAGCTTGGGCGGTGATTGAATATTTGGCGTGTAATACGCGCGCAAAAGTGCTGTTCTCGACGCACTATCACGAGTTGACAGAGCTTGAGGGCACGATTGACGGGTTGAAGAATTATAAATTTACAGCGAAAGAACATGATAAAGGCATACGTTTTGTGCGCAAAATTATGCGCGGAAGCGCCAATAAGAGTTTCGGTATAGAGGTTTCCGCACTTGCCGGATTGCCGGATAGCGTAATAATCCGCGCGCGGCATATATTGTCCCAGCTACTCAATGCGGACATTGCGCACAAGGCGAACGATACTCGACAATTGTCTATGTTCGACAACGTAAGCCGTCACGACGAAATAATCAGAATTTTGCAAGAACTCAATATCGACGACGTGACGCCTCGTACCGCGCTCGATATATTGAGCGACCTTAAGGAAAAAACCGAAGCATGAAGATAAACAAATTACCGAGCGAAATATTCAACCGCATCGCGGCAGGCGAGGTCGTGGAGAGCCCCATGTCCATAGTCAAAGAGCTTGTCGAAAATGCAGTGGACGCCGGCGCTACCGAGATTTCTGTAACTATACGCGGCGGTGGAATAGACTATATTCGCGTCACCGACAACGGTTGCGGAATAGATTATGACGATTTGCCAACGGCGTTTTTGCCGCACGCTACCAGCAAGATCAAGAATATTGACGATCTTGACAATATAGCGACGCTCGGGTTTCGCGGCGAGGCCCTTCCGAGCATTGCCGCCGTCGCCGACGTCAGCATGCAATCGCGCACAAAAGATAGCGACCTCGGAGGTATAATCAGATACTCGGGAGGAAAACTGGTCTCATGCGATCAATGCGGCGCTCAACTCGGCACTGTAGTTACCGTTGAAAATCTGTTCGAGCGCATTCCGGCGAGAAAAAAGTTTCTATCCAAGCCGTCGCGCGAGGAAACAAAGATTTTTACGTTGATAGAGCATATGACGCTCGCCAATCCCCATATTATATTTAAGTTCGAGAGT
>JAFLVF010000032.1 GCA_022508425.1 Clostridiales bacterium | reverse complement strand
CCAGTGACCAATCGGGTATGAACCGAGTACTCTAGCCAGCTGAGCTATGCCGCCACGGTTTTTTACTTAACATAGTATAGCAGAAGTTTTTCGGTTTTGCAAGAATTTTCATGCAATAATTTGCAAAAGTTTGCCCGCACTTTTCACATAAGCTCTCGTATGCACAAAAGCCGATTTCATTTTCCATGCCTTGACAAATTAAGTTTAATATTTTATACTAAATAAAATTCTGCGACGGATCGATATAAAAATCATTGCAATAAATTATGATAATCAAACCCGAAGGATTAAATGTTGATATAGATATAGGCGGTGAAGAACTGTTACTGTCAAAGCACGCGAACAAGAAAGCATTTAAGTTGTACAATTTGCGTTACTTGGCATTTGTTATTGTCGGTACGGCAATTATAACGATGCTTATGTGGTTCGCAGGACGTTGGTATATCGGCGTAGCGGTCAGCGCGGTGTTTTTAGGCATTATTATATATCTGTTTGTTGCGCCCCATCTCCCCAAATTGTCGTATTTTATAACGACAGGTCGGATAGGAATGGCGGCAAAAACGGTATATGCTTGGTACGATTACGCCGAGGTAAAAAAGGTAAAAGTCCGAAATTTCGCGAAAACCGTAACGCTGTATCGCGGTAACGCTACCGCGCCATTGAAGATAGACTTATATCTGTCCAAAGAAGATTTCGTTTGGTTTGTTTCAAATATTATTCCAAAACTCACATACGCGGCCGTAAAGTGAAAAATATAGAAACCTAAATGCATACTGCGGCACTCTTATGAGTGCCTTTTGTTTTTGCAAAAGTTTGCTTACGCGTGTAGAAGGACAGTTGCTACTGCCGTATCAGACAATCCAACTCGTGCAATAGCGCGGTACGCAAATCTTGCAATTCATGCGCCGTAGGCTTTGCGGAATCGTCGTAAAATTTATCCTTAGGATACCACCAAACGGGGCCGTTGCCGTTTACGCCGTACTCGCCCAAATCGCCGAATTTACGCGGAAACAAGTGCCAATGCAAGTGGCTGTCGCCGTTGCCGAGAAGCTCGTAATTCATTTTCTGTGCGCCGAACGCATTGCTCACCGCTTGGGCTACTATCGACATTTCTTCCATGAACAATGCGCGTTTTTCCGCGTCCAAATGGAACAGCTCGGTTTTATGCTCTTTGTACAAAAATAGAGTGTAACCTTTGAAATGCTGATAATCGCCTATTACGACGTAGCCCGTTTGCATTTCCTTGACAAAGTACGGATTTGTTCCGTCCTTAATCATTTTTATTCTATCGCATATCAAGCACATAACCGCACCTGTTAGGTTTTATACTTTAGTTACAACGGCGATGGCGCATGGCATTTTGCCGTTTATAATGTCGAACGCGGCGTTTTCGTATCCCGCGCTTATAAAAAATTCTCGATAACTTTCGTAAGTAAATTGGCGTTTCATATTTGCGCCGGCTTTGTCTATTGCGTTTACGAAAAAGCCCGTCTTGCCGTTTTTTTCCATGTTTACGTACGTAGGAATTATCAGCTTGCCGCCGACGCGGCACACGCGGTACAATTCTTTCAGTGCGCCGATTGGATCGTCCAACAGGTGAATAACATTGCCGGCTACAACCTTGTCAAACGCACAGGCATCATATTGAAGCGTCATTATGTCGGATTGAGCGAACTCGATATTGTCGAACTTCTTGCATTTCTTCCTCGCCTTTTTCAGCATTCCGTCCGAGAAATCGGTTGCGGTCAATTTTTGACATTTGCTTGCAACGGCGCGACTGATAGCGCCCGTCCCGCACGCGCACTCGAGCACAATATCGGTCGGCTCTATATTTTCAGCAACCGCACAGCCTAATTTTCTATAAACCTTACCGTTGTACACCTTTTCGAACAGATCGTAGTACTTCGCCACCTTATCCCAAAACATAAAACTCTCCCACTAATAGCCAATTTGATTCTTCATTTTGACGTATCGGCTCTTTACAAGCGGATAGTCGTTTTGCACGAACGCCATGCATATCATAGCGTAGTGCGTCTTCAGTTGCCCCGCCGCGCTAAACTCGAAAGGATAGTTGCGCGGCGTGACAGTCACCGTCTCGTTGCACGAAATTCGTAGTAGATGTTGCGCCCGAAATAATGGTCTTTAGTCTTGTACGTTGCCGCAGCAACATGGCCGGCCTCCGTTTGGGTAATTATAGTATCTCGATCTTGTTATATTATTGTTTGCCGAAAACTTTATCTAAACATGCGAACAAGTGCATGGTATGGTGACAGGTAATGGGCGTCAGTATCATTCCGCCCAATGTCAGCCGGCCCCAAAACACCAACAGCCATACGGAACGAAAATCGGTAGTAACTCCTCCCTCCTCCAATATTCTCATCACCCATTCTTCGGGAACCATAGAGTTAATTTGTTCGAGCGTAAGACTGTCGATAATCTCGCGTGTGTTTTGACCGACTTTAATCATATACTCACGCAGAGCTCCGACGTTTATCGCTTTGCCGAACTCCGCCGCTTCGTCATATTCGAGTGCATTGCCCGTGTCGATAATCGACGCGCCCATCCGTTGTTGCCACTCCGCATTAAATATCTGTTCCCGATTAGCCATTAAGATATTGCTTATCAAGTCCTCAATACGATATGTGTGCCAAAACTGCCAAACCAACGGAACCGTATCCGTCCCGTCATAATGCAAGTCCGTATCGAAATTCTTTCTCGGCACCAATACGTTTTGATTACCGTTTAACATATAATCCAAAACGTAATCGGCGAGAGTTTTTTCCTGCCGCTCGGAAATTTCGGCCGGATGAACCAATGCATGCATATCCAAAGTCCACTTTTTGATTTTTTCCAAATCGTTGCCTTTAAGCGCACGTTTGAGCTCTTCGTATTGTTCGTCGATTTCAGTACAGAGTTTTTTTATCATATTCCACCGCAAGTAAATTTTATAATTGTGTCGGTAATTATGTACGTACAAAGCGAGTGCAAACCGTAAAAACATCAGCGTCGCAATATATGCATAAAAGCGCCTGTGCAGGCGCTTTTATGCTTTGTAATTAAGTTTAGTCAAATTACGAATTGAGCTGTTTGATCGCATTGATGGTAAGTGCGTAGTCCTGCTTGACCTTCTCGAACATGGGCATCATCTCGTCGTTTATCACCCGTTTCTCGCGCAGGAACTCGCAGAGCGCCGACGACGACTCGCCGAACTTTGTTATCGACAGATTTCCGCACACGCCTTTCAGCGTATGCGCCGCGCGGAATGCCTCGTCGACGTTGTTCGTCTCGATAGAGTCGCACAGTAGCTTGTAGCTGCCGTCGTCGACTACCTTTTGCAAAAACCTTGCTATCCTCTCGTCCGTGCGCAAGCGGCTGACAACCTCTTGATAATTGCCTTCAAACGCCTCGTAACATTCTTGTACAGTCATGATAAACTCCTTTTATTTAATATCGTTTTCGTTGTAGATATAATAGTTGTTCTTGTTCTTATTCTTGACGAAGTACATTGCCTCGTCTGCCATCTTGAACAAGTCGTCGTAGTTGCCGTTGTAATGGTCGGACGTGACTATGCCCATACTTACGCCGACGTCGAAATCCTTGTATTTCTCGGTCAGGTGCTCGAAGATACGCGCTATCTGCGGCTCGAAGGTATCCCTGTATTCCATGAAGAATATGAACTCGTCGCCGCCCATACGCGCCGCGATATCGGTGCTACGCATGTTACTGCGCAGTCTGTCGGCGATAGCCGCGAGTATCTCGTCGCCGAACAAGTGACCGTACCGGTCGTTGGCGCCCTTGAAGTTGTCGAGGTCGAACATCGCAAGCACATATGTCTTGCCGTCCTGCTGTGAGAGCATTCGCTCGATGAGCTTTTTGGCGACGTTGTAATTGAACAAGCCCGTCTTGGCGTCGTGGTTGGCGCGCTTTTCGAAATCGGCCATCGCCTTGATTTCGTCGTCAACGTCGACGATCTTGCCTATCGCGCCGTCGAGCTGCGGCGGCTCGGTATCAGACCAAATAGCTTTGGCGATGACCTTGCCCCACTTCTCCTCGCCGTTGATAGTCAGCTTGTACTTGTCGATGACTATACTGTTGGCGGGGTTGGTGTGCTTTATCAAGTCGACGAAGTGCGCAAAGTTCTCATGCGAGAATATCGCGCCCCAAGCCTCCGACTTGCTCGGCTCGGTGATACGAACGGGCAGGCCCAACGTCTGCGCGCCGAAGTCGGACAGGTTGAGTATCTCGGGCTCGAGCGAGTAGTCAAACGTAATCTCGAGCGATATGTCGGACAGGTATTGGAACTTCTGTCTCTCGCGCTCCAACAATCTGATCGACCTATCGGACACGCCGTTGCTGTCGTTTTTGAGAACTTGCTTGACCGTCTCTTGAAGTTTCTCCTCGGTATTGGAGCCGAACGACAATACGTCGAGCTCGGTCTTGAGCCGAGGCAAAATATCCAAAAGGCATTCCGCGAGCAACGGGTTAAACTGTCCGCACTCGCCGTTCATAATCATTTGCACGGCCTTGTCGGATTCGATTCTTGGCTTGTAGCACCGCTCGCTTGTCAGTGCGTCGTAGACGTCTGCCATGGACACGACCTGTGCCGAAATGGGAATCTCGTCGCCCTTGAGCCCGTCGGGATAGCCCCTGCCGTCGTAGCGCTCGTGGTGCCAGCGGCAGATTTCGTAACCGAGCTTGACGAGCTCGGCGTCCTGGTGATAAGGAATCGCCTCGAGCATGTTGGCGCCCTCTATCGTGTGCCGTTTCATAATCTCGAACTCTTCGGGAGTAAAGCGGCCGGGCTTGTTCAAAATCTCGGACGGAACGGAAATCTTGCCTATATCGTGCAACGACGACGCAACGGTAATCATGCGGATGTCTTGGCTGTTGAGCGGATATTTGTTCGTCTTCTTGACAAGCGCTTCCAGCAACATCTGCGTAATTACGTTGACGTGCAGAACGTGCATGCCGCTCTCTCCGTTACGGAACTCGACGATGTGCGACAAAATCTCTATCATCAGGCTGTTGTCCTTTTCCTTCTGATAGATCTGCGACGACAGCAACTCGGTCATTTCCTGCTGGCGCAGGCTGAGCATGAAGTTGGAGCTGACGCGGTGCTTGACGGTACGCTCGTCGAACGGGCGGCTGATGTAGTCTACGGCGCCGAGGTCGTACGCACGGTCGATACTCGCGCTGCTGGTCTCTGCCGAAATCATGATGACGGGGATTGATCTGATCCAATCCTTCCTGTTCATCATCGCCAAAACCTCGAAGCCATCCATCTCGGGCATGACTATATCCAAGAGCATGAGCGAAATTTCCAACTCTTTCTCGTGCAGGATTTGTATAGCCTGCGCGCCGTTCTCGGCCTCGATGATGTCGAAGTCGCTCGAGAGCATATCCGAGAGCAACGCTCTGTTAAGCTCCGAATCGTCGACTATTAGTATGCTTCTTTTACTCATTTCGTCCTCCCATAACGTTAGCAACCGTCTTTTTGAGTACTACCATATCGATAGGCTTGGCGACGTGCGCGTTCATACCCGCGTCGCGCGCCATCTTCTTGTCGTCATCGAATGCGTTTGCCGTCATTGCGATAATCGGAATGGTCTTAGCCTCGGGATGAGAACTGTTCCGGATAGCCCTCGACGCGTCGTGACCGTTCATAACAGGCATCTGCACGTCCATGAATATCATATCGTAGGTGCCGGGCTCGCTCTTCTCAAACGCTTCGACTGCGAGCTGACCGTTCTCGGCGATCGTGCATTTTGCGCCCTCGATGTCGAGTAGCTCGATCAAAATCTCGGCGTTGATCGGATTGTCCTCGGCGGCGAGAATGTTGAGCCCGTCCAAGGAGTACTCCTGCTCCTCCTCTTGCTCTTCTTCCTCCTCTTCGCTTAGTTTGGCGACCGCGTTGCGGAAGTTGGACACGAAGAAGGGCTTGGGAAGGAACGCCTGAATGCCTGTTTCCTTGGCTTCGTCCTCTATCTCCTCGAAGTTGTACGACGTCAAGAACATGATAGGCAGGTCGGGGCTTACAAGATGGCGTATCTGCTTAGCGACCTCCAAGCCGTCCATTCCCGGCATCTTCCAGTCGAGGAGAACGATATCGTACTTTGTCTCGCCATTCTTCATGGCGTTGATTCTCTCGAGCGCTTCTTTGCCGCTTGTCGTGCAGTCTACCGCGACACCGGTGTCGCGCATGAGCTCCTTGACCTCTATGCCGACGTCGGCTTCGTCGTCGACGACGAGCATCTTGTTGATATTGTGCTGTTTCCAGAACTCGGGATTATCCGCATGCGATTTTGTGACTTTGGCGAGCTCGATTTCGACGATGAACTCACTGCCCTCGTCGCGCTTGCTCTTGACGGTGATGGTGCCGCCCATGAGGTCGACTATCTGCTTGGTGATAGCCATGCCGAGACCTGTGCCCTGAATCTCTCTTGTAGCGGCAGTGGTCTCACGCGAGAACGGCTCGAAGATGACCTTGACGAATTCCTCGCTCATGCCGAGGCCGTTGTCCTTGACGGAGAAGCGCAGGTGCGCGTGGTTTTTAATCGACTGCTTAAGCGCCTCGACCGTCAATTCGATCTTGCCTCCCGCGGGTGTATACTTGACGGCGTTGGACAAAAGGTTGATCATGACCTGATTGAGACGCAGCTTGTCGCCGTATACCAGCTCCGGAATATTGCCCTTGGTGCGCATTTCGAACGTTTGTTTCTTGGCGTTAACCTGCGTGATGATGATGGAGTAAAGCTCTTCCATCAATTCGGGCAAAGAGAACTCGGCAACATGGAGCGCGCTCTTGCCGCTCTCGATCTTGCTCATGTCCAAAATGTCGTTGATAAGGCTGAGCATGTGATGGCTGGAGTGCGATATCTTGCGGATGTATTCTCTGACCTTGGGCACGTTCTCGACGTCCTTTTCCAACAGCGTCGCAAAGCCGATTATAGCGTTCATAGGCGTGCGGATATCGTGCGACATGTTGGACAAGAAGTTGCTCTTTGCCTCATTTGCCGTCTTAGCGATATTCAAAGCCGCCTCGAGATCGGCACGCATCTGACGATCCCTGGTACGGTCGGAGAGCATGAGAACATAATTGCCGTGCTGCGTAGGATTGATGCCCAGCCTGAACCAATACTCATTGTTGTTTTTGAGGTTTTTCATGAGCAGCTCTTCCACGACAACGCCCTCATCCATGTCGGCAGGAGAGAATTTGGAAAGCTCTCCCACGTCCTCGACGGCGGCACTCATGAGTGTGTAAACGTTCTTCTTTGCCTCCTCGGCGCTGATGCCGAGGACTGTTTCGACGTTCTGGCTGACGTACTCCGCCTCGCCTGTCTTGGCGTTGAACAGCGCGAAGATATCGTCGGAATTCATAGTGAGTTGGTCGAATAATTTTTCGCGCGATTTGATGACGACCTCTTGCTCTCTCATCTTGCGTCTGCCGCTCATGACGATAAACCAAGCTACGCCCGCGCCCATTACTACGAAAATGGCGGTCATAACTACTACCGTTATCGTCCTAAGGTTGGCCATGCTCCTGTTGACTATGCTTGACGGAACGACGCCCACCAATATCCAGTCGCTGAACGCGACGGTGCGGTAGTTGAGATAATATTCCTCGCCGTCGTTTGCCTTGAACGAAACGGTATAGCCGTTGAGGTCCTTATTCAGTTTGGCGATCATGTTCTCTTCGTCGTAGTAATTGAGCGAAACCCAATCTTCGCGCAAGGCGGCTACCTCGTTTGATTTCATTTTTGTATTGTCGAGCAAAAATTTAAGGAAGTTGGGCTCGCTGGGGTTTGCAAACATATGTTTGTTGAACAGTTCGTTCTTTGTTCCGATCGACGACAGCAGGACGAGGCCCTTAGAGCTCTCCTCCAAGCCGTTGGGCAAAACGAGAAAGCATGCCGCATTCTCGTCGAATGCGTTTACGGTGATTGCATACGAAATGGTTTCCACGTCGAAGAAGAACGCTATGCCGTCGTAATGGAACGGCGCGTGCGTATCCCCGGGCGCGGTATAATAATTGTCCTTGCCCGAAAATCTGACGGCGATCATTATGTATCGGTCGGTCGGAGAGTAGTCTAATCTCGCCTTACCGACCTCGGCTTCGACTACGCCGGTCTCCTCGTTTATAACCTCGATACCTGTGCCGTCTATATATTCGCGCATACAGGCGACAGCCGCATCATCGCCGCTGAAAAGCATTTGCGCCGGGCGCCTTAGGTTGAGCTTGTACTGCCTGCCGTCCCTATCCATAGCAATGATTTTGTCTTTGTTCTCATCGTTCGCGGGAAGGCTCATGTTGGCGAGATCGATAAACGAAAAACGCTTGACGTTAAGCCTCTTCTTTTGTTCGTTGACAAAATCTTCGAAGCCTGCCTGCCAATCCGGATTGTCGCTGTTGGCAGTCGCCTTGATATACGACTCCCAACTGCGCATGATGTTGCGGTTGGACTCAACGCGCTGTTGTAATTGCGCGTTGGTCTGGCTGTAAACTTCGGAAAGGTGGTTGGAGCTTTCCGTGAAAATCGTATTTTGGACAAACAAAGCGTACAGAACTATGCCGACCACGATTGCCGCAACCAGCACTCCGATGATTAGACCGTTACGCACTTTTTCATTCAGTTTCATAATAACCTCTTTTCCTTATGTTGCAGAAACCGTCGACAACCGATATTCCATATTCGGCACGCGCATCGTAAATCCGCCTATATTGTATTGTGACGCCGACAAGCCGAATATAGCTTTTTCTTACATTCGTCCTTGTGTAAAAGGCAAATTTGCCTTTAAGCCGAACTGCCGAAATTTGTGTGAACAAGGCGAAAATAGGCAAAACGCCAAAAGCAACACACAACATGCGTTGACAGTCCGTGCCCGATTTGCTCCGCCCGCGTCAAACTCGGCGAGCTCGTACCGGGACAGTTACACCTTAATAATGCCCGCAGTAGAGCGAAAAACTCACGGTACAAAATACTGTGAGTTTTTCGCCACATGTAGCGTCAGTAACGTATTAGTTTATTTCTTCTTGCAGGTGTTTGGTCAGCTTGATGAGCTTTTCGCGCTTAACCTCGATCTCTGCACTATATTGACGGAAGAACTGCATTTCGTTGGCTTCCGGCTCACGTCTACTGATAAGCGTTTCCATAAGCGCGGCCATGGAGCGCGAGCGCTTTTTCTCAAGCTCAAGCATCTCCTTCTCAAGAAGGGCGATTTCCTTTGCCAAGTCCTTTTTCAATGACATGATAGTGTCTCCTTTTACTTGTTTTTTGTTTTGTTATTTTGCCGCGGATTATTTGTTCTTCCGTCGGGGTTTCTGACTCTTGGGTGCTTCGGCCTTTTCGGGTGCAGCTTCGGCTTTGGGAGCCTCCGTTGCGGCCGCCTCCGTTTCGGGAGCCGGTGTCGCTTCGGAAGGAGTCTCGGGGGCCTCCGTTACGGGCTCTGTCGTCTTGGGTGCGTCGACAGCCTCGGGAACTTCTTTTTCGGGCGCGTTATCCGCGGCCTCTGCTTTTGCCGGATTTGCCTCGGCCTCGCCACGCATCTTAGCCGCCTTGGCGCGAGTGGCCTCGCTCTTGGCGAGTATCTTCTCGGCGCGCTCGGCCTCGGCCTGGGCCTTAGCCTCGAGCTGCGCGGCGCGCTCTTCGGGCGACAAGGCGCGTTGCTCTGCGGCACGCCGTCTCATCTTCTCGATGCGCTCTCTTCTCTTGGCGTCGGCAATGGACTGCTTGCCCTCTTCCATCTTCTTGGCGGCGCGGACGGACGCGATGGTCGCTTCTACGCTTGCACGGGTGCGGATTGCAACGACAATCTTCTCCGTGAGGATCTGGAATACGCCCTTCTTCCAAAGTATGAAGATGATGAGCGCGGCCAGCAACAGCGCGCCTACGGTGATGAGCAACGTTGCCCACCAAGGCAAGCCCGGTTTCTCGAATACGTTGAATACTACGGTAAAGACGTCAAGCCCGGTATAGTCGGTAGAGCCGTCGACGTATGCGGTGAGCGTGTAGCGACCCGCCTTGGCCTTTGCAAGGATATCTACGCCGTCGTCGGTGTCGAAATAGACCGTGCCGTCGTCGCCCTCGATATGCACATGCGCTTTGCCGAACACGGCGTTGGCGACGATGTGCGTCTCGGCGTCGGTGTACTCGCCTTCCGTCCAAGTGTTGACAGTCGGAGTGATTTCCCAGCTGTTGTTGGCCTGGAACACGCGGAAGTGAACGGGATCGGGATTGAGGCCTCTGTAGTTGGCGCGCTCCGTGATATGTGCGAACAAATAGTAGTCCGCAACGGACAGCGTTCTGAACACGTCGGCGACGCTGTCATCAACGTTGCCGTCCGCGTCGATAGTGAAGTGATCGAGACCTTCGACAACATCGTCGCCCTTCACGTCGCGGGAAACCGCAAACCACAAATCGTCGTCATCGTCGAGCGGAACACTCGGTTTTGCGGTGATAAGGTTGACGTCCTTGGCGTAGCCGGTATACGTCCAGTACATGATGGACGGAACGGTCTGCCAGTAAGTGTTGGCCTGAACGATGGCAAACGTGGTGGAGCTGAGCACCCGGCCGCTGAGGCTGTTTATGCCGATGACAAGGATATGGACCTCGTTGGAAACGGTGACCTGATCGCAAGCCAACTCGTAATCCACGCCCTCAACAAGCTCCTTCTCAAACAGCTTGACTACGGGATGCACGAAATTGTTGGCCTTGCCGGTGTATTCGACGGAAGCGTTTTCGGGGAACGTGACCGTGATGTTCTCGTCGGCGCCGTCGTCTGTCATTTCGTACACGGCGATAGAGAAAGTAAACTTGTAAGTAAACTCGTAATACTTAGTGCCGTTGTCCGCCGCGACCACGTCGCCGTCCCACCAATGCCTGTGAGTTCCCTCTACCGGCTCGTTTTGCGGAACGGTGATATACAGGCTGTACGTGCCCGCCTTGAGGTCGTAGTGGAAGTTGTACAGATAGTTGGGATCGTTGAACGCCTTGTCGGTGTCGACGACCATATCGTCGTCGTCCTTCATGCCGTAGAAACGTCTGACTGCGTTGTATCTGTCGTTGGAGAATACAAGCGCAAATCTGTCTATAAACTGCGGATCGCCGTTGGTCTCGAGATAGTATGTATAGATAACGGTGTTGCCGTGCTCGGGACGGAACTCATAGTCCTTGACGTCTATCTCGCCGAACGTCCAACCCGTGCCGAGCTCGTATGACGTGATTTCTTCGCCCGTCGACATGCGCAGGGTGTTGGACATCGTGACTATCTTCCAAGCCTTGGATATCTTGAGCTCGGTCAGGGCAAAGCCGTCGACCGTAAGCTCGTAGTTGGAATCGAACTTGATTGTCAGCTCGGTAGTAAGGTCGCTGACCTTGCCCTCTTCGCCGACCACGCCTTCGTTGGGCGTATAGCTGAACGAGTCGGCCATTGCAAGCAGTTGCGCAAACGTCAGCTTGACGCTGTCGAGCTTGTAGTTGCCGTTGATAAACAGCGCCAGCGGTACGCCGCGGTAACGCGCAAACAGGTCTGTACCGTTGCCTGTTCCCGTGACAACCTTGTCTTCGCCGTTGACCTTTTCGACATAAACGGCGTCGGTAAGGAGCTCGCCTATCGCCGTATCGTCGCCCTCGCCGATAAGAAGCTTCCACAGTCTCTCGCCGTCAAGCTCGTACTTCTCGTAATCTTTTTTCAAGAGCGCAAGCGGCATCTTGTTCATTACGACTTCGACGGATCTGCCACCCACGATGCGGTAGTTGCTCTCGCCCATTACGCGAACGGTGTATTCGCCCGCATTGCCGAACGGAACGCCGAATTCGCTGAAAGAATCACCTTTCATGTACGAAAGGTACATGCTGGCATTCTGCTTGTAAGTTTCTCCCTCTTCTTCCGCTTCGGTGCGCGTCACGCCGTACGCATAGACCGCCTGCTTGAGCTTGATCTTATCGTCGTCGTTTGTCGCGTTGTTGTCAGTTGCGGTGAGCAGTGCGCGGATGTTGCCTCTTTGGTCTTTTGCTTGATAGCCGTTGTCGGCGTCGGGAGTAAAGGTAAACGCTTCTTCGCACATATCTTCGGTGAGCTCAACCCACGCGCCCGCACTGTTCTTGACCTGCCAAGAGACAGACGTCGATATATCCGCACTCAAGCTCGGCCCGATTGTGAAGTACTCTATAGCCGTACCGACGTAATTGCCATGGAACGTGATTATGACCTCGGCCTTTGTGCCGGCATTGCGGTTATTGTTATAGGATACGGTGTAGTCCTCGCCGAGCACGAGCGTTATGTCGGCCGCCCTCATTTTATTACCGGGCAACGTAACGGTCGTAACAGGGGGCTCTTTCACATTGCCGTCGTAATGATACTCCTCATGCTCGCCGAGTGTTACCTCAACGTCTCCCGTGGTAAGCTGCCTTGCCTTGACAACGACGAAGAATGACGCGTAAATGCCGCTCAGCTCTGTTGTCGATTCGCTGATTGTGACCGTAGTCTTACCGCCCTCTACGCTAGTGGTCCTGGTAATCTTATGCTCGGGATTGCATCTGATTTTGGCCTCGTACACTTTGGCTTCAGGCTGTTCTCCCGTCGAAATAGGAAACTCTTGCGTGTTGACCAAATAGTACCAGCCGTGGGTTTCGTCATCGTCAAATTGATATTCCGCAGCGGTTTTGTGATAGTTATCTACTACCGTGATATTCTCATCTTTATACTCGAGCTTTCTTTCATACACGTTCGCGACAACGCTGACAGGATAAACCTCGTCGCCGTAAGTCGTCGCCGTATAGTTCCACAAGTTATCCTCGGTCACGTTGTACTTGTTGCCGTACTCGAATGTCTTGGTCGAATTGTCGCTGTATTTGACTGTATATGTTACGCGACCGCCCGCAACGCCAACCTCGTTTTTGTTGGCGGCAGACATTTCAGCCTGCTTTCTTGCTATCGTCTCTTCTTTTGTCTCGTCTCGTTGTCCGCCCGAGCCGTTATCAACTTTTATCTTATCATTCGGGTTATAAGCATATTGATAATCGCTGATCATGACAAAATACTGATACGAGATGTACTCGGGCATATCGTTTTGGATTTTTCCGGATTGAATTGCGTACACGTCGTCGGTTACGAAATATCTATACGGGTTGGCGTATACCCATACGCCGTCGCCGTCCTCTTGATCTCCGTCATTACCGCTTACCGAGACAAACATACGGTTGTTCTTGCCGTAGTTCTGCGTGATGGCGGTATTGGCCTCGAGAATGTTAGATGTAACGTAGATGTGTATTTCCGCGTCCTCGCTGAGCGAATCCGTAACATTCGGCCTGCGAGCACCGGAATCTATAACTTCCATGTTACTCAAAATCTTATCATCTAAGCCTGTGATATTGTAGTTTTCGGATACAACCGGTTTGCCGGAGAGAGCTACCGTGCCGCCGCCTTGAATATATACGCCGCCACCGTGGAGGGCATAGTTATTGACAACCGTGCCGCCGTACAAATGCATAGCACCATCCAAATTTGCTCCGCCGCCCGAAGACGCCCTGTTCTCGGCAACGGTTCCGTTAGTAATTTCAAAGTAACAAGGAAATTTTCTGGATGTCGGCTCGCGAGTATAGACATACACACCGCCGCCAATTGACGCATATCCGTCTACAACGGGCACGTCGTTTGTCCAAACATAATTGCCCTTCTCATCTTTTACGTATTCGCCACTCTCATCCTTCTTAATCTCATTGGTTAAGTGTAGATCCCCGTCAAAATCGTGCTCGGTGTTGTACATCAAATCGTCGAGAATAGCGTCAAGATCTTCGTCGGTGGCATGAAAATCGACGAGACTCAACGTCCTGTTACGAGCTACAATGCCGCCTGTCATCTCTACCTGCGCATGTACGCAATCAACACCGCCGCCGTAAGCGGTGTTGTTGTAGAAAGGCCAATATAAATATGAGTTGATAACTTTTTTACCCATCGTATAAACGTCTTCCGTTGCCGAGTTCGCAACGGCATAATTATACATTATTTTCCCGCCCGATATCGTCGCCGCAATCGGGTTGTACTCTTTGCCGTTGTATATGTTGGTCGTCAACGAAGCAACATTGAAGCAAATACCGCCGCCTTCGGGTTGGTAATATCTGGACGCAACTACATTATGGTGAATTTGCGCATTACCGCCGAAATTAAACTTTGATTGTACTGCTTTGTTAATGTACATGCTGACGCCGCCGCCCTGCGTGCCTGCGGTGTTGTAGCGAATTTCGCCACCCGTTATATCGGCATTACCCCTACCATACACGCTAAGGCCGCCGCCATAGCCACGCCTACGCAACCCCTTAAGTTCGTCAGCTGTTATATCGAGGTCATACGGTGCGTCGGGATTGTCCGGATCTTTGAGCACATAAGAGTAAGTCACTCCGCTTTTCTCGTATGTAGGTGCCGCTATATCCACAAGTATATACGCCGCATTCTTCTGGATGATTCCGCCGAACATGTTAAAATGCAAATTGTCCGTGGTCGGGGTTGCCCCGGCAGCACTACCATAGATACAAACACCGCCGCCAAAATAGCCGTGGTTATTCTCTATTGTACCACCGTGCATGGTGAACTTACCCGTGGTATACACACAAACGCCGCCGCCATAAACACTTCTGGTTTTAACGTCCGGCGTATTGTCGCTGATGACGGCTCTGTCGTACATGTTGAATACGCCGTTGTTGGTGACGTGAACGCCTAAACCTACGTCGGTAGAGCTCGTATGGTTGTCGGTAATTGCTCCGCCCTTAAAGTCGAAGGTACCACCGTCTACGCGCACACAACCGCCGTACACACCATTAGTAGTTTTAGTATTAAATCCGCCGGTAATTTTGCCGCCGCCCACGCTGTCATCGACTGTCAGTTCACCCTGGACAATCATTACTTGGCCGTTAGCTTTAGCCGACTCAAGCGCGCGGTCGATTTTATGCCCGTAGAGATCGATGACGACTTTGGCACCCGTCGGCACTACTATTCTGCCCTCGGAGAAGTAAGACTGATTGCCGTCCTCGTCGGCCTCGTCGCTACCGAGAAGCTTGTTGTTGTCCGATACCCAATCGCTGTAAATAATAAACTTTACATACGCTTCGGTGTCGTACTTGCGCCTGCTGACGGCGTCTGCAATGAATTCGTTCCAGCCCGTCTCGTGCGTATTGCGGTAATAAACGCCCGTCTCGTGCGTAATACCGCCCCTGCCGAGGTAAACGGTTGCAAACGGCGCTTGCTCCACTGCGGGGCTGTCCTCGCCGCTCGCCTTGTTCGGTCGCGCGAACAGTACGGTCAATACGGCCGCAAGAGCCAATACCGCCGCAACCAAGAACGCCACTACAACCGATCTTCTTTGCACTTTTTGTTCCATAAAACTCCTCCTTTACATTGATCGAGTCCTTATGTTTTATTGCACAATACATAGTGCGTATACGCTTTGCCGCATACACCACTTAAGAATTTTAACATACATATATGCTTTTGTCAAATAATTTTAGGATGTTTTGCAAGCCGATTGCGACGTCTAAAATTTTTTCTCCGCAACGTTGCGACTTTCGACATGTCGCCGCAATACGCGCGCAAGTCGGACGAAAGCGTTTACTCCGCGCCGCGCCGCGAAGCACCGCGCCTCTTCACGCTTCACCGAAAATGAATATTCACGGCACTTTGTCCGCACAAAAAATCGGCAAGTGCGTATGTCCATGCCGATTGTTGTTGTATATTAACTTTTTTACTAAGAAAAGCCGTGCTTCAAAAGCCGCCGACGATATATTACTCTTTCTCGGTCAGCTTTTTGAACTCTTCGTTGAGCATGCGCAACGATTTGCGCGTCTCGTCGATTAGGTCGGAGAACAGGTTGAAATATTGCACGTCTTCCTTGGCGGGTTTCGTGTTGTTAAGCATGGCGCGTATAATCGCAGTCTGCGAACGTTCGCGCTTTAGCTCGTACGTCCTGATCTCGACTTCGCGGTCTTGGATTGCTTTTTTGAGTTTACTTTTTCTTGACATTTGTTGCTCCCTTGTGTTGTCGGGCTCCGACGTTGTCGATTTGTGCGCGGCGCGGCCGCTAATCTACACCGACGGTGCGCGCGATAACGGAATTTTCGGCAAAAACACCGTGCCGCCGTGCGGCCGTGTCAATCGGTTCGAGTATTAGAATAACATATTCGAAACCGAAAGTCAATAGTTTTGCTGAAATAACTTGGCATTATGCCCCGACGTAAAAACGCATTCTTTCCCCGCAAACAGTCGCCGATTATCTCTTTTCCACCGCGAAGCTCTGCGTATACATGTAGCCGTGCGGCGTCGAGTAGCGCGCAATTACGCTCCAGCCGCTTGACGTCGGTTTGAGATAGAACACCTCGCCGTCGGTAATCACGGTATTGCCGCTGTAGTCGGTGACGTTTACTTTTACCTTGTCGCCCGCTTTCAATGTCGCCGCGCTCTGCTCCGCGCCGCGCACAAACCGAGCCCTATCGGCATACACTTCGGCGCAGTTGTTGGTAATACCGACGTACCCGAGGTCCTCGCCGACGTCGACTGCCGCCTCGTCGGCAAACGTCCAATACCAGCCCACCATGCCGCGGTCGCGCAAGTATCGGTTGAACTGTGCGTCCGCTCCGCCCGTGTAGTACGCTTTGTCGAGTGCGGAATTCTTGGTATTGATATATTCGATAACCTCGCCGATATTCGCCATCGACCAAACGTTATTGCCCAAGCCCTCGAGTTTTGCGGTGGGAGTGCCCGGCATCGTCTCGTACATCACATCGAGCATATCCGCGTCGCTGAACGATATGACAATCAGCCTGTCAAGCATATCGTATTCTTCGGCGACCTCTTTAAGCACCGGCACTATGCCGGTCGTGTCCGTCTTGATCTCGAATACGAGTATTACGTCGGTGTCCTTGATAAGCTCGAGCACCTCGTCAAGCGACGGCAGATGTTCTATTATATTATTGCCGTGCTCGTCTTGCAAGTAGCGCTTTGGCGTACCGCGAAGCTGCAAGTCGTAGCTCTGCAATTCCGCAAGCGACATCTGCTCGGCGGTTTTATTGCCGTCGTAATTCGTGGTGTTTTTGACCTGATCGTCGTGAATTATTATTATGTGTCCGTCGGTGGTCAGCTTGCCGTCGAGCTCGAGGTGCGTTGCGCCGTTCTCTATCGCAAGGCGCACGGCGCTGAGCGAGTTCTCGTATGACAGGTTGGAACAGCCGCGGTGCGCGACGTTCATCGAAGCGCGCGAAACACTCCTGTCCTTGTAAGTGGCAAGCGCCTCGTAGACGTCGCCGAAGTGCTCGGACACTATTCCGTATGCGCCGCTGTTGACGCAGTCGTAAATATCGAGGAAGCGGTAACTGTCGGGCACCGCCCACACCGTCTTAAACCGCGCCTGAATATACGTCACGACGTCGAGCGTAGCCGCGCTTTGCGGCAAAATCGCGACCGTCGCTTTATTGACGTTGAGCTCGCTTATAAGCGCCGACGGCGACGTTACCGAGTCGTAGTATATCATGCCGCGCACCCAAGGCAACGAATCGCGAAGGCGCTTGACAATCGCGGGCGTGGATGACGCGACCGAGATGTCGGCAATGCGGAACTTGTTTTTCATAAAGTCGATGAATTTATCTGCCGCCGCCGTGCTTTCTATCCTGACGATGGGAATAATTTTGCCGCGAATGCGCTTGTACACCGAGTAGAAATCGCCCATGCTCGCATTGTCCGTGCCGCGCACCTCACCGTCGTCGCCGTACCGCAAAATCACGTCGGACGGCCGCACCGCGGCGGACAGCGCCTTGTTCAATACGGTCTCATTGGCCGCGTCGGCAACGACGATAGCGCCGTTGATAAGCCCGCTCGCCATATCATAATTGGCGTTGATGAAGTTGTCGTCGCGCGGAACGGACGTAATCGATACCGAAGAAATCGCCATTGTCGAATTGTTGACCATGACCGAAAAACCTCCCTCCTCTATTATCTCGGGTATCTTGGCGGCGCGCTCGGACAGATCCCAGCTCGTTATCTTGACCCCGTCGATATAGTCTGTGACCTCGGTGTCTACGAGCGTGATTCTGACGGTGTGTTTTTGTCCGTCGTCCAAGCGCACACCTACGTTTTCGGCGGCGCCGTCGCTTGCGTCGCTACCTGCGTACGCGCTCGGCGCCGAGCGCCCGTCCATGCGATAGTTGACGAAATACGACCGCATATGGCCTGTCGGCTG
>JAFLVF010000031.1 GCA_022508425.1 Clostridiales bacterium | reverse complement strand
TTTGAAGGTATGTGTTTGTTAACAATTTGTTCATATTTCTATGCTTATACAGATATATGTTAACACTTTGTTCATATTTTGTCAATACTTTTCAGACTATTTTTATTAAATCGTATGATTTTTAATTTACATTTTCCGTTTGGCGCACTCCGCGTTCTCCCGACACTCCGAAAATAGCGGCATATTCGCGCTGCCATAGCCGTTAAAAACGCTTGACATTTATAAAAGATAGAATTATTATAGGCATGGTCATAAAAAAACGGAGGTGTATATTGTGAAAATTAAACCATTATTTGACCGTATCGTAATAGAACCTTTAGATGCCGAAGAGAAGACCAAGGGCGGAATCGTGCTCTTGGCGAAAGATCAGGAGAAGCCGCAGGTCGCACGCGTGGTCGCCGTCGGCCCGGGTGGAAACGTTGATGGAAAGGACGTCAAAATGGTGCTCAAAGTCGGAGACAAAGTGCTGTATTCCAAGTATGCCGGCAGCGAGTACAAAATCGACGACAAAAACTACACCGTCATGCGGCAGAGCGACGTTCTTGCCGTTGTCGAAGACTGATTTTCGGAGGTAAAGTATCATGGCAAAGCAGATTAAGACAGGCGACGAGGCGCGCAAGGCGCTCGAAAAGGGCGTAAACATACTCGCCGATACCGTAAAAATAACGCTCGGCCCCAAGGGCCGCAACGTCGTGCTTGACAAAAAGTACGGCGCACCGCTCATCACCAACGACGGCGTGACAATCGCCAAGGAAATAGAACTCGAAGATCCGTTCGAGAACATGGGCGCGCAAATCGTCAAAGAAGTTTCGACCAAGACAAACGACGTTGCCGGCGACGGCACAACCACCGCTTGCCTACTCGCTCAAGCAATCATCCGCGAGGGGCTTCGCAACGTAGCGTCTGGCGCCAATCCCATGGTCGTGCGCAAAGGTATAGAGAAAGCTACCGCCGCCGCAGTCGACCATCTCAAGTCGATTAGCAAGAAGGTGGACAACTCCACCGCTATCAATCAAGTCGCGTCAATCTCGGCTTCCGACGAGAAAATCGGCGCTCTCATCGCCGACGCCATGGAAAAGGTCGGCAAAGACGGCGTAATCACCGTCGAAGAGTCCAAAACCATGACGACTGACCTCTCATTCACCGAGGGCATGCAATTCGACCGCGGCTATGCGTCGCCGTACATGTGCACCGACACCGAGAAGATGGAGGCCGTACTCGACAATCCCGTCATTCTCATTACCGACAACAAGATTTCCAACATACAGGAAATCCTCCCCCTGCTCGAGAAAATCGTTTCGCAGGGTCTTAAGCTCCTTATAATTGCAGACGATATCGAGTCCGAACCGCTTGCAACACTCGTAGTAAACAAGCTTCGCGGCACGTTCAACTGCGTAGCGGTCAAAGCGCCCGGCTTCGGCGACCGCCGCAAGGAAATGCTTCGCGATATCGCCGCACTCACAGGCGGCACGCTCGTATCCAACGAGACCGGAATCGAGCTTAAGGACGTCGAGCTCCATATGCTCGGCCGCGCCAAGACCGTCAAAGTCGACAAGGAGAACACGACCATAGTCGAGGGCAAAGGCGATCCCAAAGAAATTGCCGACCGCGTCAAGTCCATTCGCACTCAAATCGAAATCACGACATCCGACTACGACCGCGAGAAGCTCCAAGAGCGGCTTGCCAAGCTCGCCGGCGGCGTTGCGGTCATAAACGTAGGTGCGGCGACCGAAGTTGAAATGAAAGAAAAGAAACTGCGCATCGAGGACGCGCTCGCGGCAACCCGCGCGGCTGTCGAGGAAGGTATCGTTCCCGGCGGCGGCGTTGCGTTACTGTCCGCCGCTCCCGCAGTCGACGCCCTACTCGTCACGCTCGAGGGCGACGAGAAGACGGGCGCCGCTATCGTTCGCAAAGCGCTCGAAGAACCGCTCAAGCAGATCGCGGTCAACGCGGGCGTGGACGGCGCGGTTGTAGTAAACAACGTCGTTTCTGCTAAGAAGACCAACTACGGCTACGACGCGAGCAAGGACGAGTACTGCGACGTTGTAAAGAAAGGCATTATCGACCCGACCAAGGTCACGCGCTCTGCGCTTCAAAATGCCGCGTCGATTGCTTCCACGCTATTGACAACCGAATCTGCGGTAGCCGATATCCCCCAGCCCCCCGCACCTCCCGCACCGGGCGGCGACATGGGCGGAATGTACTAAGCGCAAGTAAGATAAGAGATAAAAATTAATAATTAATGAAAAGAGCGTTGTCGATAATAGACAGCGCTCTTTTTTATTGCTATTATATTATATAGAATTACAACCACCCCATGCCGAAATAGACAACTTAGTCGCGGCGCAGGCGGGCAACAGGCGACGCGGCGTGACGGAAGCGTAGAACCACCTACATGACCGAGCGCCGAGGAGCACGTAGTCCGTATCCGGCGATGAATACGCCGTCAGAGGCGTCATTATTTAATTTTAACAATATTGACCATTCCGTTGGAAGCCTTCACTGCCGACTTCCCCGGCGGAACGATAAAGAAATACTTGACGGGTTTTTTGTTCTCGGACGGCAGGACGAGGTTTATACTGATGTTGGCCTTTGCGTCGACCATGAATTCCCCGCCGCCGTTGCCGTCGAGCAGGAAATTTCTGACGACAAACTTGCCGCCGTCGCCTTTGAACATACTGATTTTGTCCATTACGAGAGCCGTGCTCTCGTCGGTAACCTCCACATTGTACTCGTGTCCGCACATTTGAAGGTTGGTCACGCTGTTGCTTCCGCCCAAAAACGTGCCAAACGATATCGCGCTCTTGAGATCGGGTCTGAAATATTCGAGATCGATAAGTTCCTGCATGCCGATTAGCGCGAGCATGTTCCCGTTTGCCGAGAAATACGAATCGACTCGGGCGCGTTTGCCTTTTGGCAGATATACCGAGTAGTTTTCAACGTTGTCCGATTCGTTGGCGGACCATAGCGCCGCGGATTTTTGCGCGACCGCCGCAGCAAGTTCGTCCAGCCCGTAACGCTTAAGCCCGTGATACAGAATGAAATTGACGTACGGCACGATGCTTCCACGGTAATCGAGATATGCCGGTGTGCGTTTGCCGTTGTTGTCCGGCTTGGATAATTTTCCGTATTCGGGGTTGTCTGCACTCAACGTCGGAATGACGTAATCTCCCCAAAACCGCTTGGTGTCGGTAAGGCTGTTGACGAGCAGCGACAGCTTTTCCGGGGTGTCGACCGCGCCTGCGAGCAACGGATAGAACGACGTCGCGCCTATCGCAGTCGCCCACTGCCCGGTGACATAGCGGTTGATATACAGTCTCTCGCGCTCGCACCAGAACGTGTCGTTGATGACCTTTATCATGTCCGACTTGGCTTTTTGATACTTTTCGCGGTCGGTAAGGTCAAACAGCGACGCGATGCGCTCCAATACGTCAAACGCCAATAGCTTTATGCACGACAAATCGAGGCTGAACATGGGCGACGGGTTTGATTTCTCCTTGAGCGGCGAATCAGTCCACTTGTACGCGACCTCGTTCTTGTTGTCGTCGGCGACAACCGGCGTTGCGACCGGCGGATATAATTTACTCAACCTGCGGTACGACAGCAGCATTTCGCTCCTGTCCGTCATGTGCATATAGTTATGCCAGACCGCAAATATTGCCATTATCTTGTCTTCGAGCGTGTATTTGAGTTGTTGCACAGCCTTCTCGACGCCTGTATAACAGCCGAGTATCGCCGAACAGTTCTCGCCTATTCCGCTGATATCGAAATGATTGTCGAGTATAGATCGCTTGGGCGTATATATCTCCGTCAATAAATACGGATAATACACGCGCGACCACAGTATGGCGTTGAACATTCGTTCGACGTTTTCGCCGAGCTCGCCCGTGCCCATAGTTTTGTTTACTCCGTAACGGAGCTCGCTCGTATCGATTTGGCTTTTTACCCTGTCAAGGCGCGGGATTTCCGCGTCGAAAATATCTCCGTCGCCCACCGTCGCGTACAGATAAACGCTCGGCTGACGGCGGTTGATGACAAACTCCATTATCGCCTCGTTAAACGCGCCGTTGGCGGAATCGGAAGGCGGCATGTACGACACGGCATGGAAGTATTCGCGCTTGTCGTCGTCAAGAGCGAGATATCTGCCGCGGTAAATCGCGTTGTTGTCGGTGAGCTCGACTGTGCCTGGCACTATTCCTATATACGGGCTTCTGCCGCTGACCGTCGCGCCCTCTATCGACAATTCGCCCGGACAGTCGTAGCACGGGTAGAAAATGACGCGCACTCTCAGCTTGCGCCGCGACGATACCTGTAATACGAGCGAATGGTCGTTGTGCCGCACCCACTTGACGGACAACGGCCCCGACGAGAAGTGCGCAAAGCTACCGTCGGCGGTATTAGCGCTCGACGAGCCCATATTACCCACGAAATCGTCGTTGTCAAGCCATTTTTGATGCGCGTAATAAAGCACGCGTATGCCCCACATCGAGCCGTGCTTGCCCACTATCATCGCACCGTTGATTGCGCCGTAATCGTAGCCGACGCCCATTATATTCTTTTGCGGATAATTGTCCTCGCCTATTTCGGGCCCGCTCTCGGTCTGTTCGTAGAATTTATCGAAGAAAGGCGGACGGAACGCAAATCCGTATTCTTTGTTGATATATTTCATTCGCGCTCCTACGTCAGTAAGTACGCGCTGTCCGGAAGCGACAAAATCGCGCTGTCTTTCGCGCTTATCTTGAACGAATTGATATTGACATCGTCGGATGCCACCAAATACACTACTCTGTTCGAATTTTTCCCGCCGAACGAGTTAAACCACTCGCCGTGCAACAGTCTCGGGAACATGTTCGGGTTTACAGTGACCACCGCCGCCGTCACAAGATTGTCCTTGAATATATCCATAAGCTGCGCTTTGATCTTTCGCGCCAAGAAGTTGGGCGAAAATGTATGCGCACTGCCGCGGCATGTCTCGCACGGCTGTAACAGCAACGATTGAATCTCCAATCCGGACTTCTTGCGCGTCATCTGCACCAAGCCGAGCTCGGTCATTGGCAATATGCGTGTGCGCGTCCTGTCCTTGGCTGCCTCCGCCGTCAGGATGTTGACAACCTCCTCGTTGTGCAAAGGGTCTTGCATATCAATAAAGTCGATGACGACCAAGCCTCCTACGTTTCTAAGCCGAAGTTGCCTGGCGATCTCCCTTGCCGCCTCGCAATTCGTTTCGAAAACAGTCCTTTCGTGGTCGACGTCGCCCGTATATTTGGCAGAATTGACGTCGATTACGGTAAGCGCTTCGGTATAATCGATGACGAGAGTGCCTCCGCTCGGCAGTTCCACCTTGTTCCCCAGCAGTTTTTCCACTTCGCCGAGCACGCCAAACCGCTTGAGAATATCGGAATCGTCCATGAGCGTAACTTTGACGGGATGCGCAAGGTTTTCCGCCAAATACTGCGATAACTGCGTGGAAACTTCCGCGCTGTTGCACACAATCTCGTCAACCGTGGAGTTGAGTATGTCTCTAACCGTGCGAAAAACGAGATCGCCGTCGGTCGACAGAAGCGATACTCCGTCCGCCGACTTAAACTTGTCAAGCAGCGAAATGTAATGGTTGTGGAAATACTTGATCTCGTCTATAATATCTGCCTTGCGCGCGTCGCGCGCCGCGGTGCGCGCAATCAGACCGCAATGGTCGTTGGGACGGTTTTTGTTTAGCAGATTCAACAGCTTGTCGCGCTCGTGCTCGTCTGTTATCTTGTTGGAAACGCCCACAAAATCGATTGTCGGCATATAAACAACAAACCGACCGGGCAACGACAGGTTGGCCGAAAGTCGGGGGCCTTTGGTGTCGGTCGGCTCTTTGACCGCCTGTACGAGCACATAATCTCCCTCTTTGACATCCAGCTTTGTGGGTACCGCGCCCGACCTTGCCAGCGTTGTGCGGTCTTCGAGCATGTCCGCCGCCGCCAAAAATCCGTTGCGACGCTGTCCTATATCGACGAACGCGGAAGCAAGCCCGGGCAGAACGTTGACTACCCGACCTTTGTAAATATTTCCCGTAAGACGGTGCATATTCCTGTCTTCTACGTAAAACTCGCGTAAAGCGCCGTCCTCGAGCAAGGCGACGCTACACATATACGATTCGTAATCTACGAGAATTTTACTTTTCACGGAAAATGACCTTGTATTCGGCTGACCCGACGTAACTACTGAATATATTATACAACGCTTTGAAAAATTTGTAAATAGTTTTGAAAACTTTTTTACACCGCTCCGAACAGCTTGGCCACGGCATATGTAAGTTCGCTGTAAGTGCGCTTGTCAAGCTCCGAAATATCGAGCGGAATTTTAGGCAAGAACAGCCGCCTGCCCTGCCTAACTACGTCCGACGCGCGGTAGTAATACACCTTGTCGCATGCAAACGTCCTCTCGTCGTACTCAAAACCGACGGCATAACCGCCGGCGATGTGTATGGCCATCGGCTTCCCGTCCGAGCCGCCGCACAGCTCAAAGCCGAACTTGCCGACGCGCTCGGCAAACTCACCTTCGGACAAGAACGTGCCCGAAAAACGCTTGGAAAAGGTGGTCTCGCCCGAAATTCGCTCGTATAAAACCCGTCGAAGCTGTGGAAAAGGCTGATTCATATCGAGATTGACAAGCGGGTCGCCGTCAGCAAGATCGAAGGGATGCAACACGCCGACCTCGTCGTCCGGCGACAGGTTTACTTTCTTGCCGCTAAGGTCGAAAAATTTCTTGCCGTCGAAGCATATCACTCGCACAGCGCCCGAATTTTTGCGGTCGTCTGTGCAAAAGAAAATATTCTCTGCGACCGACGCGTATTTCGACTTCTTGATTTTATCGTCGCCGCCCGATCCGATTAGCTCGCACAGAGCGCCGAACTTGATTCTCTCGCCGGTCGCCATCAGGCTCTCGAAATATTTGACCGCTCCGCCCGACCTACTCGCCTTTCTGTCCGTCGGGCGGGACAGCACCTTTTGCACCGTTTTCGACCTGTCGTCGGCCGCCTTTGTATTCAGAAATTCCTCTACATTGGGGTCGTCTCTTTGCGACAGCAACAGCTTGACCACGGCGGCGCGCTCGACGGCGTTCATGCCGTCGTATACTGTTATAAGCGTTTCGGACAGATCGGGACAGTTCATCAGTATGCTTCTGATAGCCGATTTATCTATAAATTTCTCGTACAAAACCTTGCCGATAAGTATGCCGAGCGCTTTTCCCCTATCCACTTTCAACAAAATGGAATAGCAAACGTATTTCTTGTCAAATCTGTCTATGTACTCCGAAACGAGATCGAAATTCTCTTCGGCGCGCTTGGTCAAATATTTAATAGCGGTAGTACGCCATTCATACAGAGCGCAACCTTTAGGCGCGTTTATCGCGTCTATGATTACGGCTACATACTCGCTCTCGGGCACTGCGCACATCTTACAGCACGACAAAAACAAGTCCATATACCGCTTGCCTGCGTCCGGGTCGCTGTGGTATATATCGCCGTCATGGGTGCCGTCTATGGCGGCAAACGACAAAACTTCGGCAAGGCGCATATGGTCCGCCATGCCATCCCGCCGCGCCAACTCCGCTATTACGCGCGGAAAGGCCGCTTTGTCGTCCATGAGCGCGCGCGACAATTCGGGCAATTCCGATATTTCGCACGTTCGTATTTTATCTGAATAGTTCATATCGGTATTTTAGCACAAGAATGCGCCAAAATCAATACATTTTACGATTATTGCGCATTACGTCCGATATACTCTTGTCGTAACCGTTTTGCTTGACGAACTCAACAAGCGATATCTCGTCTATTTCGCCCACCGCATTCATTCCGTCGTCGTAAATCCTGAATATGCAAAATCTGTCCGGGTCGAGATGGGAACACAACTCCACCGACGGCGCATCAGCCGTAACGGCGCAAATCTTGACTTCGATGGGTTTTTTCATGCGCGATCTGCGCTCGGACAGCGAGAACAGCGCACGGTATCTCGCCCGCGCGTCCGGAATCAGCGCCGACACCGTCATGAATAATCCCACCGACAAAAAGCAAGGGTTAAGCGCATACACCGCCGATACGCAGAACAGCGCGATTGCGACAAGCCCCATAACCAAAGAAATTATGCGCATGACAAGATATGCCTTTTGTCGTTTCAGTTTAGCAGAAAGAAGGGCGAAGGCTATGCGGCCGCCGTCGAGAGGATACACCGGAAGTAGGTTGAACAGCCCGATATACATGTTGCACATGCAAAAAGTGCCGGTAAAGGCATAGCTAACCGGTATCAACCACCACATCGCGGCAAACACGGTGGCGAGCACGAGGTTGAATATAGGCCCGATTGCTGCGATTGATATTTCGTGCTTGGGCGTAATATCGACATTGCCGCACAGCGCCGCGCCGTACGGCATTATCTTGATTTCGTTAAGCTCGTAGCCCAGCCTCTTGGCAAGCTTGGCGTGCGCGAACTCGTGCAACACTACGGCGGTAAAACAGCACGCAAATTCGTACGCCATACCTATCGCGACGAATACCACCGCCATGACAAACGTTATCGGCGATATATATATGCGCAGTCTGTCGTCCGCTTGGTCGTTATCTTTGCGGCGGAAACGATCGGATATTCTTCGTTTAAGTCCGCCCGCTTTCCCGTCGCTCAAATCAGCCTCGATATTATGGGCATGGCGCCGATATCGTTATGACCGAACATATCGTAGCAAATTACGCTCTTGAGAGTCTTTTTGTACGGCGAAAGAGACGGAATATACGCCGCCGCGACTATGCCTGCGACGAGGACGCAGCAAACAGACAGCCGAACGAGAAAGGAACCGTGCGAACGTTTCCCTTTCTTGGTTTCCGGCTTTTTGGGCGTGTATGTAACGCTCTCTACCTTATTGCAACCCGAATATTTGTCCATACACAATATAATATGAACGTCCGTCCGCTATAATTACAGCTCGGCGACGCCTATATTGTAAATTCTATCCGCAGTGACTTCTATATTTATTCTGAACGCGCCGTTAACGCGTTCCGCCCACACGTTCATCGCTTTCAGCGCACAGAACTCGGCTAACAGCGCCGACAAGTCACTTTGCATGACGGTGAGCGTCTTTTTTATTTCGCCGTTCATGTCGTTTTCCACAACGCGCATTATGCGCTTAGACTCCGTGTTCATCTGTCTCTCCTAAACCGTCTTTTGATCGCACCCAAAAATCCTCTGTATTCTTCGGCCGGATCGAGCGTCGTCCCCACACCGTACACTATGCGCGACGCGAGCAGTTCGAACGGCTTCAGCCTGATCTTCTCAAACTCGTATACGCCGTCCGTTTCGGGAATCACTCCGTCAACCTCTACTTTGAGTATCGCCGCTATCTCGTCCTTGCTCGGAATCTTGCCCGCCGCAAGCAAGTCCCCTCGCACGCGATTGATAACTACCGACGGGTTAAGCTTGTACGACGTCAAGAGCGCCGCCACCTTGTTCGCGTCGCGCAGTGCGCTGATGTGCGGAGTAGTAACGATAATCGCCCTTTCGCAAGCGATGACTGCGCGGCGAAAGCCCGCTTCTATCCCCGCCGGACAATCGACGAGCGCATAATCAAACGAGCTCGCAAGACTGTTGAGCACAAGCCTTATGTTTTGAGAAGTGACATTTTCGCCGAGGTAGCCGTGCGCAGACGGAAGTAAGTATAGATTTTTGACGTCGTCCTCGACGAGAGCTTGACGGGCACGGCAACGGTTGTTTATAACGTCGGCAATGTCGTACACGACGCGGTTTTCGAGCCCGAGCACCACGTCGAGATTGTTCAGCCCGAAATCGGCATCCACTATCACGGTGCGGTAACCCATGGCGGCGAGCGCGCGCCCCAATCCCGCCGTGACGGTCGTCTTTCCCACTCCGCCCTTGCCCGAAGTAATTACTATACTTTTCATGACGGGTATATTATATCCTCTCGTAATATATTTTCCAAGCGGAAATTTCGAGATGTTTGTCGACGTCAAGCACTTATTTTGCCGAAAAAAATACCGACTGTTTTTAGCAAACGGTCGGTAAAATCGCGTGTATTATCCGTATTGTCTATGAATGCCGTATAACGTCGTAAAGGTAGTCGGGATCGGTGAGCAGCATGCCCGCACCCGCAATGACGGCGTACTGCGCGTCGTGCGGAATGGTGACTCGAAGTCCCAGCCGCTCGCTCATGAGTATGTCGAGCCCGGGAATATTGGCGGCGCCGCCCACTACCGTTATTCCGTTCTCTCGAATTGCGGCGGCGAGCGCAGGCGAACACGACTTGATCACCTTGTAAACCGATTTGATTATGCTCTCGTAATACGTCGCAACCGAGCGGTACAGTCTGTCGCCCGAAACTTCCACACTCGTTATCGTGTTTGTAAGGTTGTTGAGTCCGTTGACCGTCATAGTCGCACAGTCGTTTCTGATAAGGCTTGCTATGCGCTCTTTGATTCGCCTTACCGTCACCGAATCGACCTTGATGTCGTGTATACCCTGTATACTGTCGGCAAGCGCGCGATCTATCATGTCGCCGCCTATGCTGATAGAACATCCCGTCACTATTCCGCAAAGGCTGATTACCGCTATTTCGGTCGCGCCGCCGCCTATCGACACGATAAATCCGCCGTAGTCCGAGCGCACCGGGTTGTCGGTGCCGACGGCCGCGAGCATGACCGAGTTGATCATTTCTATTTCGTCTATGCCGGCGCCCATCAGAGTCTCTTCGTACATTTTGCGTTCTTCGACGGTAATGCCCGTCGGCACGCCGACCACGGCGCGGATTTTGGGTTTGAACACATACGACTGCGGCAAAATCTTCTTGAGAAATTCGCTCAACATGGCGGTACACGCTTCGGCGTCCTTGATTATGCCGCCTGTAATCGGGCGAACGATCTTTATCTTGTCGGACGCTTTGCCTATCATTTGATACGCGTCGTCGCCGACCGCGCGCACTCGCCTCGGCGCCTTGTCATAAAACGCGACTACGGACGGCTCGTGCAAAACAATGCCGTACCCCGATACGTAAATGGAAGTGTACGAAGTTCCGAGGTCAAGCGCTATATCCATCTTCGCCATAGACTAAATTCTCCTCGATTAGTTTTTCCGTCATGCTTACGGGCAACCCGACCACATTGGTGTAATCGCCGTCCACACGTTTGACAAGCGGCTTGATTTCGGGATCGTCGATGTTGTATCCGCCCGCCTTGTCGAACGGCGCGCCGCTGTCTACATAATTATACACCAAATTTTTGTCAAATGCACCAAAAGTTATATATGTTTTTTCACTTTTTACGATAATTTTCTCTTTTACGCGCAGATACACCGCCGTAACCACCTCGTGGGTGTTGCCGCATAGCGTTTCGAACATCGAAATGGCGTCCCGCCTGTCCTTGGGCTTGCCGAAAACCTTGTCGCCTATCCCCACAACCGTGTCGAACGCCATGATTATTTTGCCCGGGTACAGCTCCGCGGCCCGCTCGCCCTTTAGCCGCGCGTTGTACTCCGCCGTCGCTAAGGCTCCGTCGAGTATTTTCTCTTCCGCGTCAACCGCCGTAAAAACAGGGGTAAAGCGCGCCATATCCGACGTTGCCGTATTGGACAAAGAGTGCGCACCGTCGTCGCACTCTCTCGTGATATATTTGATTTTGCGGCACAGCACCCGTCGGCGCGGCGAGCCGCTTGCAAAGATTATTTCCACTTTGTTTTCTGTATTACAGTATTTCCAAATTCTTCTTGTATGCGCGGGCAAAGTCTGCGCCTGCGCTCAAAGCGTCCTTTATCTCGAGCGAACAATCGCCCTCCGCTTCGGTCTTCATGATGACAGAATCGCCGAGCACGTCGCACGTCACAGATTTGATAGAGCCCGACATGGATCGGTCGAGTGCCTCCGCTATCCGTAAGATTACGGCAAGACGCATGACGGCGACGAGATCTTCTTCGTGGACGATGCCGGCATACTTATTCCAATCGGCAATCGAGATATCCTCGAGATCATGCCCGCGCACTACAAACGACGCAAGCACGAGGTCGCGGTGCGATATCCCGTACAGATTGGAATTGAGTATGATATACGCCGAATGTTTGTAGCAATTGTAGTAGTTTAATCTTAGGCCGGACTCTTGCATCAGGGCCGCAACACGCAATACGCGCACGTACTGCCGCGGCAACTTGTGCAAAACTCTGAGTTGCTTGAATAATTGTATCGCGAGGTTGCAGACGTGCTCCGCGTGCGGCACGTTCAGTCCATAATAATACAGCCGCGTGTAAATTGAATGGCCGAGAATGTCCGAAATAGGCTTCTCCAGCGTAGTAGGCACGGCATGGTTGAACATATACCCTTCTCTTATACCCGCGCCCGACACCGTCATTTCGTCAAACCCGGTGCAATCCATAAAGCTCTTTATGCACGAAAGCGCGGCGCAAAAAATATCGGCGCGCTGTGCGGACAAGCCTTTGATCTTGGAACGTTTTTCTACGTCCAAAACCTTGATCATGTCGTACACCTTGACAAAAGTTTCGCCCTCGACATGGAAGTTGTGCACCATTTCGAGCGGATACTTGTTGATACGCCTGACTACGCTTGCAAGGTTGCGGAACGACCCGCCTACGCCTATAAACTTGGTTTCGGGATCGAGGTTTTTCAGCCATTCTATGCTGTTGAATTGGTCGCGCATGTACGTCTCGATCATCTGCGACTGTTGCAGCGGCGTAGTATTCTCGTTGAACAAAGTCGACAGGCTCAGCGTGCCTATCGGGAGGGTTACGTGGTTGAGTATGAGCCGTCTGTTGTATTGTATGAGTTGCAACGACGAGCCCGATATATCCATGATAATGCCCTTGGGTATCTCGAGCGAGTTGATGACTCCGTAATATATTTGCGTGGCCTCTTGCTCTTCGGTCAAAACGTTGAACTTAAAGCCGCATACAGTGTTGATTTCTTCCAAAAAGCTGCGTTGGTTCTTGGCCTTGCGCACCGCGTTTGTCGCAAAAGCGCACACCTTGTCCACATTGTTGGCGTCACACAATTTCCGGAACATTTTGAGCGTTTTGACGGCTTGTGCAATGCGTGACGGCTTGAGATACCCGTCGCGTTCCATATCCTGTGCAAGGCGTACCTGCTCGCGAAATTCGTCATAAACGACAAAATAGCTGTCATTTATGACATGCGCCAATACGAGTCTTGCGGAATTCGATCCCAAATCAATAATAGCAATGTTATTCATCCACACCTGCCGTAAAATTCGTATATACTGCTGTACGCCCGGTACACAAATATAACCCCATTTTCTGACATTTATGATTATATCACACTTGTCAAGGGTTGTAAAGAGTACAATTTGCATAAATTTTACAATGTTTTCTGTATATAATAGCCAAACGCCGTCAATCGCGCATCTGCTTCTCATGTTTTTCTCACAATTTTCCACATAATATCATGCTATTCGACAAAATCGGGCAAAACTCTTTACATTTTCTTTTATTAGTGATACAATATATGCCGTATGAAAAAGCCGATGCTTAAAACAGGTTTCAGATTAGCCGTCATATTCGCCGCGTTTATAGCCGCAGTGCTCATAGTAGCTTTCGGCACTTCGCATCGCGCTTTTGCCGACAGCGAAAACTCCGTCGTCCTCTCACCCATCGAGATCGGGTCCGATATAGACTATCACCTATTCGACGCGCCGACGTCTGTGTACGCCGACCCGTCGGGCATGCTCGTCTCGGAAGAGTCAACGGTCAAGTCAATTTCAAACGACGGAGTAATCGAGATTGTGCGCGAGGAATTGTATGCCGACAAGGTATACCGCACGGGCAATTATATAATAACGCTCGAGGACGGTTGCATAACCTCGTACTACGGCAACGACGGCACGACTTTCGACGAATACGATATTGTCGATATCGATATAGAGGACAACACGCTGTACGGGTTGACGGCGGACGGATTGGTTACAATCACGCTCGGAGAGAACGCTATCGACATAAACAGCGCGAAATATACCCCGTTTTCGTCCGACGCTTACAAGACGATCAAGGCGTCGAGCTTTGCGGTGCTTGGCGGGAATGTCTTTGTGGCGGTGAATTCCGCAATATTCAAGAACAAGCACGATATAGTTTCGGTAGACGTCAACGGCAACATCGAGCAAATATTCATGCAGAGCGATATCGTCTTGTCGATGTCGGCAATGGATTACAGCGAAATTCTGTACACGGCTACGCAGAGCGGCATACTCGGCTACAAGATGGGCGCCCATCCCGAGCTTGCCTACTCCGCGCAGGGCGAAGCGTTTACCGACATATTCGCATTCGACGGATATATTTACGCGCTCGACGCGCTTGACGGAATTCAAAAACTTTCTTCCGATCTTTCGGTGCAAACCTCTATGATAGCCTCCGCTTCCGACGCAGAAGGGTTTTTCAATATGCCGAGCGGAGTTGCGCTCAAAAATTCGACGATGTACGTGGCCGACACGGTAAACGACCGCGTTGCCGCGTACACTTCCTCCGCCGTTCACTATCTCGACGGCGAGTTTGTCAGCCCCGTTTCGGTAGCCGGCGACAGCACCGGCGCGGTGTACATCGCCCATTCGTTCAACGAGGTCGTCAAAATCACACCGACCGGTCAAACAACAATTACGGTCGACGGCTTCATCAAGCAGATAGCTGTGGACGCGGACAAGACCCTTTACATACTTACGCGCGACGGGTTGTGGGCGGCCGACGATCATTCGGCGGTCAAAATCTCGGACAAGCCGTACAAGGCGATAACGCTTGCCGCAGGCCGTGACGAGCTGTACGCTCTCGACAACACTTCGGTCAAAAAGCTGACAGTATCGGACGGCAAAACGACAGAATTCGAGTACTGCGCGGCAGACCCGACCGCATTCTCGCTCGCAGTCGACTTAAACGGCACGGTATTCACGCTCTCCCCGTCGTACATCACGCGCATAGCCGCCTACGGAAGCGAAAGCGCGCAGTTTTCCATGACTGTAGACGGCAAGCCGTACGAGCTCGGGTTTTCGAGCGGAGATATCGCGTTGTGCACCGTTGACAGCGTGTTTGTTCCGTACGGCGACTTAGTCATAGTCGATTCGTACAAGCACCGCGTGCTGTCTGCAAGCGGTACTACCCTCGGCGTCAAGCTGATAGACGACGACTACGACGTTCCCGCCGTCAAAGACGACACAAATCCCACCATACACAACAGCGGGCTCATTCGCGTCACGCTGTACGACACCCCCGTTTTCTCCCTGCCTATGGAAACTCCGTCAGTATACACCATAGCAAAGGGGCGCAAGGTAATTGTCGCTCAATACGAACTCGAAGAATCGCGCGAATACTCGCTTATACTCATAGACAATCTCTCGACCGGCGAACTACTGCAAGGCTACGTCTACCGCGACTCTTTGTCGGCACCTCTTCCCTACGTCGCTCCGCCCGCTTCGAGCGGCGCGGTGTATGCGAGCGCGACGCCCGTATACAAGTGGCCGAGCCCTAACTCAAAAGCGGTGACCGGCTTCGGAGCAGTCGAGCGCGCCACGCAGTTCGAAATACTCGATTTCGTGCAGGAATACCGCGACGATTACAACAATTTGTGGTACAGAATACGCATTACCGGTCAATACGAGGGATATATTCTCGCCGCTAATATGAGCGTATTGGGCTACGACCCCATATTCATTCGCCCGGCGTACGACGCCGAAATAATTTCGTACAAAGGCAGTACGTTCGCGCAAGCGTATCAATTGGTCGACGGCGAATACAAAGAAATCGACGTTACTTTCGCTACGGGCACTCAAGTCGAGGTCGTAGGCAAGTTCGACACGTCGGTAGAATACACGCAAATAAAATATCTCGACCCCGAATACGGCACGCTCACCTGCTACGTCAAGACAGTTTATCTCAAATACAAGGGCGTAAACATCGTGCTGATAGTCGCGATAATCGTGATAATAGTAACGGTCATACTCGCCGCCATCATCATCGGGCGCGTCATCTACCTGAAAAAGAAACGTTTGACAACGCGCTCCGTCTGACAATTACATACTGTTTCTCCGCGTTCGTTATTTATCATCAAGAATTCGTAAATTTCGCACGTTAAAAGGGCTTGAATGTTTCAAGCCCTTTTTTGTTATTCGTTATCGTCGTCCACGGTCGAGGCGACTTCGCTTTCTTTTCGCAGGAACTCGACGGTACCTATCGAAAACTCGTAAGCGGTGCGAATGCTGCTCGTGCCGTCGTCCAGGCGTTTTGTGTACTGTCGTGACTGTATTCTGCCCGAAACCTCCAACTTTTGCCCTACCGTCGCTTCGCGTATGAGCCGCGCATTCTTGCCCCAGGCGATACAGGGTATGTAATCGGACTTTGAATACGCGCGGTTGACCGCCAAGAGCACGTCGCATATCTCGCGGTTAAACGGCGTCGTGCGGTACACGGGCGGCTTACAAATATAGCCTATAAGCTCCGCGGTGTTGGGGTTTACCTCCTCCTGCGGCTCAAGTATCTCGCGCGCGAATACGCTTAAGATAAGCCGCGACCGCTCGCCCTCGGGACGGTTGAAGCTTCGAAACTGCCCGCCGACGCCTATTATCCTGCCCTCCGTCAGCCCGCCTATCAGATTCTCGGAAACGGTGATCGGTATCTCGTCGAGATGCTCCGACAACCGCGGCACGTCCAGCTTGAACTCGTAAAACTTCTCACCGTACAAATCGTGAGTGTATGTAGGTTGATTGCCTATGCGCCCTTGAAGGAAAACCGAATTAGTCGATTTTTGTTCGTTTTTCATCTTGTTTAACTCCTTATTTGTCTACCCGTATGATCGATAGTATAGTTATCTTTGTATATCAGCTCGCCCACCGTCTTGAAGGTAAAGCCCTTGGCCCTTAGTCCGTCTATGATTGCGGGCAAAGCTTCGAGCGTATGTTTGCCGTCGTTGTGCATGAGCACGATACTGCCGTTTCGGCATGAGGACACTATGCGCGAGGTGATCTGCTCTTTTGACAGGTTCTTCCAATCGAGCGAGTCTACGTCCCATTGGATTGAATACAAGCCCTGCTCTTTGGCTACGTTAAGCACGGTATCAGAGTAGTCGCCGTACGGCGGACGGAACAATTCGACTTTCCGCCCCGTTATCCCTTCGATGAGTGATTTTGACGTCGACAGCTCGAGCGCAATCTTGTCGCGCGACAGCTTGGACATGTACGGATGCGTCGCCGAGTGCGTGCCTATCTCTATCCTGTCGGAAGCTGCAAGCTTTTTCAACTCGTCTTGATACTTTTCCGCCCAGAAGCTGACGAGGAAGAAGGTAGCCTTTGCGTCTTTTGCCTCGATAGTTTCGAGAATCCCAAGCGTCTTGTCTGCACCCCACGCCGCGTCGAACGTCAGCGCAACCGCTTTTTCGTCGGTCTCCACCGAATATATCGGCACTTTCTTGGGGCTGACGTTGTTGTAAATGGACGCGGCGCCCGTATAGTGCACCGCCGTCAACGACGCAGCCAATACGAGCGCGGCAATGGCCGCAAGAACAATCGTCGAACGCTTGATAACCAAAAACCTCATTCGGACATATCCACCTTATCATATAAATTAACGCGAAATACCACTAAACAAATCGCATTTTGCCGTATTTTGACAAAACCGATTTTCCGAGTTTTCGCGGCTTCGCCCATACAATAAAAATATATTAGAATGGCAAAAAATATATGCTATTGTTTGACAAATGCTTGTAATTAGGTATAAAATTAAGTGATCGAAATTTTCACAATAAAGGAGAGCAAATTATGTCTTACATCGACAGTGTAAAAGCGACTATTGTTGCGCGCAACGGCGATCAGCCCGAGTTCTTGCAAGCCGTCGACGAGGTGCTGACCACAATCAAGCCCGTAATCGACAGCGACAAGGTGTATGAGGCTAACGCCATACTCGAGCGCATCACCGAGCCGGACAGACAAATCATATTCCGCGTGCCGTGGACGGACGACAAAGGCAATCTGCGCGTCAACCGCGGCTTCCGCGTTCAGTTCAACAACGCGATAGGACCGTATAAGGGCGGGCTCAGACTCCACCCCTCCGTCAACCTCTCCATCATCAAATTTTTGGGCTTTGAGCAGATATTCAAAAACTCGCTGACGGGGCTTCCCATCGGCGGCGGCAAAGGCGGCAGCGACTTCGACCCCAAGGGCAAGTCGGACAACGAAATCCGCTCGTTCTGCCAGAGCTTTATGACCGAGCTTGCTCGGCACATCGGCGCCGACACCGACGTGCCCGCCGGCGATATCGGCGTGGGCGGCCGCGAAATCGGCTAC